>CAYPGE010000067.1:0-27187 GCA_964409865.1 uncultured Pirellulaceae bacterium
CGCGACGGGGCCATCCATGCCGTGGCCGACTTGATCAACTGGCACCTCCAGCGCCAGGGCACCAGCGTTTCCGTGCCGATGCTCGATACGCGGCAGATTCCGCGCCACAAGTACCGCTGGTTCTGGAACTGGGACCATCGCATGGATTGGGGCGGTCCCGGTCGCGCCGGCAACGTCATGGGCGGCGGCGGCACGTTCAGCAAGCGGCCCGAGGCTTTTCTCATCGACTTCAAGAACTGCATCGACTACATGGCCGATCACAAGTTCAACGGCCTGATCGTCTGGGGATTCTTGCGAGACACCCACGGAGGCGTCGCCGCGTCGCAGGAATTGTGCCGCTATGCAGCCCACCGTGGCGTGAGGATTCTGCCGGGCGTGGGCACCAGCGGTTACGCGGGTTACTACTTTGAGGGCGATCACCCGTACAACGCCGATACCTGGATCGCCGCCCACCCGGAACTGAGAGCGGTGGAGAAGAATGGTCGCCCGCGCAATGCCCCCTGTCCCTCCAAGAAAGCCAACCAGGACTGGCTGGATGAGGGCGCCCAGTGGCTTTTTCGGACGTTCCAGATTGGCGGCGTGAACCTGGAGATGGGCGACTTCTTCGTCTGCTATTGTGACGACTGCCGGAAGGCCCGCGCGGCGATCCAGTCCGACGAGCCCGACTACTACAAGGACATGGCCATTTCGCACATGGTCACGCTCAAGACGATGCGCGGTTTGGCCCCCGACGCCTGGCTGAGCTACGCCACGTACACGGGCTACACGGCCGAGATGATGACCGATCCGCCGCGGTTCCTGTCGCTGATCCCGGACGACGCCCTCTGCCAATGGACGCTTACCGGGATGGCGCGGCGCTGGCCGGCCGACATCCGGCCGATGGCGCGGCACAACGTCGGCTACCTGCACTGGTGCAACAGCTCGACTCACACGGAAGATGACTTCTACCTGGAAGCGGTCCGCGACATCTGCCGCGACGCCGCGGCGGCCGGATTCGAGGGGCTCGACACCTACGGAGAACTGTCCTCCCAGCGGCCCAACGCCGAGCTGTTCTATCTGGCCTGGGAAGCCTTTCTTTGGAATCCGGAGATGACGATCGACGAGTTCGTCGAACAGCGACTGGGCCGGCTCTACGGCGGCGCCGAGCCGGCTCGAAAACTGCTCGAGATCATCCCGCTGGTCCGCACCGCCAAGGACCGCGAGAACATCGAGAATCTCGTCCAGGCGCGCAGCCTGTCCGAATCCGCTCGCCAAGCTGCCACGCCCGCAGGCCACGTGCGATGGGACCGGATGATCGCCTATCTCGACCGCCACGAGCAAGCCGAACGAGAGAAACAGGAAGAACTCCGGCGACGCGAGGCGGAGGCCCGCTGTGGCCGGAAGATCGAGATCGCCAAGATCACGGCCAGCGATGAGGACCCGAGCCGCGGTTGGTCGGCCGCCAAGGCGGTGGACGGCAACGTCCAAGAGCCGGAAGGCTACTGGCTCACCCAGAGAAATGCCCCCAAGCTCGCTTGGCTTGAGCTGACACTGGCCGAACCGGCCCGCCTCGACCGGGTCGTGCTCTTTCACCAGCTCAACCCCGGCCATTACCGGAGCCTGGACTATACGGTCGCCGTCCGGGCGGACGGCGCATGGAAGCCCGTTGTCGCCGTGAAAGACAACCGGGAAGCGGGCTGGGTGAGGCACGTTTTTGAGCCGGTCGTGACGGATGCCGTGCGGCTGGAGATCACCCGCTCCGCCTACCACGACCGGATGGGCGTCGGCGAGATCGAACTGCGAACAGTCGAGCAGCGCCAGTGAGTCCGGCGTCTCGAACAAGTTCGCGATTCACGGCGCGATCGCGCTTCTGTCAAGCCCGCCGCCATTCTGCTTTCCGTCCCATGCTGTACCATTTTGGCTCGGTGGTGTATCATCATCGCCATGACGACGAGCAAGGAATTGGAAACGGAACAACCGGCGGGTTCGGCGATTCGCACGTTGATCGTCGACAACGACCGCGCTCATGCGCTGGCGGTCGAGGAGATCCTGGAGCGGATCGGCTACAAGTGCGATATTGCGACATCCGGACCCGAAGGCCTAAAGCGGGTTCAGGAAAACGTTTACGACGTGGTGGTCACCGATCTGGTGATGAACGACGTCGACGGCATGGAGATTTTGAGCCGCACGAAGCAACTGTTGCCGGATTGCGAAGTGGTGATGGTCACCGGCCACGCCTCGGTCCCCAAGGCGGTCGAGGCGATGCAGCAGGGAGCTTTCAACTTTCTGGAGAAGCCGATCTCGTCCAATCGGCTGCGGGCCGTCTTCGAGCGGGCCGTGGACGCCGTGCGGCTCCGCCGCCAGAACTTGGAGTTGACCCAGCGACTGGACGAACGGTTCGGCTTCGAGGGGATCATCTACGCCAGCGATAGGATGCAGGTGGTGATCGACCGGCTGAAGCGGATCGCCCCAACCGACGCTACGGTGTTGATCGCCGGAGAAAGCGGCACAGGCAAGGAATTGATCGCCCAGGCGATTCACCAGAACAGTCCTCGCAAGAACAAACGCGTGGTGCCGTTGAACGCCCGCGCCGTGGCCGAGAACCTGGTCGAGAGCGAATTGTTCGGGCACGTCAAAGGCGCTTTCACCGACGCGGTCACGGACCGCATCGGCGCATTCGAATATGCCAACGGGGGCACGCTGTTCCTGGACGAAGTGGGCGATATGCCCATGTCGACGCAGGTCAAGCTGCTGCGCGTCCTGGAGGACCACCAAATCACACGAGTCGGTGACAACAAGCCCATCAAGGTCAATGTCCGTCTGGTCTCGGCGACCAATCGAAATCTGGAGGAAGCGGTGGAGCGCGGCGATTTCCGCCGCGACCTGTACTACCGCATCAAGGTGGTCACGGTCCAGCTGCCCCCCTTGCGGGATCGCCGCGAGGACATCATGCCTTTGGTGGACCACTTTCGCAAGCAATTTGCCAAACGCCACGGCAACCCGGTCAAGAACATCTCGCCGGCGGTCAGCCGCAAGCTGTTCTCCTACGACTGGCCGGGCAATGTGCGGCAACTGCGCAACGCCGTCGAGACGATGGTGGTGCTGGACACGGACGGGCTGCTGGACGTGGACGACCTGCCGCCGGAACTGGCCGATGCCGAGCAGCCGCCATCGGTGCCGGGCGAGGGCCCGACGAGCCTGATCGGGCAGCCCATGTCGGAAATCGAACGTTGGGCGATCGAGCAGACGCTGAAACTGACCAACGGCAACCGGGAAGAGACCGCGCGGATCCTGGGCATCGGGGCGCGAACCTTGTATCGTAAGCTGGACAAGTTTGATCTGTAGGTCCGGGGCGTGTGCCCATGACTTGTGAACGGATTCCATGACCGATATTCGCCTGCTGCCATCGAGCGTCGTCAACAAGATCGCCGCCGGCGAGGTGATCGAGCGTCCGGCGAGCGTCGTCAAGGAGTTGATGGAGAACTCCGTCGACGCCGGGGCGCGGCGGATCGACGTGTCGATCGAGAAGGGCGGCACGGAACTGGTGCGAGTCGCCGACGATGGGGGCGGAATCAGGGCCGACGAATTGCCGCTGGCGGTGGCCAGTCACGCGACCAGCAAGATCGTCACCGCCGACGACTTGTTCGACGTGCGGACGCTGGGATTTCGCGGCGAAGCCTTGGCGTCCGTTGCGGAAATCAGCCACTTGCTGCTCCGCAGCCGCCACCGCGACGAGCCGGCCGGCTGCCAGCTGGAGGTCCGCGGGGGGCAGTCCGGCGCGGCCGTACCCTGCGGCTGTCCCGTGGGCACCGTCGTCGAGGTCCGGCAGTTGTTCTTCAACACGCCCGTGCGTCGCAAGTTCTTGCGGGCGACGCAGACCGAGATGGGGCACGTCACGGAGGCATTTATCCGCATCGCGCTGGTCCACCCGCAAATCCATTTCACGCTGCAGCACAACGATCGCTCGGTCTACGATCTGCCGGCGGTGGACAGCTGGCGGGAACGCATCGTCACGTTCTTCGGCGGCGAGATCGGCCAGTCGCTGATTCCGGTGGCCAGCGACGACGGGCAAATCCGCTGGACGGGCTACGTCGCGGATCCGAACTACAGCCGGGCGAACAACCGCATGCAGTATTTCTTTCTCAACGGGCGGCACATCCGCGACCGCTCGCTGCAGCACGCGCTGGGCGAGGCCTATCGCGGCCTGCTGCTGTCCGGCCGCTATCCGATCGCTTTCTTCCGACTGGAGATGCCCGCCGACCTGGTCGATGTGAACGTACACCCGACCAAGTTGGAAGTCCGCTTTCAGGACGGCGGGCGGATCTACAGCCAGCTGCTGTCCGCGTTGCGGCAGAAATTCCTCAGCACCGATCTGACCGCTCGAGTCAAACCGGCGCCGCTGCCTGCCGACGCCGATCCCGCAGGGGCACTCGATCCAACCCGTTCCGCCCAACATCGTGACGAACTGATCCAATGGGCCCAAGGCCAGCTGGAGGGAAAACCGTCGTCGGCCGGCCAGGCGAGCCTGGACGCGGGGAGCAGCGCTGAAATGGCGAGGCCCGCGGTCCCGGCGGGGCCGCCCTCGGCATCGCCGGCGCAGCAGAGCCGGCTGCCGCTGAGTTTTGACCGCGCCGCCGGCCAGGCACCGCCATTCCGGCCGTTTCCCGACTTCGGTGCGGCCATCCGGGAACCGCTGCGGCCGGCGTCTGGCCAGGACAAGGGCCATGCGGAACACGGGGAGCCTCCGCACCGCGAAGCCGCCCAAGGCGTGAATCCGCTCTGCGCGCCGCAGTCGCCGGCCCCGATGGGCCCGCCGGCCATGTCCAGCGCGGGACTCCAGGTCCACAACCGGTACCTGATCACGGAGGACGAGGACGGCGTCGTGATCATCGACCAGCACGCTTTGCACGAGCGGATCCTGTACGAGCAACTGCGCGAGAAGGTCCTGGCGGGGGCGCTGGAGAAGCAGCGTCTGCTCGTGCCGGAGCCCGTTTCGATGCCCCCGGCCGAAGCCGCCGCGGCGTTGGAGGCCAAGGAAGTCATGGCTCAGTTGGGGATCGAAATCGAGCCGTTTGGCGGGGACACGATCCTGGTGTCGACCTATCCTGCCATGCTGGCCAATTTCGACCCGCACGAGGTTTTGCGGCAGATCGTGGAATCCTTGATGACCGGCGGCGGCGTCCCGCAACGCCGGGATTTACTGGACGAGATGTTGCACATGATCGCCTGCAAGGCGGCCGTCAAGGCCGGCGACCGGCTCACCCCGGACGAGATCACCTCCCTGCTCCAGCAGCGGCATTACTATCGAGACACCCATCACTGCCCGCATGGCCGGCCGACCGCCTTGGTGTTCACCCGCGAGGAATTGGACAAACGCTTCAAACGAACGTAAGGAAGCGAAATTGAAAAACGCGGCGGGGGGGCTTAGAATAGAGCCCAACGTTGCCCACGAGTCGTTTGACCGCGGCCGGGTACCCGCGTGCGGTTAAACCAGGACGAATCCGCCTCACCCGAGAGAGCATCCGACCATGATCTGTGTATGCATTGGCCGCGGCCGCCACAAGCACATACTGGCCGAGCACCGTTATCTGGCTGAGCAGGGCATCCAACTCGTCGAACTCCGCGTGGACTACATCCGCAGCCGGCTGAGTTTGAAGCGTCTGCTGACCGATCGGCCTTGTCCCTGCATCATCACCTGCCGCCGCCAGCAGGACGGGGGCCAGTGGGAAGATACCGAACAGGCCCGCATCACGGTGCTGCGGACGGCCATCGTGGAGGGCGCCGATTATGTGGATTTGGAGGAGGACATTGCCAAGGACATCCCGCGTTACGGCAAGACGAAGCGGATCATCAGTTACCACAATTTCCGCGACACGCCGGACGACTTGTACGAGATTCACCAGCGGATGTGCGGGCTCGATCCCGACGTGATCAAGATTGCCACGCTGACGCACAGCCCCAGCGACAACGTTCGCATGCTGCGGCTGATGCGCGAATCCAAGGTGCCCACGATTGGCATTTGCATGGGCGAGATCGGCACGCCGACGCGGATCCTGGCGGGCAAGTTCGGCGCCCCGTTCACGTACGCTTCGTTCCACCACGAACGTTCGCTGGCGCCCGGCCAGGTCAGCTACCGCGAGATGCGAGACATCTATCGCTATGACAGCATCGGCCCGGACACGGAGGTCTACGGGGTGATCGCCGACCCCGTAGCGCAGAACATGAGCCCCTTGCTGCACAACGTGGGGTTCGGGTGCCTGGGCCTGAACAAAGTCCACGTCCCCTTCCGCGTGCCGCGCGACGATCTGTCCGAGTTCATTCGCGAATGTCCCGAACTGGAGATCAAGGGCTTGTCGGTCGGCATTCCGCACAAAGACGATGTCTTGAAGCACTTGAGCAAGGCCGACGGCGTGGTACGGAACATTGGGGCCGCGAACACGGTGCTGTTCGACGGCCGCGAGGTGGTTGGTTACAACACGGACTTCCGCGGTTTTCAGGACGCCCTGGACACGGTCTTTCACGAAGAGGAGCAGGGCCGGCCCCTGGTGGGCCGCGTCGCCCTGATCCTGGGCGCCGGCGGCATCTCCAAGGGGATCGCCCATTCGCTGAAACGCCGCGACGCCGACGTGGTGCTGAGTTCACGGACCCACGAGCGAGCCTTGGTGCTGGCCGAAAAGTTCCGCTGCCGCACCGTGCAGTGGTACGAGCGGACCAAAGTGGACCCGGACATTCTGATCAACGCCACGCCTGTCGGGATGCACCCGAACGTCGACGAGACGCCGATGGACTCGAAGTACTTGCGGCGCGGGATGATCGTCGTCGACACCGTGTACAATCCGGAGCAGACGTTGCTGGTCAAACAGGCGCGGGAGGTGGGCTGCCGCGTGGTCACGGGCGTCGAAGTCACGGTCCGCGAGGCGGCCCTCCAATTCGAGCACTTCACCGGCCAGACGGCGCCCGTGGACCTGATGCGCACGGCCCTCAAACGTGCCATCGGACCCGCCCGGTGGCAGGACTAAACGGAGTTTCGCGAAAAGGGGACAGGACCCTTTTGGGCAGAGCCCCCTGCGGGCCGTTCCGGCAAAAGGGTCCTGTCCCCTTTTCGCGAAACGTGGCATGGCGGCGGAGATTCCCTTGTTGTACTTGCTGATCTTCGTGCTGGGCGCGGTGTTGGGCGGCCAACTGAACCGGGGCATCTACGGCCTGGCGTGGCGGCGCCGCGCCGTCAGCCCCTGGTCCGAACCGCCGCCGGGGGCGCCGCCGCGCCGCTGCCGGGACCTGGTGCCCATTCTCGGCTGGTTCGGCTTGCGCCGCGAGTCGGCGCTGCACGGTCCGGCCTTCTGGGTGCGGCCCCTGCTGATCGAACTCGCCGCCGGGTTAGGCGCGGCGCTGCTGTACTGGTGGGAGGTGGACCAGGCGGCGTTGATGCCGCGCGTCGTGCGCCCGCCCTTTGCCCCCTCGCTGCTGCTGGCGCAATATGCCGCCCACGTCGTTCTGATCGCCCTGATGCTGGTCGCGACCTTCATCGACTTCGACGAGAAGACGATCCCGGACGCCATCACGGTGCCCGGCGCCTTGCTGGGGCTGGCGCTGATGACGCTCGTCCCCGCCGCGGCTCCACCGGTCGCCCAAGCGACCATCCGGGGCCCGTGGCAAGTCGCGCCGCTGTGGCTCTCGGCGCCCAATCCCTGGCCGGATCGACTGGACGCCTGGCCGGGGCTGGCCCTGGGCGCGGCTTGTTTTGCCGGCTGGTGCTTGGCGATCTGGCCCAAGACATCGACGTTGCGGCGCGGATGGATCAAGGGGCTCCAGTACGTTTTGGTCAGCATGTTCCGGTTCGTCGGGTGGCCGTTGTATCCGCTGTTGGCCCTGGCGGGCTGTGCCGGGACGGCCGCCGTGTGGCTGTGGGGAGGTCCGCATTGGCACGCCCTGTTGACGTCGCTGGTGGGCTTGGCCTTTGGGGGCGGCCTGATCTGGGCCGTGCGGATCGTGGGGGGGCTCAGCTTGCGGAAGGAAGCCATGGGCTTTGGCGACGTAACGCTGATGGCGATGATCGGCGCGTACGTCGGCTGGCAAGCCTGCCTGATGATTTTCTTCCTGGCGCCGTTTGTCGCCGTGGCGGTGTCCGTGACCCAATGGATCCTCACGCGGCGGCGCGATATTCCCTACGGACCGTACCTGTGCATCGCTACGTTGCTGTTGATCCTGACGTGGAGTCCCGTCTGGGAAGACCGCGCCCGGATGGTCTTTTCGCTGGGCTGGCTCATTCCGGCCCTGATGATCTTCTGCCTGCTGATGCTGGGCGGTCTGCTGCGTCTGTGGCGCGTGCTGGAGGATGCGCTGTTCGGACCGCCTGGGTGAATCCGCTGGATCACATGCGCAAGGCATTTCCTGCTATGGCGAGCTGAACGTGTCGCGAAGGAACACGGCGGCGGAGTCCCAGGCGGCGGCTGCGGCGGCAAAGTCGACGGGCATGGGACGCAGCGGTTGCGGGGGGGCGGCCCGCGAAGGGACGGTCACAGCGGGATTCAAGGGGAATTGGGCGCTCCGGCCGGCGGCCAGTTTCGCTTCGACTTCCGGCGACAGCAGGAAATCGACCAGCCGCTGGGCAGCCTGGGCGTGGGGCGCGCCCTGGATCAGCGCCAGTGTATTGGGGATGAACAACACGCCCAGACCGCCTTCTTCCTGGTCGGGGTAGATGATCTCGACCGGCATCCCGTTGTCGCGTTCGATGATCGCATCGTCCGTGTCCGTCCACCCAAAGGCCAATTCACCGCGAGCAACGGAGAGGGCGACTTGCTTGTTGCCGCTCAAGACCTGAACGTTTTGCTTCAGGTCTTGGAAGAAGCTCTTGGCTCGGTCCTCTCCCCAGTGGGCGAACAATACCGCGGCGTGCGTCGCCGTGGTGCCAAACAGCGGCTTGGCGATGCCCGCCCGGCCCTTCCATTTCGGATCGGCCAGATCGGCAATGCCGCGCGGCCAGTCCGGCTCCGGCACGACCTGCGTGTTGACGATCAGCACCCGCGCGCGGGCCGCAAAGCCGTACCAGGTTCCCTGCGGCGAGCGATATTCGGGCGGAAACCCTGCCGCTCGATCGGTCGGACACGGGGCCAGCAAGCCCCTGTTCTCCAGCCGCAAGGTGTGCAGGATTTCGTTGTTCCAGAACAGGTCGCAACGCGGTCGGGGCCGCTCCTGGATGATGGCGTTGACCAGTCCGACCGTCTTCGTCGATTCGACGTCGTACTTGGGGAGCACTCGAATGCCGGTCTGCCGCTGGAACTCGTCCAGCAGCGGCTCCGAAAACTCGCGGTCCAGCGCCGCATAGACCACGACTTCCTCGGCGGACCGCGACCAGCAGCCGGAGGACGTAGCCGACATGAACGCTACGACGCACGTGGCAAGAGCGACTTGAGACTTGGAGAACTTTCGCATTTGAGATGGTCGATTTCAGATTTGATATTTCAGATTTGAGATCTGAGATCTGAGATTTCTGATTTGAGATCTGAGATTTCAGATTTGAGATTTCGCGTTTGTTCGCAACTTTGCCGCGTCGGAAGATGGCTGCATCCTCCCGCGAGTCTAGCGACCAGGTGTCGATCAGGCAAGTTACCGGTGCAGGTACGATCTCGATGGGCGGAATTCATTGCGCCCGAGCGGACTGCAGTCCGCTGTACGACGAAAAGGCGGCGCAAGGATGGCAGGCTGCGGGGCGGTGGGCCTATTTCGTCCGGTCGCGAAGGGCGTCGCGTTCGCGGCGTGTGGCTTCGAGATCGAACATCAGGTACTTCATGTCCAAACGCAGTTGGCTGATCGCTTCTTGGATGGTGGTTAGGATTCGCCGCCTGCGCTGGGTGTTTTCTAAGACGCGTCCCAGCGCGGGCGCGATCGTTTGCCGGTGTTCGGGCGGCAGTTGTTCGACGGCCTTCAGCAAATCCGTGATGTCCGGCGGCAGATCCTTACGGCGGGCCAGGAGATTGGAGGGAGGCTCAGGCATCGTGCTAGCTTTCTGGTGGGTTTCTGTGCAAGGAGACCTGGTAGCAGACGGCGTGCCCGCAGGAGCAAGTTGGGTTCAGAGCGATGTAAGCGTATGCGCCGCCGAGAGTTAGCCGGGGTCCGCAAGAGTCGCCTGCCGACCTGATGTTGAAAAAAAGCAGCAGGTTGATCTACCCTTGGACCGCAAATCTCGATAGAAGCCAAGTTTACGTCGACGAAACTCGTGCCCGAAAGATGTGGCGACCGGGCCACCATCGACAACGGCGCTGGTTGACAATCCTCATCACGTTCACGCCAGGCAACGTCGGTGACCATCTTGCCAGTCGATTCCCAGACAAGCCGGTTCTTGGGGCCGTTGGTGATATCCATCGGGGGCGCCGGGCGTATTGGGATTCGGTGGAGACCTGCGGTCGGCCGTTTCGGCGGGGTCGGAGACCCGCGCCGAGCGCACGCCGGGGGTGTTGGGATTCGGTGGAGACCTGCGGTCGGCCGTTTCGGCGGGGTCGGAGACCCGCGCCGAGCGCATGGCCCGCGCCGAGCAGGGCGCATGGGTCTGGTGTGGTTGGGCTGGGTGGCTCTGCTGGCGTTTTGGCTCGTGCCTCCCGCTCTGGCCGGCCACCGGGATTCGTTCGAGTCTGCGGAACCGACTTGGCGTTTGGCCGACGCTGACTGCAGCGCCCGGATTGCCGTCCAGCGCCGCGACTTCCAAACATTCCACACAGGCCAGGCGAGCGAGAGCCTGACACTGGTCGCCCAACGGGGGACATACGCCTACCTGGTCCAAGAGGTCCCGCAATCCCGCGTGATCGCCGAGTGGACGGCCACCCTGTGGATCAAGTCCGACCGGATGGGGCTGCAACTGCTGGCCCGGGCCGTGCTGCCTCGCAGCCGCGATCCGCATACGGGCGGGCCGATGACCGTGTTGTTGCGCGGCGACGTGTACGATCGCAGTGGACTGTGGCAACAGCTGGCCATCCGTGGAGCGGACCAATTGCTGGAGCGGCAAGTCCGGATCTTGCGGTCGCAATTCGGGCCGGACGTGGATCCCGCAGAGGCTTACGTCGATCTGTTGGTGGTCAACGCGTACGCAGGCGTCGGCGTCACGAATCTCTGGATCGACGACTTGGAGCTGTTGGGCCAGGTGCCTGCAGTCCGTTTTGGCTCCCGAGACGGCGATTCGTCGACACCCGGCGCCGAGTCGCCGGAAGCCGCCGAGGCCTGGGCGGGAGTTTCCGGCCACGGCGAGATCGCCCGGTTGAACGGCACGGTGCTGCTCGTCGCCGGCCGCCCCTTCTTTCCGCGAGCGATCGAGTACAATGGGGAGCCGTTCGAGTGGCTTCAGTCGCTCGGCTTCAACACCGTCCGGCTTCCTGCGGCTCCGACGGTCGTCCAACTGCGCGAGGCGGAACGGGTCGGTTTGCGGCTGATCGCGCCGCCGCCCAACGATGGCGGGATCACGTCCAGTCACGCCTGCGTCATTGCCTGGGACTTGGGAAGCGGGCTGGGCGAGGAGCGGCTGGAATTGACGCGGCAGTGGGTCGCTCAGGTGCGGCGGGCGGATCGGCGGCCGGATCGGCCGATCGTCGGCGAGGCGGTGGAGCGGGCGTGGAGCTACAGCCGGGTCTTGAACATCCTGGTGTTGCAGCGCCGGCCGTTGGGCAGCAGTCTGTCGCTGCCCGATTACGGGCGCTGGCTGCAGACCCGTCCCGCCGTCGCGCGCGCCGGGACTCCGTTTTGGGCCACGATCCAGACCGAGCCGGCGCTGGAACTGGTCGAGCAATGGTCGGCCTTGGGACTCGGCCCGCCGCCGTCGTTGAGCGTCGAGGCCGAACAGATCCGCCTGCTGGCCTACCAGGCCGTCGCGTCGGGAGTGCGCGGTCTGATTTTCAGCTCCCGCTCGCCGTTGGACCAGCAGGACGAGGAGACGCAGACTCGCGCGCGGCTGCTGAAGCGGCTGAATATCGAGCTGACCCTGATCGAACCCTGGGTCGCCGGCGGCCATCGCGCCGACGACGTACCCAGCCCCGCGCCGGAGATCCGCATCGGCCAGCTGCAGACCGAGCGATCGCAACTGCTGATCGTGCTGGAGCAGTCGCCGACCCAGCAGTTCACGGTGGGGCCGGTGTCGTCGCCGTCATTGTCGCTGGTGCTGCCCAGCGCGGCAACGGCGCCGCAGGTCTACTGCCTGACGCCGGCCGGGCTGCAGACGCTGTCGCATCGCCGCGTGCCGGGCGGCATCCGTGTCACGCTGGAACGTTACGGGCCCGTGTCCCTGCTGGCCATCACGCAGGATGGTCTGGTTGTGAATCACCTGGCGCGGACCTGGGCCGAGAACCGGGCGGCGGCGACGAAGCTGCAGTACGAGTTGGCGGCCGGTCAATTGCAGATGGTGGAAGCCCTGCACTCGCGACTGACGGGCCAGGCGCCGGCCGCAGCACCGGTCGAGCGCGCGATGGCCCAGGCTCGCGAGAACCTCCAGCACTGCGAAGTGCTGCTCGGCGGCAGCGACTATCCGGCCGCTCACGCCTTTGCCGAGAAAGCCCTGGATCGGCTGGCGGAGGTGCGGCGGGAACACTGGCAACCAGCGGTCCGCGATTTTTCCTCGCCCAGTGCGAGTCCTTGCTGTGCCGGTTTTCCGTCGCTGCTGTTGCACGGCGAGATGGCGCGCCGCCTGCAAGCGGCGCCGGCCTGGTCCGCGAACTCGCTGGCCGCCGGCGACTTTGAGAGCCTGGAGCAGCTCCGCGCCACCGGCTGGCAGAACCTCTCGCAGGCCGGTGAAACGGTACGGACCTGGGTCGAATTGTCACCGCAATCGCCGCGCGGCGCCGGCACTTCGCTGCGGTTGCAGGCGACGGCGGTGGATCCGAAAGCTCCGCCCACCGCCCTGGAAGGCCCGCCCCTGCGGATCGTCTCGCCGCCCGTGCCGGTCCGCCGCGGACAACTGCTGCGGATCCACGGCTGGGTGCGCGTGCCGGAGCAAATCACGGCCAGTTCGGACGGGCTGTTGGTGTACGATTCGGTGGGAGGGCCGGCGCTGGGGGAGCGGTTTCAGGTGACCGAAGGCTGGCAAGAGTTTGCGTTCTACCGGGCGGCGCCGACGGACGGCGGCGTGTCGTTGACCTGTGCCTTGACGGGCTTGGGCGAAGCCGCCCTGGACGAACTCTCCGTCTGTGTCCACGAGCCGATTGCCGCGCAAGGAACGCTGGACGAGGCGCGGCGTCTGCCGCCGACCGGCGAGTGGCGGCGATGAGCACCGTTCGAGAAATATCGGTCCGATTTCTGCGTGGCGTAAGCTTCCAGCTTGCGGCAGATAGCGGGAGCGCAAGCTGGAAGCGTACGCCACTTAATTCTCGAGCAGCGCTAAGTCATCCCGTCCACGTCAGTTCCAACGTCAACTCGCCCGTCGAGACCGGCACGGTCATCCGGGCGGGCGTCCGCTCGGCTCGAGCTAGGAACGGCGGCACGGCGCGGAGGCAGCCTTCGAGGATTTCCAGTTCCCAGGCCAGCGGCGGACGGACGGCCATGCCGGGGTTGATGCGCAGCACCAGCGGATAGGCTTCGGGACCTGCCACAGGCCAATCTTCGCGTTCGGCCGCGTCCAGGTCGCGGACCGAGATCTCGAAGGCTTCGCTGTACATCAGCGACATGCCCGAATTGCGGCGTTGGGCGTCCGGATCCTCGCGGAGCAACGCCTGCAGCACCTCCAGATCCTCGTACATCGCCAGGCCGTACGTCATTCCGGACTGGCCCATCACCACCGCGTACCAGCGGGCCGCCTGGAACTTGTCACAACGGACCCCGATCGCCGCGTCTCCCAGCACGTTTCGCCAGGGCCTCGTCTGGTAGAACTCGGCCGCGGCGGCGAACAAGCCGCCCACGTGCCGAAGGGTGACGCCCGGCGTGTCGATCATCGCCGCCAGCTGCTGGCCGCCGTTCAAGCTGCTCGACAAGTCCTCCAGGATTTCCTCCATCTGATCGAGCCGGTCGCAAGTCTCGCACGATACGCCCAGCGGCGACAGATGCGGCAGCAAGGCATCGCGCCAGTGGTCGGAGGTGACTTGAATGCCCTCCGGCAGATGCGGCGGTCCGATGGCTGGCGAGACCATCGCCGTCAAGAGGGTCTCCCACAGCATTTCGGCCGTCGGCGGATCCAGGCTGATGTTCTGTCCCAGGATGCACATCGTGCCGGGGCTGGCAACCAGGGTCGCCCAGGGACGCTGCGGTTCACCCCGGTCGGTGATCCAGGTGGCCAGCTTTCGCGAGGCGACTTGCCAGACCTCGCCGGGCTCCTGCGGCAAGTCGGCGACGCCCTCCGCCAGTTGCTGCCGTTCGTCTTCGGACAACTGCGTGGACGCTCCCATTTCTTCCATGCGATCCATGAGCCCGTCGATAAAATCGCAGTCGGCGATCAGTTCGCAGCGGACGCCGATTTCCTGCAGCTTCGGGCCCCAGGAATGGCGGTAGGCCTTGCGCAGCACCTGGATCGCCTCCGGACGCCGCGGTTCGCCGAACTGGGGCTCCCGCATCGCCTCCAGGACCGCGATCAGGATTTCTCGCGGCGCCGGTTTGTCGCTGCTGTCCCAAGGTTGCAGGGCGACGATTTGCCCCTCGTCCGCATTCGCCATGGCCAGCGTTCGCATCGCCGGAGCATTCCGATCGGCCACTCCCAGCCGCGTCTGCCGGAGGTCGACCTGCCAGACTTCGCCGGCGGCCAGCGGCAAGTCGCCGACGCTGCCTTTCAAGAAAGTCCACGAGGCACGCCGCGGCTCGCGCTGTCCTCCGGGAGGAGCGATCTGCAGGATCTTCCGCACCCACGAGGCGGCTCCGGGTGTGCCGCGCCAACCGGGCAAGAAGGCGCCGGCATAACTGTGCGCTTCACTGTCTTCTCCAAGTGCCACGTACGGCGGCGGTTCTGCTGGCGGCACGCGGTTGCCGACCAGGTATTCGGCGACGTAGGGGTTGGCCGCATGTGCCGCGTGCAACAAGTCGCGGGAGGCGTCCGTGTCCCCCTGGCGGCGATAGGCCAACAGCGCCCGGCCGAAGTGCCATTCCGCCGAAGCGTCATCGGGATATTGCTCCAACAACTGCTGCCACTGGTCGTCCTGCCCCATTTCGCAGAGATACGAACTCAATACATAGCGCACGCCCTGATTGTCGTTCGGGTTCAACCGCAGCAGTTCCCGGCAGTGAGCGACCGCTTCCTCCTGGCGGCGGAGAGACCACAGACACTGGGCCAACCCCAAGCGGGCCCGCATGTAGGGCCGCGTCTGCAGCAGGCCCCAGAAGTGACCCTCGTACTGGTCCGTGGCGTCCGGTCCGCCCAGGACCCGCATGCCCGCCGCGACGCCTTGCTCCCATTCCGGCAGCGCATCCTCGGCCGTGGGGGCCAATTCCGCGAGGCACACGTAGGCATCGGCGCAGTCGGGATCGACTTCCAGCGCCCGTTGCGCGGACTCCAGCCGCGCTTCCCCGTTGCTCGCCTGGTAAGCCTGTTGAACCAACTGCTGGGCTTTCGCCGCCGCCGGATCCTGCTCGTCCAACATCCCTTGCTGGCGCATGAGGTCCCGCAAAAAGCCTTCCATCGTCAGTGGATCCGGCAGACCTTGCCCGTCCCACGAACCAGGTCCCCGCGGCGAGCCTTTTTTCCCGCGACGGCCCGGACTTCCACCTCCAGGGCGTTTCTTCTTCGACATGCACCGGCTCCTTCCAAGACGAACGGACAAGAAGAACGGACGGCGGCCCGACGGTCAGGGCTCTCGCGGCTCATTTTCGCCCGCCATGCCGCCCGTGGCAAGCGGGGCCAAGCCGATTGCCCGTGGCTTGCCCAGGCCCGTGGCTCGCCCAGGCCCGTGGCTCAAGAATGCCTTTCCGACCGCTCTCCGTTGCACGCCGCGTTGTTTGCCCGCGGCGGACGCGTTAGAATTCGGCGTCGTAACGGAAGACGCTCTTGCGCTGGAGGAAGACGGTGTCCACCAAACCACGCAGTATCGGCGACATTTTGCAGGAATTCGCCCAGCACCGGCAGTTGATGCAGCAGGAACTGCAAAAGGTGATCGTCGGCCAGAACGACGTGATCGAACAGCTGTTTGCCGCGATCTTTACCCGCGGCCACTGCCTGCTCGAAGGCGTGCCGGGCTTGGCCAAGACCCTGATGGTCAGCACGCTATCGCAGATTCTGGACGTGGCGTTCAAACGCGTCCAGTTCACGCCCGACTTGATGCCCTCCGATATCACGGGCACGAACGTGCTGGAAGAAGAAAGCACTGGCCGGCGCAATTTCCGCTTTGTCGAAGGCCCCGTGTTCACCAACATCCTGCTGGCCGACGAAATCAACCGCACGCCGCCCAAGACGCAGGCGGCCCTGCTGCAGGCCATGCAAGAGCGCGAAGTCAGCGTGGGCCGCA
The DNA here is from genome assembly GCA_964409865.1 of uncultured Pirellulaceae bacterium. GTDB lineage: Bacteria > Planctomycetota > Planctomycetia > Pirellulales > Pirellulaceae > Anammoximicrobium. The sequence goes on from CAYPGE010000067.1 coordinate 16,377, forward strand.
CGACGTACCCGCTGCCGGACCCGTTCTTCACGATCGCCACGCAGAACCCGATCGAGCAGGAGGGCACGTATCCGCTGCCCGAAGCCCAGCTGGACCGGTTCATGTTCAACATCAAGGTCGATTACCCGTCGCCCGAAGAGGAAGAGCGGATCCTGGCCGTCACGACACGTCAGGAAAAGGTCGAAACGCGCAAGGTGATGTCGGCCAAGGTGATTGTCAACGCCCAGCGGTTGGTCAACTCGGTGGCCGTCAGCGAGTACATCATCAAGTACGTGGCCCGCATCGTGCGGGCCACGCGGCCCAAAGACCCGACGGCCCCCGAGTTCGTCCGCGAGTTGGTCGACTGGGGCGCCGGGCCGCGCGCCGGCCAGTTCCTGATCAACGGCGGCAAAGCCCTGGCCGCGATGGACGGCCGCTTCTCGGTCGCCGTCGACGATGTGCGCAAGATCGCCATCCCCGTCCTGCGGCATCGCATCAGTACGAATTTCCAAGCCCAGGCCGAAGGCATGGGCACCGACGACCTGATCCGCCGTTTGCTGAAAGAAATCCCCGAACCCGAAATCCCCAAATTCGTCGGCGCCGCCACACAACGAGCCCCCACGCCGCCGCCACCGAGTGCGTAAGAAGACAAGGAATGGCAAAAACCCGCCGTGCCGCCGGGCGCCGCTATTCTGCATGATGCGTGTGGCCGGTTGCAGCGCGGTGCGATTCGTCGTAGCATGGCTCTCCGAGCCGTGCGGGCGCGGTGCGATTCGTCGTAGCATGGCTCTCCGAGCCGTGCGGGCGGCGTCGAGACGTTGAGCCATTCAGCACGGCTCGGAGAGCCATGCTACGGTCCCGGACGCGAGTCTCGGAGTGACTTGCCTACGTGTGTTGAGGAGATCTCCAAAATGCCCTTGGTCAATCCACTCGGCATGTTGCAGGCCGCTCGGCAGGGCGGCTACTGCGTCGGCGCGTTTAACCTAGTTGATTACCTGACGACCGAGGCGATTGTCCAGGCGGCGGAGGCCAAGCGGTCGCCGGTCATCTTGCAGACGTCCTCCGCCACCGTCAAACGGTTCGGGATCGAGAACATCGTGCAAATGGCCCGCATGGCGGCCGAAAATAGCCCCGTGCCGGTCGCGCTGCACCTGGACCACGGCACGGACCCAAAGGTGATCAGCGAGGCGATTCGCTCCGGCTATACGTCGGTCATGTTCGACGGGTCGAAATACCCACTCCAGGAAAACGCCGCGCGGACGCGGAAGATCGTGGACGAGGCCCACGCCAACGGTCTGTCGGTCGAAGGCGAAATTGGCGTCGTGGCCGGGGTCGAGGACGATATCGTGATCCACCAGGACAAAGCGATCTACACGACGCCCGACGAGGCGCTGGAGTTCCGGCGTCTGTCCGGCGTCGATTTCCTGGCCGCGGCCATCGGCACGGCGCACGGGTTCTACAAGGTCCAGCCGCGGCTGGACATCGACACGCTCCGCAAGCTGTCCCACACCACCGAATGCCCGATGGTCGTCCACGGCGGCACGGGCCTGCCGGAAGACGTGGTCCGCGAATTGGTCGCCGCCGGAGCCGCCAAAATGAACGTCTCGACACAGATCAAGCAGACTTATATCGACGGCCTGCACGGCTACATCGAAGCGCACCGCACCGAATACAACCCGCTGAAGCTGCTCGACCACGCGCGGCAGGAGCTGCTGACGATGATCGGGCGGTACATGGAAGTGTTTGGCAGCGCGGGGAGGGTGGAGAGGTGACCGGTGATCGGTGATCGGTGAACGGTGGCCGCAGGAAAACAAGAGCATTTCGTACGGCAGAGGAACAGTGCAACCGACAACGGATGACCGATCACCGTTCACCGATCACCCAGAACTGACGACTGACAACTGACCAATGACCAATGACAACTGACCAATGACAACTGACCAATGACAACTGACATCTCCCCCCGTTTTCCGTGCGACATGCACAGTCACACCGTCCGTTCGGACGGCAACGATACGCCGCAGGAACTGATCGACAACGCGGCGGCGCTGGGGCTGTACGCGCTGGGCATTACGGACCACGACATCACGCCGCCGTTGGTGCTGGACCTGGCCGATGGACAGCAGGTGAGCACGGTCGAGTACGCTGCCAGCCGCGGCGTGCGCCTGGTGCTGGGTTACGAGTTTTCCTGCGACACGTGGGTGGACGACGTACACATCTGCGGTTACGGCCTGGATTGGAACCATCCCGACGCGTTGGCCGAAGTGGCTGCGGCCGAGCGGAGCAAGAGCCGGGCCTATGAAGAGCTGTGCCAGCGGCTGACGGAGGCCGGCATGGCGATGGATTGGGAGCGGGACATCCTGAACTACACGCGTCCGGACGGCCGGAGATCAATTCGTAATCCGGAGGATGTCCAGCGGAAGCACATCTTCGAGGCGATGGCCGCCAAGGGTTACGCGCCGACTTGGAGCGACGCCAAGATCCTGGTGCGGGACAACCCTGGCTTGAACGTCCAGCGGCGGAAGATCGACCCGCGCGAAGCGATCGCGCTGATCCACCGCTGCCGCGGCGTGGCCGTGCTGGCTCATCCGCACCTGATCGACGCCGTGGTCCAAGTGCCGGATCGGCCGACGCGCACGCGGGACGAGTACATCGACGAACTGGTCGCCGCCGGCTTGGACGGGATCGAAGTGCGCTACACTTACGACAAGACGACGTACAAGGGCACGCTGACGCCGGAGGCGATCGAAGCCGAGGTCCGCAGCCGCTACGCCGGCCGGCTGCGGATGCTCAGCGGCGGTTCCGACTACCACGCCGACCACAAGAAGGGCGCCAAGAAAGTCCGCACCCTGGGCGAACGCGGCTTGACGGTTGCCGAATTCGAGGAAGCGTTTGCGCCATGCTCGACCTGAAACGACTCGACCAACGGACCCTGGCCAAGGCCCTGGATTTCTCGATCCTGCCGAAGGAAACGACCGAGGCGGAGATTCGCGAGGGCTGCGCGGTCACTCGGCAGTACGGCTTTGCCGCCTTCTACACCAGCAGCGCGTACTGGTCGCCGCTGGTCCAGCAGGAGTTGGCGGGGCTGGACGACGTCGAAATCGGCACGGGCATCGGCTTCCCGTTCGGCGTCGCGCCGGCGGCGGTCAAGGCTTTCGAGGTCGAGGACGCGGTGCGCCGCGGTTGTACGGCGGTGGACATGGTGCTGAACATCGGAGCTTTGAAAAGCGGCCATCTGCAGGCGATCGAGGAGGAGTTGCGGCTGTTTGTTCAGGCGGCCGGGCCGGCGGTGACCAAGTGCATCCTGGAGGTCTGCTATTTGACGGACGCACAGATCCGGACGGCTTGCCAGTTGCTGGCGGTCGCCGGCGTGCAATACGCCAAGACGTCGTCGGGCCAGTTCGAAGGTCCCAGCCTGAAGCAGTTCCTCGTGATGCGCGACGCGCTCCAGGGAACTGGCATCAAGCTGAAGGTGGCCGGCGTCAAGTTCCCCCGGCCACAGAATGCGATGGTCTTCCTGATGGCCGGCGCCGACCGCATCGGCACCCGCGCGGCGCCCGAGATTGTGGATGCGCTGGAAGAACTGCGGTCGATCGGTTTGCCAGCCGGCTGATGCCGGCACAAATGGTCGTCGCCGCCTCATCTGTCCCATCTGTCCCCTACGTCCCATACTGCTCGAGGCACTATCATGGCGGGCTACCTGGCTGGCGTCGACGTGGGCACGACGGGCGCGCGGTGCATGATCTTCGATCCGGCCGGCCAGCCGCGGGGCGGGCATTATTGCGATTACGGAGCCACGTATCCGCAGCCGGGCTGGGTCGAGCAGGACGGGGATCTCTTGACGGCCAAGGCGATGGAGGCCTGCCGGGCGGCGATGGCCTCGTCGGGCATCCCGCCGCAAGACATCGCTTCGATCGGGTTTTCGGCCCAGCGGTCAGTCACTTGCGCCGTCGACCGCCTGGGCCGCATGGTCCGTCCGATGTTCTCCTGGCAGGATGCTCGCACCGCAGCCGAGGTCGAGGATCTGCGGCAGTTGGTGGATGCCGGCGAGTACTACGCGCAAAGCGGGCTGCCGCTGGGCACGACGTGGATTGTGACCAAGCTGCTGTGGATGCGCAAGCACGAGCCGGAGTTGTATGCTCGCACGCACAAGTTCGTCCAGAACCAGGACCTGGTGCTGCGGGCGTTTGGCGCCGACGACTACTACACCGACCTGTGCTGCATGCCGTTCTACGGCGTCTGGGACGTCCGTCGCGCAGCGTGGAACGAATCGTTGCTGAACAAGCTGGAATTAACCCCGGCGCTGTTCGGCCGGCCTGCTCGACCGGGCACTCAGGTGGGAGCGATCAGCGTTGCCGTTGCGGAGCGGACGGGCTTTGCCGCCGGCACGCCGCTTTGCGTCGGCGGCGGCGACCAGAATTGCAGCGTGGTCGGCATGGGGGCGATCCGGCCCGGCATGGCGACCGTGACGCTGGGCACGGCCGGCTTGGCGATCCTTTCCACCGCGCGGCCCGCCGCCGGCTTTGGCGGGATGATGATTACGCATCACGCCGCGCCTGCGATGTGGGAGATCGAAGGGCTGTCCAACGCGGCGGCGGCGGCGCTGCGGTGGTACCGCGACGCGGTCGGCACGCTGGAGAAAGAGCGAGAGGCGTCCGGCGGCGTGGACGCCTATCGACAGTTGGACGCGCTGGCCGCGGCAGCGCCGCCGGGCAGCAAGGGCCTCTTGTTCCTGCCTTATCTGGCCACGGCGGCCACTCCGCGCTGGAACCCGCAAGCGCGGGCGGCGCTGGTCGGGCTGACGTTCGCCCACACGCGCGCGGAATTGACCCGCGCCGTGATGGAGGGCGTGGTGCTGGAGATCCGCGACATCATCGAGCAGTGGTTTCGCGCCGGGCTGGAACTGGACGCGCTGCGGATCGGAGGCGGAGCGACCCGATCGGCACTGTGGAATCAGATCCAAGCGGACGTCTACGGGCGGCCGGTGGAAACGCTGCGGAGCGGCGAATCGACCGCCTTGGGCGCCGCGCTGTTGGGCGGCGTCGGGGCAGGCGTGTTCGCCTCGATCGAGGAAGGCGTCCAGGCGATGGTCTCCGTGGCCAGCCAGATCGAACCGGATCCCCGGCGGCACGAGCAATACGAAGAAATGTACCGAGCCTACACGGCAGCTTACCAGGGTCTGTCGGACAGCGGCGCCTTTGAGCGATTGAGCCGGATCCAGGCGGGCGGAGCGCCTTGACAGCCGACTCTGCAGGCGACTACGATCGTCGGCAACGGCGATGCTCCGGCAACCGGACTACCCCCATCGTCTGGACCGTCCTGCATGATCGAACTCATCGACTTTGGCAAAGATTACGGCGACTTTACGGCCGTCGAGCGGTTGAACTTGAAGATCGCCCCCGGCGAGATGTTCGGCTTCATCGGGCCCAATGGCGCGGGCAAGAGCACGACGATGCGTTTCCTGGCCACGCTGTTGAAAGCCACGCGGGGCGAGGGGATCGTCAACGGTCACAGCGTGACCCAGGACCCGATGGGCGTCCGCCAAAGCGTCGGTTATATGCCGGACAACTTCGGCGTCTACGACGGCATGCGAGTCTGGGAATTCTTGGATTTTTTTGCGGTCGCCTATCGCATCGGCAGATCGAAGCGCAAGCAAGTCATCTCGGACGTGCTGGAACTGCTGGACCTGAGTCACAAACGCGACGATTACGTGAACGGATTGTCGCGGGGCATGAAGCAGCGGTTGTGCCTGGCCAAAACGCTGGTTCACGATCCGCCGGTGCTGATTCTGGACGAACCCTCCAGCGGTTTGGACCCGCGGGCCAGGATCGAAGTCAAGGCGCTGCTGAAAGAACTGCGCCGCATGGGCAAGACGATCCTGATCTCCAGCCACATCCTCACCGAGTTGGCAGACTGCTGCACCTCGATTGGCATCATCGAACGGGGCCAATTGCTGATGCACGGCCCGATCGACGATGTCTACCGGCGAATCCGGGCCGACCGGCTGGTGGAGGTCAAGTTCACCCACGGCATGGATGTCGGGTTGTCGGTCATCCGCAGTTCGCCGCACGTACGCAATGTCCAGGTCGACAACAACTCGGTCACGGTCGAGTTGGATACCGACGTTCGAGGGGGCGCCGAGTTGTTGCAGCAACTGGTCTCTCAAGGCGTCGGCATCCGCAGCTTCGCGGAAAAAGAACCGACGCTCGAGGACGTGTTCATGCTGGTCACCAAGGGCTTGGTGAGTTGAGTACCCCCCTCATTCTTACCGCAATATTCCATCCCGTGGCTGCTGTCGCTGTAGACAACCTGCCCTGAATTCTTTTCCTGAATCCCCCAGTTTTCCCAGTCGCCTGACGACAACGGTTAGGACTCGTTCACGAACAATGTCGCCTTTCGCTCCGCGAAAGAGCGCCCTTTCGCGGAGCGAAAGGCGACAAAAGAGCGGTTTTGTTCGTGGACAGGTCCTTAGATGGGGTCGAGTCTCGATGTGGGTTCACGGCGGTTTCTGAAGGGAGAGACCGGTGAGTGGTTCGTTGAGTGATGTCAACGACTTCCGGCGATTGTGGGAACTCTGCCTGGACGATCATGACGAAGCGTCCACGGCAGACGGGCCATCGCCTGACGGCAGCCTTTTTGGGGCTTGGCCGTGAATTAGGAGGCATTCAGGCACTCTGCCGCCGGACGCGGTAACACGTTCGAATGCGGATTGCTCGTTTCCGCAACCTAACGTATCCTACGTCCGTCACGGTTTTGCACTCGTTGCGAATTGACGTTACAATTCGCTCGCCGCTGGAGTACGAAGTTTGCCGCCGTGAGGATACTGCGTTTGAGGCGTACAGGTATCATGGAATCGACCGCTTCTCGCCGCGTTGTGATCACCGGAATGGGACTGATCAGCCCCTTGGGCAATCGCAAGGAGGCCGTATGGGAATCTCTGGTCGCGGGTCGCAGTGGCATTGGTCCGTTGCGGTGTTTGCCCGCTCAAAGTCTACCCATGCATTGTGCCGGCGAGGCCCGCGACTTTGCGGGCGAGATCGCCGATTTCGGGCGACTGGAGAAGGAGCAGATTCGCACGATTCGCAAGGGGCTGAAGGTGATGTGCCGCGAGATTCAGATGGGCGTCGCGGCCGCTCAACTGGCCTTGCAAGATGCCGCCTTGAAGCCCGGCGGGTATGACGTCGACCGCACCGGCGTCGTGTACGGTTCCGACTACATCATGACGGGCCCGGAGGAGTTTGCCGAGGGCGTCCGGAACTGCTTGACGCCGGACGAGAAGTTCGACATTACCCGTTGGCCGACCGAGGGCATGTCCAAGGTGACGCCGCTATGGCTGTTGAAGTACTTGCCCAACATGCCTGCGAGTCATGTGGCCATCTACAACGACTTGCGCGGTCCCAATAATTCCATCACGCTCCGGGAAGCCTCTTCGAATCTGGCGGTGGCGGAGGCCTACTGTACGATCGTTCGTGGCCACGCGGACATCATGATCGCGGGGGCCACCGGTACGCGGCTGCACCCGGTGCGTACCATCCACGTCGCGTTGCAGGAACAGTGTGCCGTCGGCGATGGCGAACCTGAGAAGATGTGCCGGCCCTTTGACCTGAACCGCAGAGGCATGGTGCTGGGCGAAGGCGCGGCGGCGATTGTGGTCGAAGAACTCAGTTCCGCGCAAGCCCGCGGGGTCCCGATCTTCGCCGAAATCGTGGGCTTTGGCTCATCGGCTGCCGCCGATCCGGCAGGCGGCGGCAACACGAAGCAGGCTTTGGAAAACGTTATTCGCCAAGCGTTAGCCAAGGCTCAACTGACCCCAGACCAACTCGGTCATTTTCACGCGCACGGGCTCGCCACCCGGAAATGCGACGAAGACGAAGCCGCCGCCATTCAGGCGATCTTCGGATCGCGGGCCCAGCCGCTGCCAGTGACCGCTGCCAAGAGTTACATGGGGAACTTGGGGGCAGCGGGGGGGCTGGTGGAACTGATCACCAGCGTCCTCGCCTTGTATCATGGGCAACTTTTCCCCATCCTGAATTACGAGACGCCCGATCCTCGCTGTCCGATCCACGCCGTGCGCAGCTTTGGCGGGCCTACGGGGGACAGCTTTCTCAATGTCAACGTCACCCCTCAGGGGCAAGCCAGCGCGGTGGTAGCCCGCCGTATGGGCTAGATTCGCTGCCCGCTGCCTACGACCAGGGGCCGGCGATCCGTATCTGTTTGGGCCTTCCCTGCCGCGAGATCGCAGGCCCCGTGCCCGTCCGGCAACTTGACACACTTGCGGGTGACCGGTATTCTTTTGGGATTGTACCGAGATCGTACGTCTGCTAAGTGCCTTTGTTGGAAGGATTTTCGATCGTCACGGGCGTCGCCGCAGGAGGCGGCGTTACGGGGTCGTTGCGGTCTAGCGGAAAGCGTTTAACATCATGAATCCGAACGAGTTGTTGCGAATTGTCGATTCGCTTCACCGCGAAAAAAATATCGACACGGAGATCGTCTTTCAGGCGATCGAAGCGGCACTCGTGTCGGCGGTGCGGCGTCAATTTGGCGAGGAAACGGAGATCACCGTCCAGATTGACCGCACTTCGGGAACGATGCAGGTTGCCGTCAACGGAAATCCGCTGGACGAGGACACCATCGGGCGGATCGGTGCCCAGACAGCCAAACAGGTGATCATCCAGAAGATTCGCGAGGCAGAACGGGATTCTCTGGTCCAGGAATTCAGCGGCCAGATCGATGACATGGTTCACGGCATCGTCCAGAGAGTGGAGGGCGGCGCCACCTTGGTTTCGCTGAACAACGTCGAGGCCATCTTGCCGAGAAGCGAGCAGATTCCGGGCGAAACGCATCATCCCAACGAGCGGGTTCGCGCGGTGATTCACGAGGTCAAGCCGCAGGGCAACCGGGTCAAGGTGGTCTTGAGTCGCACTCGTCCCATCCTGGTTCGCCGGTTGTTCGAGCAGGAAATCCCGGAGATCGCCGAAGGCGTGATCGCCATCAACGCGCTGGCCCGCGAACCCGGCTATCGGACGAAGGTGGCCGTCAGCAGCTCGGATCAACGCGTGGATTGCGTCGGTGCCTGCGTGGGCGTGCGGGGCAACCGAATCAAGAATATCGTGGACGAATTGGCGGGCGAACGGATCGATATCGTGCGTTGGAGCGACGACCCGCAAGCCTTGATCCCCAACGCCCTGCAGCCGGCCGAAGTCGATCAGGTGTTGTTGTGCGATATGTTGGGGCGAGCGATTGTCCTGGTCCGCGAGGACCAGCTGTCGTTGGCCATTGGCCGCCGCGGTCAGAACGTGCGGTTGGCAAGCAAGCTCTGCGGCTGGGACATCGAAATCATGACCGCCGAAGAGCTGGACGAGCAGATCGACCGCGCCAGCGCCGGATTCATGTCTCTGGAGGGAATGGACGAGGAGTTGGCGACACGGTTGGTCGAGCAAGGCTACCTGTCCTACGACGATTTATCGGTCATTGAACCGGACGCCTTGATGCAGATGGGCAGCTTGACCGAGGAGCAGGTAGAACGGCTCGTGGAACAGGCGGAGCGGAAAGCCGAGGAAGCCGAGCGAGCGGCGGCGGAGGAGCGGCGACGGCAAAAAGAGCAGGAGAAACTGGAGGCAGACGCCGCTGCTGCCGGCCAGTCCGCAGGCGATGGAACCGCCGAGCCGGAACCGACGGGGGAAGTTGAGGAGGTCGGCCCGTCCGCCGAAGACGGTGCCGGCCCCAGGGAGCAGGCGGAGTAAGCGGATCTGGAGTTCAGCCTGCTGCCGATGAACGTGAACCCCGGTGGAGGCTTTCTCGTTCTCGTGATTGGGTTTTGGGTACTCCGCGTGACCAGCATAGGAGGTCGCGGACATGGGTTAATCATTGTTGGTGGTAGCGAGGCGGCTTTTTTTCAGAAGTTCCGTGCAGCCGCCGCGCGAGGAAAGGCGACGTTGCCGTGCGCATTTACGCGTTAGCCAAAGATCTGGACATCGACAGCAAGGAACTGGTTGAGGTCTGTCGCAAGGCAGGCATCTCCGGGAAGGGGTCTGCGCTGGCGAGTCTGACCGACGACGAAGTAGTCAAAGTAAAGGCCTTCCTGCGCGGCGGTGACAAGAAAGCCGAGGGGGCGGCGGCCGGCGCTGCCGGGCGTCGTCCGATGCCGGAAGTCTATCGTCGTGAAGACTACGTGGCCCCCGCCGCCGTCGGCAAAGTCAAGGTCCTGGATGTGACCGCCCGGCGGCCGTTGGCCCGGCCGGAAGCCAAACCGGCCGTCGAAGAAGAGGCCCTTCCTGTCATCGAGGTTGCACCGCCCGAGGCGGTGCCCCTGCCCCAGCAAGCGCCCCCGGCCCAGGAAGCGGTCGTCGAGCCCGAGATTGCCGCGCCCCAGGAACCGCCGCCCCCCGAGGCCGGCGAGGAGCGCCAACAAGAGCCGCTTGCGGCCCGCGTCCAGCCGCCGTCGCCGCCGCCTCCGGTGGAAGTCAAGCGCGAGCCGGTCCGGGAAGAACGTTGGGCGGAAAGAAAAGAACCCAAAATCATCGACCTGCGGGGCGACGAAAAGAAAGAGGGGGGACCCGCCGCCAAGCCGCCGCGGAGGAAGCGGGAGCCGATCATCAAATTGGCCCAGATGCCGGCCGTCAAGAAGCCGCCGGCGGCGAAGGCGGCTGAGGCCAAAGCTCAGAAGCCGGAAATCCGGCTCACTCCCAGCGCCATCGCGGGCCATCGAGCCGGCCAGAAGGCGCCGCTGGAAGAACTCACCAAGGAGCATTTCGCCAAGGGCCGCGAAAAGCCGCACAAGGCCGCTCCGGGGGAACGAGACCGGAAGAAAGGCGCCAAGCCCGAAGCGGAGG
>CAYPGE010000068.1:0-27123 GCA_964409865.1 uncultured Pirellulaceae bacterium
TCGGCATCGCCGGGTCGGAGGAGGTTTTTCCAGCGCGTTTCGAGGGGGGGGTAATCCGCGGCCATTTCAACCGGCGCTCCATGGGATTGGAGGCGGGCGACCAGGTCCGGGGAATCGAGTTTTTTGGCGGCGGTTCCACCGGCGTAATAGACGGGAAGGAGAAACAGGCGGTCCTGGGGGCGGAGGATACGGGGCAGGGTTTCGACCAGGTCATCGAACATATTGGAGAGGGGGGTGAATCCGTGGGGGCGCCAGACCCCGATGATACGCCGGTAGTGGGGGGCGAGGGTTTGCCAGGCGGCGGCGATTTTGGCCGGGTTATGGGCATAATCGTCATAGACATCCACGCGGCCCTGTCCCACCGGCTCCAGGCGGCGGTGAATCCCTTTGAAGCGGGAGAGCGCTTCGGCGAGGGCGGGGAGGGGATGGCCCATTTTTTCGCAGAGCTGGACGGCTTGCAGCGCATTGGCCGCGTTATGGAATCCGGGCTGGGGGACGGTGAAGTCGACCCCGCCATACCGGAAGGCGCCGGATCGCGCCGACAGGCGCGGGGCAAAATCGGGGGGCAGCCCGGTATCGGTTCCCCCGATGGCGCCCCGTTTCACCTGGCGCAGGAATTGGGCGAAGAGCTGGCGGGTTTCCTCGAGGGAGAAATGATCGGCCGACATATTGGTGACGATGGCCCAGTCGGGATGAAAATTCAGGAGGGACCGATCGCTTTCATCGGCTTCGATGACCCAGAGGGGGCTTTTTCCGGCGCGGACATTGCCGATGCGATCCGCGGAGGCCCAATTGAGGAGGATGCCGCCGTTGACGACGGTGGGATCGGCGCCGACCTGTTCGAGGAGCCAGCCGACCATGCCGGTGGTGGTGGTTTTGCCGCAGGTGCCGGTGATGGCGACGGCGGTTCGGTTCCGGGCGAGTTCGGCGAGCAGCGGACCGGCACGATGATGAGCCGGTTCAACGTGGACTTGGGCTACCTGTCAACTGGCTTGAGCACCTTGTTCGGCAGGGCGATTTTGGAACCGCTGAAAGGCCTGGCGTGCCTGATTGGGGCGGCTTTCGTGTGCTGGCGGCTGCTGTTGTTCTCGTTGCTGTTGGCGCCGTTGGCCGGGTTCTTGATCCGCACGCTGGCCCGCTCCATCAAACGGGCCAACCGCCGGGCGTTGGAGGAGAATGCACAGCTGATGGGCGTCCTCTCCGAGGCGTTCCACGGCATGCAGACCGTCCATGCCTTCACGATGGAGAAGCACGAGCGGAACCGCTTCCACAAGGTCTCCAAGGCCTGTTTGCAGAAAGCGATGAAGATCGCCTTCTACAGCGCACTTTCGAAACCGGCCACGGAAATCCTGGGGTTGGGGATGGTCTTCATCGCCTTGATCGCCGGCGCGTACCTGGTGCTGAACCAGGCCACACACATCCTGGGAATTCCCATGTTCGACCGGCCCCTGGAGTGGTCCGTCCTGTTGGTCTTCTACGGATTGCTGATCGGCACCAGCGATCCGGCCCGCAAGCTGTCGGACGTGGTCAACGGCATCCAGGGCGGCCTGGCCGCGGCCGACCGGATTTTCCCGCTGCTGGACCGGCAGCCGACGATCGTGGACCCGGAGCACCCGCGGCCGGCCCCTCGGCCTCATCGCCGCCTGGTTTTCGACCACGTTCACTTCCACTACACGCCGGACCAGCCCGTGCTGCGCGACATCCACCTGGCGGTCGAATACGGCGAGACGCTGTGCATCGTGGGCCCCAACGGCTGCGGCAAAACGACGTTGAGCAATTTGCTGCTGCGGTTCCACGATCCGGTCGCCGGCGCCGTGCGGCTGGACGACATCGACCTCCGCGAAATGCGGTTGCGCGACTTGCGGCGGCTGGTGGGCATGGTCACGCAGCAGACGATGCTGTTCGACGACACGGTCTACAACAACATCCGCTACGGCTCGCTGCAGGCCACCCGCGAGGAGATCATCGCAGCCGCTCAGCGAGCCCACGCCCACCGCTTTATCGAAGACAAGCTGGAGCACGGCTACGACACGGTGGTCGGGCCGGGCGGCAACCGGTTGTCCGGCGGCCAACGGCAGCGCATCGCGCTGGCCCGCGCCATCCTCCGCGATCCCGACATTCTGATCCTGGACGAGGCGACCAGCCAGATCGACATCGAGAGCGAACAGCAGATCCATCTGGCGCTGGAACAGTTCGTCCGGGGCCGCACGGCGATCATCGTCACCCACCGCTTGGCCACCCTGGACCTGGCCGACCGTATCCTGGTGATGGACGCCGGCCGCATCGTCGATCTGGGCACTCACGACGAACTTGTCCGCCGTTGCGACCTGTACCGGCGGCTGTACGATATTCAGCTGCGGCAGACCGCCTGAGGCGGTCCTTGCCTTCGAACACGGATCTTGATCCCCAATCTGCACAACAGACCCGTGGCTACGGTTTCACGACCTCGAACGGGATCGCCGGCAGCGGGCCGTAGAAGGAGCGGGACTCGCGGGTTTTTCCCTCTGGGGTCGTTTCGGTCCGTTTTCGGAACGTGTTGAGGATCAGGTTGCCGGCCAGGCCGGGCTTGGCTTTTTCGGCGTCGGCACGCAGGGTGATCGTCAGGATGCGGTCCTGCGAGGCGACCGCGTCGATCGCGATTCCCTCCGGCGGATCGCTCAGTTCGAGTTGCACTTCGCCCCAGCCGCCCCAGGGACCGCGGACTTGTACTTGGGCCGTCCCGTCGGCGGGGATTTTCACCGGTTGTTCACTGAGAACCGCCGACTGAGGCTGGTAGGACCGGCGTTGCTCGGGCGGCGGCACCGGCCGCGGCCCCTCGGGCCGGAATCGGCCGCTGTCGGCCAGCACCAGTTTCAGGCTCTCGGCGGGCACCAGGTGCCTGTAGAAGAACGCCTGCATCATGTCGTCGGCCGCGACCGCCTCGCGCACGACCTCTTCGCCGCCGATCGTGGCGCGGCCTTCCAAGCGCACGCGGATCGGTTCCACCGCCGCCCACGAGGCGGTCGACAGCGTCACGCGGACCCGGTCCTGGCCCGCCGGCACCGTGCCGCCGATCAGCACCACGCCTTCCGGGTTGTCTTTGAACGAAAGGGCAATCTCGCCATCGAACCCGTCCTTGCGCAGGGCAAACACCGTGACGGGAGTGAGCCGCCAGGAGCTGGCGTTGATGCACGACGGCACGACTCGCAGCGCGAAATCGGGCCGCGGGAAACTGATCCGCAAACGGTAGGCATACTCCGGGCCGCCCCGCCGCTGGGCATCCCCCAGACGCACGCAGTAGGTGCCGTCGGCGGGCAATGTGAAATGGATCAGCGAATCGGCGTGATGCGTCTTCAGCGCGTCGGCCTTGTCGTCATGGTCGTCGTTGAAGGCCAATCGCTTGCCGGCGGCGTCGGTCAGTTCGAGGACGGAATCCAAAGGTGAATCCAGCCGCCGGGCGTCGACTTGCGCGACGACCTGTTGACCGGCTCGGCCTGCGAAGCGGAATACGTCCCAATCGCCGCGACGGTCGATCCGGCCGTTGACGATCACCGGCAGCGTCACCTCCTGCGCGGCAGAGTCGTCGTTCGGCTCCTTCTCCAGGCATTCCGGCAGCGTGTCCACGGCGAAGGGGACCGTGTTGGAGCGGAAGCCGGTCGGGACGGAGTCCCAACCTACGGGGGAACCAACGGCGAACGCATCTTCTTGACGCACGGACAGGGGATAGACGCCTGGGGCCCTGTCCGTGGCGTCCATCGTGAGTTGGTCCACGGGCAAGTTGTGGCCCTGCAGCTCCACCGTGGTTTGCGAACCGGCTCGGCCGCCCAGTGGGAAGATGCTGGTGACAAACGGCAGTTCGCCGATGGTGATGCGGTACACGAAATCCGGCCGGCCGCGAGAGATGGCGTCCTTGATTTCGACGACGTACGGCCCGTCCTGCGGCACCTTGAATACGAGGACCGGATCGGGATGAAAACGGTAGTCGTCGTCAAAGGCAATCTCCCGGCCTTGGGCGTCGTACAGCGTCAACGTGGCCTGGAACCAGCCGGGCACGGCGTCGGCCAGGTAGGGGATCAGTTGCCGGGCACTGGCGGCGACGACCAGCGTTTGGCCCTTCCGCGCCGGGAAGCGGTAGCGGTCCGCATCGCCGGGCGTGAATCCGCCCCCGTAACGCAAGGCGTCCGGCTCGCGGGGAATGATTTGCCCGTTGACGGTGGCCGGCAGCGTGATGTCCGTCGTGGTCGTGGCCGGGTAGCGGAGCGGGATGCCCCAGCCTTGAACGTCGGTGACCAACTCCGGCTCCTGCTCGCCGAATTCCGGCAGGCGGCCTACGCAGAACCGGAGCGGATTCGACACGCCGCGGGCCGTCTCCAACCGCATCTCGCGCGTGCCCGGTTCAGCGTCGGCAGCGATCGTGACCTGCAACTCGACGGTTTCGCTGATCGCCGGGTGCGTCTGTCGGCGCAATTGGGCGGCCATGTGGCGGGCGAGTTGGCGGCCGATCTGTGCCATCTCGCGGCGTGTGGCCAGTTCCTTCTGGTCCCTTGACAGTTGCATGAGCCGATCCCGCAGCGCGCGGACATCCGTCTCCGTCATGGGCTTGATGCCTTCCACCTTGCGGGCCTCGATGCCGCCGCCGGAGAAGGTGATGCGGCCGATGTTGTCCAGATACTGGCCGCCCACCGTGATTTGAAAACTGGTCCCCTGCCGGCCACCGGCTGGATAGGCGTAGCCGAGTCGCGGGAGGGTTTCCTGGGCACGGGCGGCGGAGAAGGAGAACAGAAAACCCACCAGCCCCCATGCCAGCACGCGTCGGGATGGAATCATATCGTCGCTCCTTGGTTTCAAATGACCGTGTGACGCCCGGCTCGCGATACCGAACTTCGCTCCGGCTCGGCGAGAGAAAGAAAATAGCGAATACTGAATAGTGAATAGCGAATGCAGATCGGACGCGCCGCCGGTGCCAACGGCGGTTCATTCTGCCTTCCGTATTCTGTATTTACTATTCGCTATTCGTGCGTGCTCGAAAACGCCTTCCTGGCGGCTCAGCCGCGTTCACATGATTTCCTTCAGCCGTCCCGCCATCGGGATGCCGTCCGCCTTGCTCGGCGTCACCGTCAGGGCCAGGCCCAACGGATTGGGCAGCGGGCCGTCGGGGTCGATGCCCAGCAGTTCGTAGATGCTGCCGAGGAGGTCGCACGGGTAGACGGGGCGATCCTGGACCTCTTCGCCCTTGGCATCCGACGCTCCGACCACCGTTCCGCCCTTGAAGCCGCCGCCGGCCACCACGGCGGAGAAGACGTTGCCGTAATGGTTGCGTCCGCCGTTCCAGGGCGGCTGCCAGTCGATCTTGGGCGTGCGGCCGAATTCGCCGCACCACCAGACAACCGTCGTGTCCAGCAGGCCGCGGTCCGCCAGGTCCTGCAGCAGCGTCGCCAAGCCCTGGTCCAACTCCGGCAGCTTCTGCTGCATGATCCGGAAGTTCTCCGTGTGCGTGTCCCAGCCCCCGTCGTTGATGGTGATGTAGGGCACGCCCCGTTCGACCAGGCGCCGCGCCACGAGGCAGCACTGGCCGAACCGCAGCAACGCCGTCTCGCTCCACGGCGGGTGTCCGTAGCGGCTGCGCAGTTCGGGTTGCTCCTCGGACAGGTCAAACACCTTGGCGCCGTCGCCCAGGATCATGTCGTAGGCCTGTTCCTCCGACTGGTAGAAAGCCGTCAGCGCCGGGTGGCCTTTGGCGGTGGCGCCCAGCGTATCGAGTTGGCGGAGCAGGTCGCGCCGGTTCTGCTGCTGTTGCTCGCTGACCCCTTGAGAGCTGACGCCTTCGACCATGAACCGCTGCTGCGCCGGATCGCCTCCGGTGGCGAACGGTTGGTACCGCGGCCCCAGGAAACCGGCCTCGGAGAACCGTCCCTGGGTCTGGGTGAGCACGACGTAGGGCGGCAGCAGGCCCTGGTAGCCGGCGTCGTAGCCCTTGAACAACGAGACCACCGCGCCGGCACACGGATAGACCAGCCGATCGCCGGGTCGCCGGCCGGTCTGCGTCAGATAGGAGGCCGTCTCGTGACCGTTGTTGCCGTGGGTCATGCTGCGGATGATCGAGTACTTGTCGCCCTGCTGGGCCATCATGGGGAGCAACTGGCCGATGTGGATGCCGTCCACGTTGGTCGGGATCGGCTTGTTCAACGGACCGCAGTAGTCGTTGCCCGCCTCGGGTTTCGGGTCGAAGGTGTCCAAGTGCGGAGGCCCTCCGGCGGCCCAGATCTGGATCACCGACTTGGCCTTGCCCTTCGCCGGGGCGTCGGCCGCCGTGCCCGCCGCCGGGACGCCGGCCAGTAATACGCCTGCCGCGCCGGTCAGGCCGCGGGCCAGCGCCTCGCGCCGGGAGATGCTTGGGGAATCGTAGGTATTGGTCATGGTTTGGCCCTCAATGCCGGTACGAAAACTCCGGGCAGTTGATCAGCGCCCACGCCAGGTCGCGCGGCAACCTTCCGCGTCCGCTGCCCTTGGCATAAGCTTCCAGGATCTTCAACTCATCGTCCGTCGGCAAGCGGGACAGGATCGTCAGGTACAGCTCCTCGACGATCTCTGCCGGCTTCCTGTCGCCGGACCGCAGCAGAGGCCGCAGCTTGGGGCTCGTCTCGAACTTGCGCCCGATATGGCTGGAGTTCAACAGGTGCAGTCGCTGCGCCGCCGTGGGCCGATTGTTGCGGTCCGACTCCAGACCGCTGTCGCGCGACGAGCGGCCGAATTTCTCCAGGAACGGACTGGTGATGCTGGCGTCGGCCAAGGTCACCGCGCGCTGCTCCTCGGGCATGAACGTGTACGGCTCGGGGATGATGCTGGAATACTGTTCTGTCGTGCCGGTGATCTGGCACAGCGCGTCGATCAGCACCTCGGCCTCCAGACGGCGCAGCGGATAGCACGCAAAATTCGCCTCGCCCTTGGCATCTTCGGTGGGGGAAATGTGCGAACGCTGATAGGTCGCCGAGTTGAGGATCAGCCGGCACAGGTGCTGCCCGTCGTATCCGGAAGCCACCAGTTCCTGCTCCAAGTAGGCGAGCAGTTCCGGGTTGCTGGGCGGGTTATCCGGCCGTACATCGTCCGGCGGGTCGACCATGCCGCGGCCCAACAGCCAGAACCAGACGCGATTGGCCATGTTCCGAGCAAACCAGGGATTCTTGGGGGCCAGCAGCCAATCGGCGAATGCCTCGCGCGGATCCTGGTCCGGCGACAACTTCGCGCGCGTTCCATCGGGAAACGTCGCCGTCTGCAGCGTCTTGGCGGCGGCCTCGGTTGCGGCTTTCTCCAGATCGAATTGGACGATTTCCTCTTTCCATTCGATGGTCGGCTTGTAGGCGATCTGCGAGAAGAAGGCCGCCATCCCCGACCACCGCTCCTTGGGCCAGTTGGTGGGCCGCACGCCCATGAACGTCAGCGCCACGGCCTGCGCCAGGGCCTGCGGCTCGCGGCTCTGCACCGCGCGATAAAAGTTCACTTGCGGCTGGCGGAAGTTGCTGCCGCTGGCGGTCAGCATCTCCCGGACGAAGCGGTCGTAAGGGACGTTCTCCTTGACGCACGTCCGGATCCAGCGATGGTACGCCTGCACGGCATTGGGCCACAAGTTGATGGGGAATTCCGACTTGACCCGCAGCAGGTCGCACCATCGCATCGTCCAGTAGTCGACGTACTGGTCGCGCTGCAGCAGTTGATCGACCAGCTTGCGGCGTTTCTCTGGATCGTTGTCGCTGAGGAACCGCCGCGCCTCGTCGGCCGTGGGCAGCGCGCCGGTTACATCCAGAAAGACTCGGCGGAGAAACACGGCATCCGAGCAGGTATGGGCCGGCTCAATGCGCATTTGCCGCAACTTGCTCCCCACCAATTCGTCGATCCGACCTTGCGGTTTCAGATCGGCAGCGCATTCAAACGGCGCCACCGGCGACGCGGCTTCGGCCGTCCCGGCCAGAGCCGCGTTGACGAGCACGACGACAGCGAAGGCTCTGTTCATGATCTTGGCCTCACGTGGTCCCCGAAGTTTCCCCTCCGAATTCGACCAGCGGGCAGGCAACCTCGCTTCCGTTACGATCACGGCACCTGACGGCCGCCGCGAACGCATGGCCGAGCGGTTTCATTGTATCGCCGCGTCGATTTGGGGACAATGGAACGGTGCGCCGCGAAGGAAAAGCCCGGCTCGTTTTGAAAAGCCGGGCCTCTTCTCCCCCACGCAGGCGAGTCTCTCCGAGACGCGCATCCGGCCTCGGAGATTCCGGACCACGGAGGCGAGTCTCTCCGAGACGCGCATTCGCTCTCGGAGGCCAGCCATCGTAGACGCGTCGCTCCGCGACGCGGTTCCGCTCGCACAGCGAGCGGCCTACGATGCGCCGGCCGCCAGCAGCGGCCTGGGCGTCTGCCATTGTCCGCGCGTAAAGTCCGGGACGCTCACCGGCGAACTGCCCTTGGCGACCGACGCGACGCTCAGCGGGAGGATGCTGGACCAGGCCGCCGCGTCGTACACCGTCATGTCCAGGGGGCACCCCGAGCGCAGGCAGTGGATCAGCCGCCAGTTCATCAGGTAGTCCATGCCGCCGTGCCCGCCCGACTTGAGGGCCTGCTCCTTGTGCTGCCTCCACAGCGGGTGACCGTACTCGGCATGGTACGGGGCCAAGTCGGTTTCCCATGCGTGTCCCTTGCCCTGCAGCGCGAGCCGGGGCGGGTAGTCGGCAAACGTGCCGTCCGTGCCACAGATCATATTGATCCGGCTGTACGGGCGCGGCGTGACGAGGTCGAACTGGACCGAGATGCTCCGGCCCAGAGCCGTCTTGATCAGACTCGTGTTGACGTCGCCACAGACGTAGGTCTCATGGCGGCGCGGGTCGCCGTCCGGCAACGCGTCGCGGGCCTTGCTGAGCGACTTCTCGCACGAACTCATCGACACGAGGTAGTCGAAGCGGTCCCCGCCGTGAATGTCCAGGTACAGCGCTACCGGGCCCAGGCCGTGCGTGGGATACAGGTTGCCGTTCAGTTTCATCAGGTGCCGCCGCCGCCAGACGCTGTACTCCGCGGTGCCCAGGAGGCCCGCCAGGAACGGATGGATGTAGCCGGCCTCGGCGTGCGTCAGTTCACCCAGGACGCCTTGGCGGACCATGTTCAGCACCAGCATCTCGATCTCGCCGTAGCAGCAATTCTCCAGCATCATGCAATGCCGCTGAGTCCGTTCGGAGGCGTTCACGAGGTCCCAGCACTCCTGCTGCGTGACGGCCGCAGGAACCTCCGTCACGACGTGCTTGCCGCCGTTCATGGCGCACACGGCCATCGCGGCGTGCCACTCCCACGGCGTGGCGACGTAGACCAGGTCCACGTCGTCGCGCCGGCAGAGGTTCTCGAAATCGGTCTCGTTCGCGGAGAAGCCGGCCGGCGACGGCTGGCCCTTGGCGACCACCCGAGCCTGGGCGGCGGCGACCCGCTCCGGCACGACGTCACACACGGCCGTCACGGCCACGCCGTCGATGTTCAGCAGATCCCCCAGCAGACCGCTGCCGCGTGCGCCCACGCCGACCATCCCGACCCGGACGGTCTCCAGCGGCGGGTGTTTCAGGCCCAGCGCGCTCTTTTGTCCGCTCGGACGAGGTGGCGCCGCCTCGTCGGCCGCGCCGGCCAGACCGGCCCCCAGCGCCGCCGCGCCGCAGACGCCGACCGCTTGCATCATTGCCCGCCGCGAAAAGGGAAGGCTGTTCGGTGTGGACATAGTGGAAAACTCCTTTCCAAGAGGCTCTTGCGCGTCGATCATCAACCTTCGCAGCAACCGAAAGGCCCTGCGACAGCAATCAGTATTCACGATTCAAGCTGAGACTCAAGACCCGCTGGCGCGTCGCCCAGTGCGTCGTGAACTCGACCGACTCCGCCGGATCCTCGTTCGGCGAGAGAAATCGGACGAGGAGCGGGAAGAGATACGAGTGTACGAGTACGTGTAAGAGTACGTGGGGAGCCCGTTTTTGCGCGACTTCCCGCCGTACTCGTACACTCACTCGTACACGTAAATCTCTTCCACTTCTGCTCATGGCTTCAATCTCTCCAAGTCCGCCACTATCATACGGACTCGTGTTGCATCAAGAAACCTGCGGAGGCAGCGATCATGCGTTACCGATCGATTCTAGTGGCCGGCTTATCGTGGCCGGCCGTCTCGTGTCTCGGCCTCTTGGCCTTGCTCCTGGTGAATTCTGCCTCCTTTGCCGCTCTGCCGGAAAAGACGCAGGTCGTCCAGGCGGAGTCGATGACTCTGACGGGCGAGGGCTGGACGGTGCGGGAACATTCCCCCGACAACTGGTACGCCAGCCGGCCGGTGGGCCAGATGCTCGGCGGACAGAACAAGCTCGCCGGCACGGCGGCGGCAACGTTCCACATCCCGGCGGCGGACAAGTACCGGATCTGGGTCCGCTACCTGGATATGGTCAACCATCGAAGCAAGTCGGGATTCCTGCTGGTGGGGTCTCAGCAGGACAGGCAGGTTGTCAAAAAGGATTTCGACAACACGGAGACGTCACTCCGGTCGACGCCGGAAGGGGCGAAGAAATGGGGCGAGGGTTTTGCCCGCTGGATTTGGGACTTCGTCGAATTCGACGCAGCGGCCGGGAACCTGCAAGTCACGATCGACAAGATTCACCTGAGCCCCGTACACGGCTGCACCCGCACGCTGGACCTGCTGCTGCTGACCGACGATTTGACCTACGAGCCGCTGGTCACCGATTTGACGCCTCTGTACGTCAAGGTCCGCATGCTCCCCGAGCAGAAGACGCCGGTCGTGGTTCACTTCTGGGGCCGGCGGCCGTTTTCGCCCTGGTACACCCCGCACGCGAACATCAATCAGCAGGGACTGTTTGTGGGCGTGACCGCGGGATCGGCAGACAAACCCGGCGTCCGCATGGCGGCCGGAGAGGAAAGCGCCTGGGTCGACGTCGCCCCGCACCTGGCTTACGGAGGCTTGAACCGAATCAGCCTCTACGCGATGCGATCGTACCACGAACCCGAGCTGGAAGCGTATTTCGAGATTCTGTTTTCCAAGACGCCTTCCGAGGCCGGACTGCTGAAGAAGGCCGAACGGAAGGGCCTGGGCGACGGCTTCGTCTTTGCGGTCGATCTGGTCGATTACCGGCTGATTACCGAAAGCGAAGGCAGCCAGGCCTCGCTGCGCATGGCCCAGGCAACTCCCGCGGTCCCTGGCAGGTTCCCCACGAATTTTCCGTTCTTCACCGGAATGGCGTTGACGCCGCAGCGATCGACGGCCCAAGCGGTGGCCAACGAGCGGGAAGCCCTCCGGCTGATCGGAATCGGCAGCGACAAGAAACGCCCCTCGAACTTCTTTTTCCACCTGACGAAGTCGCCGGGATGCCTGAGCCGGCCAGACCGGGAGCGAATCGATGCGAGCATGAAGGAATTCGCCGACAGGAACCAGGACCGCAGCGGCTGGACCATGATCAACTTGATGGACGAGCCGGGTTTTGGATTCGATCACGTGGAAAGCTGCCCGGCCTGTCAGGAAGGGTTCGTTCCCTATCTGAAAGGTCTGGGCTTGGCGGATGCCGAAATCGCGCGGCTCAAGCTCAACAACGATCCTCAGCGCGCCGGCCTGGAAGCAAAAGCGTCGTACTACTACACCCGCCGGTACCTGAATCACATCATGACGGAAATGCTGCGGGCGGGGACTCAAAGCGTCCAGAAGCACCTGCCCGGCATTCCGACGACCGCCAATTTCGCCTGCGAACTGCTGGAAGGCAATCTGGTTTCCCGTTGCGTGGACTGGTACGAAATCTACGGAAGCGGGGCGTTGACGTTCGGCTGGAACGAGGACTGGGGCGGTTGGGCCCGCACCCGGCAGGTCAACGGTTACTATATCGACGTGATGCGATCCGCCTGCCGGAAGCCCGGCGTGCAGTACGGAATCTACAACGTCCTTGGCCGGCCGCCTTGGGAAATCCAGGCCCGCGGTTTCCTCGAGATCGGCCATGGCGATAAGTCAATCAGCTTCTTCAACTACGGGCCCTACTATGCGATCACCAGCGACACGAACAGCCACCGGCCGGAGATCTACGAGGCCATCAAGCGGATCACGTTTCCTGTCGGGGCCGTGGAACAGCCTGTTATGGCCGCCAAGACGGCGCCCGGTGACGTTGCCCAATTGCTGAGTGTTACGGGAGACATCTGGTACGCGACGCGGGACAACGTTTTCGGCAAAGAGCGGGCTTGGCTCAATCTGCTCCTGCGGCACTGCAACGTCCGTTGCGACGTCCTGTGCGAAGATGATCTGGCAAGCCTGCTGCCCGACTACAAGATGCTGCTGGCAACGGACGCGAATCTGAAACGTTCTGCGTTGCCCCCGTTGCTGAAATGGGTCCAAGACGGCGGGGTGTTGTACCTGAGTGCCGGCGCGCTGGCGCGGGACGAATTTGACCATCCCCTGGGCCTGGACGCGGCGTTGCACCTGGAGCGGGAACCGCTCGATTTCCGGGACAACCCCGGCCGGTCGGAGTACGAGATGCGCCACCTGAAGGAACTGGGCGTTTTCGAGGGTATCAAGCTGCTGTGCGGGACGCAAACGCCGCGTTGGCAGACGTTCTCCGCCGGCCGAGGCCAGGTCATTGTCGTGGGATTCTTCCCGGCAATCAGCTACATTGCGACGTCGCAGCGAGGCGAAGGCGCTGACCATTCGACGCTGGACTTCGACGCAGCGCACCGGCACTGGATGCAGCAGGTCCTGGCCCAAGGCAGCATCAAGCCCCGCCTGCGAACCGACAACTACCGAGTCGAGGCGAATTGGATTCAGTCTCCCGATGCAGACATCCTTGCCCTCTCCAATTGGACGGGGCAGGAACAGACGATCACGCTCGAACTGGATGACGCCCCGGCCTACCGCGAGGTCTCGTCGGTGACGGGAAAGATCCTGTCGAAAGAAACAGATGGCGGAACGCTGCGAATACGGGTTGCCTTGGCGGCGGGCGATTTTGTTCAACTGAAGCGGTAGGCCCCGTTCGAGTGTCTGGCAGAAAGTCGGCCTTCCGGATCGCGGCAGTCACGGACTGGAGACGGCACTAGGCTCCCTCGCGGAGCAGGAAGCGGTTGCTGATCACCTTGAACGACAGCCGGCCGTTGAGCGTGGGACTGATCCGTTCGCGGCGAGGACGAATGACGATGCCTTCGCGTTCGTTGTTCGTGCCGGGATATTTGCCCTCGGCCAAGGCCAGCAGCGATTCCTGCGTGTGCTGGAACGATTCTCCTTCTTCGATCACGGCCACCGCCGGCACGCCGAACTCGGCGAATACGGCCCGCGCGTCGTCGTGGTCGAGAAACCGGGCCGCGGAGATATCGAACACGCTGAACGCAAACAGCGACGTTTCCTTCAAGCCCAGGCGGTTCTTCTGAATGCCGGGGCCTGCCACCTCGCCTTGAATCGCCAGGTTCGGGCGCTGGCGGAGCGCGGCTTCGAGATGATATTTCCGGGCGACGCGCCAGTAGATGTTGTCGCCCGGCTTGATGCTCATGCTGCGGCCACACACGTGGAACTCGCCGTCGCGAGGGTCGATGCAAAACGTCGCGGACGTGCCGTCGTACTTGAGGGTAATGACGTACGGATACCCGCGCAGTTCGTCCAGCACCAGGGGAGCGCTCTGCACGCGCATCTCGTCCGTTTTGGGAACCAGCGGCGGGAAGCCGCCGCGGCGGTCGCCCATGTCCGTGGGCGGCGGCGGCTCGTACTTGCCCACCTCCAGACGCTCCGTCACATCGTCACCTTCCCGCACGTCGCCGAACGAAAACGGTGCCAGCGGCATCAGCAGACCTTGAGACAACACGCCCCGTAACCTCATCGTGCGGATGCGAAAGTTCTCCGGACGCGGAGTGGGCTGCGGTGCCGGCGGTAGCGGGCCGCCCGCCGCATCCGGCTTCGGTTTGGGCTGCCACAGGAAGCGGAATTCCTCCGTGTCAGGTGGAATCGCGTCGATTTCGAGGAACAAGCCCAGATCGCCGGCGCGAAACTCGCCTTTCTTCGTCACGCACTGCCAGCCGTTGATGCGCACCAGCTCGATCGCGTCGGCGTTTTCGATGGGCTGAATCTCCAACACCCGTTGAATGCTGGCAAGTTTGCGTTCCATAGCCGGATCATCCTTTTCGGAACGAGTAGAATTCATAGTAGAGACCAAATCAAGGTGCGACTGCGATTTGGTCTCGTGGCAAAAAGCAGGAGCGTCGCCCATGAGTATCGATCAGCAGGCTAACAGGACTTTCTGTCTGACGGAAAGCGCTGATTTTCTGGCGAAGAACTGGAACCGGTTACAGCATGATTACGGCGGAAAGTGGGTCGCCTGCGCCGGCCGCTCCGTCCGTCTCTTCAGCGATGACTTGGTACACTTGCAGGAACGCATCGAGGTGATGTGCCCTGAGGAAACACTGCTCGTTGAATACGTCCCATTTCCGAATGAGCACTTGGACTGGAAATGATCGTTCCTTGGACTCCACAGCCGTCTCCAGACGGTATCAAGTCACCTAGTTGGCGCGTTCGGCTCATGGTCAAGCTGCAAGCACCGGAGGGACCGTTCCATTCGGTTTTCTTTCACGTCGCGGTCGACACAGGGGCACTCTGGACGACGTTCACCGATGACTTATGTGACATGCTGGCATTTTTTGTGCCTCTCACATCTCGATCTCGTAGACCCGCACGGCGAGGCGTTTCAAGTCGTCCTGAAAACCCGACTGCCTGGGCGCGATAGTCCGGTTCTGATGGAGGACGCGAACGCTGCGGGGCGCGTCGGGAAACGTGAACGCAACGGTACCTTCTCCATCGCCATCGTTGACGGCCACCACGTACAGCTTGCCGCCCTGGCTGCGGGCCAGCCAGTGCAGCCAACTCGGCTTTTCCCCCGCGACCTGCACCGCCGGGACCGGTTCGGCGGACAGGAGAATCGGCACCGCTCGGTCGATCTCGGCGGCGATCTCCTTCAGAGCCGCCCACTGCACGTCGAACGACACATCCGGATTTCGTTTCACGTCGTACCAGGAGTAGAACACCAGCCCGGTGGCGCCTTCGCAGATGCACTGCCAGGCCATGCTGCGGACTTCCTCAGCGGTCGGCGTCCGCCCTCGCTGCCTTTCGGCGTCGCTCTTGGCGTAGTTGGCCCAGTTGTGCAGCTGCGGGACTTGCCACATCGGCCGGGCCCGCTCGACTTGCCGGAACGTCTCGGCGGTCCAGACAGCGGCCATCGAGGCGGGGCTGCGACCGATCGGGTAGGGGTCGGTGCCGATCACGTCGAACGTGTTCAAATAGGCGGCCACCTCGCGGTACTGGTACAGTACGACCCAGGTCGGATGATCGAAGTCCTCCTCGGCCACCCAGCGTTGGTGAGCCTCCAACCGCGGCAGATACGATTGCGGCAACTCGTCGTTCAGGTACCACGCCAGCAGCGCCGGGTGCTCGCGGTACTCGCGCACCCGCGAACGGATCTGCGGTTCTTCGTCCGCTTCGGTCCGGATGAACTTCGGGCAACTGTCCATTCCGGCGTACCAGTCCTTGACGGAATAGATCACTTTGAGTCCGTGTTGGTGAGCCAGGTCCATCTGCTGCTTGTTGGGCGAGCCGTAGGGCATCAGGCAGTTGAACTTGCTGTCGGCATACACCTGGATGTCCTTCTCGTTGATGCTGCCCCAGTACATGCCGATCGGGAAGAAGGGTTGGCCGTCGACCAGCAGGCGGCGCTGCGGGTCGATGTCGCATTTGGGCTGGCTGTCTCCCGCCAGACGCTCCAGTTGGTGACGGGCAACCTGCAGTTCCCGTCCCGCCGGGCCTGCCAGCCGGACCGTCAACTCGTAGCGCCCCGCCTGCAGCCCGCGCGTGGGTGCCTGGACGTCAAATGCATCTCCCTGCTGCTGCGTGAGTTGGATCTTCGATTCCCAACACACCGCGTTGTCGGCGACAGAACGAAGGGCGACGTGGGCTTGCAGATCTTCGGGCTTCAGGTCGAAGTCAGCCAGGTTGAGTCTGACTCGGACGCGGATTTGCTCCGGGCCTGCGGGCGTGATGCGGCCGCGATAGATCGGCGACAGCAGGACGGTTTCCATCGGCGGGTCGGCGATGCGAACTAACTCGACGTCGTCAAACCACGCGGTCCCCGTCATGCCCTGGCGGACGTAACAGGCCAGATTGCACGAAGCCGCGTTCTCCGGCAGCCGAGCGATCGCCTCGATCCGCTGCCAATCGTGCGTGCCCTTGACGCCGCCGGGGTACACCCCGCCGAGCCACTTGCCGTCCTTCCCCTGCCACTCCAAACAGATAGTGGCCCCCGATTCCTCGCCGATCAATTCCTTCGTCTTGACCCAGGCGCTCACGCGGCATTTCCAACCCGCCCGCAACGGGACCTTTTGGGTACACAACACGTATCGCTTGGCGTCGGCGTTGACATATTTCAGCGAAGCCGCACCGCTGCGGCCGACTTCCCGGTCCAACGAATAGACCTGGCGGTCGCCGCGCCAGCCCTGGGGGATCGAAGTACTCACAGCAGACTGCTCGAAGCCCGGATTCTCAACCAGGTTCGGCGCGGGGGCCTCGGCGGCGACGGCGATGGCGGCTCCCAGGACCGCCCACAACGCGGCGATAATCGCCTGCAAAAAGCGGTGGTTCGCGAGTTTCTTGCTGTCGGATTCTGACATGGTCTCTCCATCATTGCTGAGGTTCGGCTCAAATGCTGCGCCGCGCGCCGATGAGGATCGCGCCAAGCGTCCAACATCAAGCCTCTTCAAACGCCATCACCTCGACCAGGTGCCGGCCGGTGTTAGCCGAGTTGTGGGTTTGCCGGACGCGGATGTAGCGGACGCTCCGCGGCGGGAAGCGGCAGGTGTATCCCTCGGCGGTCGAAGGCTCGCGGTTGTCTCGCCGATCAGCCACCAAGTCCCAGGTCTCGCCGTCCAGCGACGTTTCGACGGTGAACCCGTAGAATCGCTCGTCGCCGTAGTAACA
Source organism: uncultured Pirellulaceae bacterium (assembly GCA_964409865.1). Taxonomy (GTDB): domain Bacteria; phylum Planctomycetota; class Planctomycetia; order Pirellulales; family Pirellulaceae; genus Anammoximicrobium. The sequence continues at coordinate 16,976 of CAYPGE010000068.1, forward strand.
GACGACGACCACCCGCCCGACCATCGCCGGTTGCTCCAGGTCGACTTGCCACCAGGCGTCGGCGTCCTTCGTGACATCCGTCGCCCAAAACGCGTCGGTCGAGTTGTTCCACCCGTCGTTGGCCAGGTGCGCCGGGTACGGGGGCAGGGCTTGCGAACAGCTCGTCGGCTTGCCGGTTGTCAGGCTGACCGCGTTGGGGCGAAACGCGCTCTCATACTTCAACCACAGCTTCGTCCCGACGGCGACACTGTCGCCGCGCGGTTCGGCCGGGTAACTCTCTCGGCGGCTGGACCAGTCGGCCATCCACGGCCGCAGCCCCGCCTGGAAGGCTTTCTCGTCCCAGGTTTTGTCTTGCCGGAGACACTGCGCCACTTCCCTGAAAAACCGTTCCCAGCGCGGCCGATAGTAACCTGCGATCATGCCGGACCATTGCTTGCGGGCGTAGTCGTCGATCGCCGGCCCTTCGCCCCACAGCGTCAGGACGCGGCGGGCGTTCCACTCGAATCTGGCTTGTTCTGCGTCGTTGGTGCCCCAGCGTTTGGCGTCCTCCAGCCAACGCCCCAGCAGGAACTCGCGGCGCGTGGCCAGCAGTTCGTCCAACTCGCCCAGCAGCTGCAGGAATTGCTCCGCAGCGGTTTCCAGCGCCGGAGCATCCTTCGCCCGCCACGCTTTGAGCACGTCCTGGTGCAACACCGAGGCATGATTGGACAACACCTGCCGAGCGACGTGTACCAGGTCGTAGCGATAGGTATCGATGCCGTTCAGTTCATCCGCCGCGTGCTGCAAGGCCCGCCACACTTCGACCAGCTGCGTCTGGCTGTATGCTGCTCCGCCCCGTCCGCCGCCCAGCGTCGGCGCGCGGTCGAAGATTGCGTGATCGCCGCACGGAGCCTGATACGCGCTCGTCGCCAGTCGCTGCCAGGCCGCAACGGCGCTGGCGTTGGCGCGGCCGTACCGGTGACGGGCGTAGTCGACGATCCACGCTTTGACGTCCACGGGTTCGTCTCGCCAGGCCATCTCGAACATCAGGTCGTGAACCACGGGGTTGTAACCCAGCCCTTCGTTGACAAAGCCCAACCCGACCAGTTGGCCGCTGCCGACGTCCTGCCGCGCCGTTGGCAAGTCGCTGGCGATCTTGTTCAGCGGCCCGCCCAGGAACACGGTGTTGCCGAAATTCTGAATGTTGCACCACACCCACGGCTTGCCGCAAAACGCCTGCGTCTGGTTCCACATCGGCCGGGATTCGCAGAACAAGTCCAGCACGACCATGCGATCGTCCGGGACGGCACTCAAGAACGCCTCGATCCGCGGCTGAGTCCAGAACTCGCGTTTGAACATGAACGCCCAACCCTGCAGCACCCAGACAGCCCGCGGGTCGTTATCAACCAGGCCGCTGTAGATGGCCCGGCTGAGACGCGTCAAGTACTCCAGATCGCCGCTGGGCGGCGTCATCTCGATAAACGTGTCGGCCGCGTACAGGTGATCCGTGCCGAAACGCTTCGTCTGTTCTTGGATCATCAGTTGCGCCACTTTGGGAAACAGGGGATCGAGCGGATCCAGCAGATGCGTCTGCCATTCGATCCAGTCGATGCGGTGCAGCTTGGCACCGGGAAACTTGCGAGCCACGGCGGCCGGCACGTGCCCCGTGAAGCCCTGCAGCACGGGCGTCATCCCCAACTCGCGCTGCCGGGCGAGAATCTTCTGCTGAAGTTCCGCGTGGCGGTCGATCCAACTCTGCGGCAACGGCCCGCCCCAGCCGTCCAGGCAGCCCATCCACTGAAACGGCAAGTACGGCGGACCGGCGAGGAAGTCCGAAATCTCTTCGTCGCTCATGCCAAGTTGCTTGCACACCGCCTGCCACACGGCCTCCTGGCCCGTTACCGCCAGCGGCATATTCACGCCGTGCAGGGCCATCCAGTCGATCAGCTCCTCCCACTGGTCCCAATCCCACCAGGGCAGCGAGTAACCGAAGCAGCAGTAGTTCAAGAAATAGCGATGCCGCGCCCAGCTGAGCTGCCGCACCTTCGGCGTGACCGCAGGTAGCGGATCGGGCAGGTTCAGCTGCCGCCCGTGCAACGAGACGTGGCAATGGCAGTACTGGTTGAGATACCAATTCAGCCCCGTGGCCAAGGACACGCCCGTATTGCCGCGAATCACGATCCGCCCGTCGCGGGATTCGAGTTCGAACACGTCGTGGCCGTCTGCGGCCGGCAAGACTTCAAACTCGAAGCGGTAGGCATGCTGGGGCAACAGACGCTGGACCAGGGCGCGCCCAGCCTGCGGAACTTTGGACGCGATCCCAGCAGATCCCTGGGGCGACGGCTCGGCGCTCCATGCGCAGGTGCCCATAACAAGTGTTGCGAAAGCGAAGACAAATCTCGACGCGGGGTTCGACCCTGCCACGTTCAGCCTTCTGCGGATCGTCATTGTTCGATTCCTCACCGGTACACCTTATTGGATGTCGTTTTCGCTGGGCTACGTAAAGTTCAGGGCCGCCTTGACGCAAACCTCCAACCGATCGAGCAAGCTTCATGTCGATGCTCATCGCAGTGGTCGTAGGCGTCCATTCCGGAATCGTCCCAACCTGCGGCTGCGGCCGTTCTCGAAATCAGGGGATATCGTTCACGGGGATTGAACTCTCCTTCTGCCAACAGGGCCTGCACAGCTTCGAACTGCTCGGCCGAAACGATGTAGTACACGCGTCGAGTCGCGCCTCGTCCAGCGCCGCCAGGACCAGCGTCGAACTTGCCGGCTCCACCTCGGACAATTCCAACTGGAATCCCATCGCCGGCGCAAGAGCTTCCATCAATTCTCGTGCTTCCGCAGCGGCCGGGCCGCGCCCGATGATCCTGGTGTCGGCGCTGAACCGGAACCACCCTTCGCGCGCGACCATCGAAACCGGCTGGGGAACCAGCGCCGCCGCGCCTGACTGGGCGCTCGACTCTCCTGCCATACCCGCAGCGCACAAGAAACCCAACGCGAAACGGCCTATCATTTCTGATCCTCCCTTCCTTGCAGATCATGGTAGCAGCAACAGACCAGCGAGAACACTCTCCAGAGCGAGCGACAATCAGCTTTTCGAGCGTCGGCAGCGGCCCCTGCGCAGCAGGCTGGAAAAGGGGCGTTGACAGGGCCTTGGGAATGTCCGAAGTTGTATCCAGGCCAGCTCTGCGAGAGTGGCGGAATTGGCAGACGCGCTGGACTTAGGATCCAGTGGGGCAACCCGTGGGGGTTCAAATCCCCCCTCTCGCACTCGCTTATCCTGTAACAAGTTACGTCAACGATGCACTGATCCACCAAGTCGTGACAGATGACGACTGGGGACAAATTGGGGACAGCGTGGCCTTTGCGTTGGATTTGTGTCGCTGGTTCTTTCCGCAGCCCACGGGGAGAATCGGGACATGGCATCCATCGAGCAACGCGGCAACACGTTTCGCATCGTTTTCCGGTTCGGTAGCCGGAAATTCAGCCGCACCCTGCGCACCAAGGACCGAAAGGCGGCCGACGCCTGCTTGGCGCGACTGGAGGATAACCTTCGGCGACTCGAACTCGGCCTGCTGGAGGTGCCGGACGGCGTGGACCTGCCAACCTTCCTTCTGTCTGACGGCCGAGCCCAACGTCGGCCGGAACCGCCATCTTGCATCCGCACGCTGGGCAGCCTTCTGGAGGGATATCTTAACGGCATCACGCCAGGGAGCCTCGAAGACTCGACGCTCGTCGGAATGCGTATTCACGTGCGACGCTTGAAGCGAGTTCTGGGGGCCAATCTGGTGCTGGATAGTCTCAGCCTGGAAGACATCCAGAAGTTTGTCGACAAGCGAGCCCGCGACAAAGGAATTCATGGCCGGCATCTGAGTTCGGCGACGATCAAAAAGGAACTCCGAACACTGACGTCCGCCTGGACCTGGGGGCTGGACTCAGGTGCGCTGTCGAGGCCGCTCCCCAAGAAGGGGCTGCGATTTCCGAAGATGACGGAGAAGCCGCCGTTTCAGACATGGCAGGAAATCGAACGGAAGATATCGCGCGGCGGACTGACCAAGGCCGAGGTCGCCGATCTGTGGGACTGCCTTTTTCTGACGCTGCCCGAGATCGAAGAACTGCTTGAGTTCGTGCGCGCACACGCCAAGCAGCCGTTCATTTACCCGATGGTGATGTTCGCGGCGCATACTGGCGCCCGCCGGAGCGAAATGGTTCGGTCCGAGATCGATGACATCGACTTCGACGGCGCAACCGTTCTTATCCGCGAAAAGAAACGAATTCGCGGAAAACTGTCGACCCGTCGCGTTCCGCTGTCTCCGTTCTTGGTTCAAGTCTTGCGAGATTGGCTCAAAATCCATCCGGGGGGCCGGCACACGTTCGCACTCGGCGCAGAGGTTCCGCGTAGCAGGAAGACCAGGAGCATCGGCACACAACTGACCCGCGACGAAGCACACGACCACTTTAAGCGAACGCTGTTGGGCAGCAGGTGGGAGAGAATCCGAGGCTGGCACATCTTCCGTCACTCGTTTTGCAGCAACTGCGCGGCAAAGGGAATTGACCAGAGGATCATCAATGCCTGGGTCGGCCATCAGACGGAAGAGATGGTGCGCCGCTATAGGCACCTAATTCCGAACCAGCAGCAAGAGGCGATTCGGCTGGTCTTCGGCGGTCTTCCGAAAGAAACGATTCCGATCAACACAGAAGAGGTGGCCCAGTGATCGTGTTGGCTGACTGACTGGAGGGCACGGATCGGCTCCGCGACGGGAGTCGAACAAGCGCAGTGGACTACAGCGGGAGAAGACCCTCGTTCTGCAGGCGTGTGAGTTCCTCGTGGGAGATGATCCACTCCTTGGCTCGGCCGCGTCCGCATTCGCGTTTGCTGGCGTATACGCGACCGAGACGACACCACTCCCGCACTGTGAACTCAGCTCGGCCAAGAATCTGGGCGACCTCCGCGATGGTGTACCATTCCTTCACGGTGCGTTGGCTGACAAGTTGTTCCAGCAACGTCTCGATACGTTCCAAACGCTGCAAAACCTGTTCGCTCACAAGCGGTCTCCTCGTAGCGATTGAATCGGAATCATCTTCGGTAGTGGAGGCCGATGGCGTGCAAACAACCAAACGGCCTCACGGCAAAACGTCACGTTACGGGACGCAGAGGACTGCCGCTGGCCGGCCTCGACAGCACGGCGCGTTCGGCGTTGGTAACTGTCAGATCGAAATACGGACGACCGTCGGATTCGAACTTGCTGAAGCCGGAAACAAGGGACCAAATCTCCTCCCTTGACAGGCCGAGCCGCAGCAAGTCGCAGACGATGGCAAAGTCGCGGCGGCTTCGATCACGGCATGGGCGGTCGAGGCGACTGATCAGCGCTGCAGCCTCGGCGTGGACCGTCGAGGCGTCGATGTCTGGATGTGAACTCGGTCGGGCCGAAGCCAGGGGGAGTTCACCTTCGTCTTTCGGCATCCAGCAGGCAAAATCGCCCAACGGGTATCGCACGTCGGGATCGCAGAAGCACAGGCTGCAGGGCAGCGGCGGTCGGCCGTTGCGGGCGTCTTTGTAGTTGACGGTCCCAGGCGGACGGAGTATGCGGGACAGGTTCTGGACGTGGTCGCCACCGAAGCTGCGGTAGAAGTTCTGCAACATGGCCACAAACTCCGACCGCTCTGGTTGGGACGTCAGGTCTTGCTGCAAGAGCCAGTAACCGTGGACTCCCGAACCGCTGCTGACAACAATCGACGGACGCGGGATTCCAGCCTCGCTCCAACGCTTGTGTGCCTCGTCGGTGCTGACTCGGTCGATGTCACACCAGACGCAACGGATCGTCTGGATGCTGTGATCGTCGGCGTCGCCGCGCTTGGCGCGCGGGCACACGCCGAAGTAGATGTTGGCCCGCTCGCGTCTGGCGAACGCGGTGAGATCGCCGTGTGCGGCGATGAACTCGCCGGGCCGGAGCCACTCCGAGGATCGGACAACGCGACTCCCTTTCCTGTTATCCGAAAGCCAACTTTCGATAAATCGCAACTCGATCAGTTCCTCCCGCAGAAAAAGGGCCGAGAGGAACTGCGCAAGCTGGCCTCGGGCCGTCTGCTGCTTGGTCATGAAGTTCCTCCGAAATCAAAGGGGATTGGGCAATTGGCCCGCCGGCTCTGTGAGCCACCGGGCCGGGAATCAACACATCGAATAGCCACACGCGTGGCACTTCAGGCAGCCCTCCTCAAAGGCAAGCGTCCCCGCCGATTCGCAGTCCGGGCACTTGATCTTGAAGAGGGCTTCCTGTTGGCGTTCTTGCGGAGCGGCGTTGGGCCGCTGCGGCGATCGAAGCGTTTTGACACGGCCGGACAGGAGGGCTGGCAGCCCTTCGCGTTCCTTCGCGGTCAGGTACTTTCGCAAGGCTTGGGCCAGTCCATCGCCAAGGGACTTGATGCGCCCATCCTTGGACGGCACAGACAAGCTGGAGCCGATACCGTCGAGTTGGTCGATGACCGTCTTGATGTCGCCATCCAGACGCAGAAGCAGCGACACCAGGCGGCAGATGGCCTCCAAGTCTGAGTTGGCCAGGTCACCGCCCTTGCCGAGTTGGGCAAAGACCTCGCGTTCAACGCCCGTTTCCGGGTCGACGCTGATATGGAGATGCATGTTGCCAAACGGCGTCGCCTGGCGGAGACGGATGGACGGGATGATCTCCGGCAGTTTCAAGGGACGTACGGGTCTCGTCGTAGGCTCCGAGGTCTTGGGATTCGCGTCACCCGTGGAAAGCGTCATGGGCTGAAGCGGTCGGGCACCATCACGGTAGACGGTAATGCCTTTGCACTTCAGCTCGTACGCGAGAAGGTATGCTTGCTCGACGTCCCCAACGGAGGCATCAGCCAAGAGATTGACCGTTTTGCTCACGGCGGCGTCCGTATGCCGCTGCCAAGCGGCCTGCATGCGGACGTGCCACTCGGGAGTAATGTCGCGCGCCGTGCGAAATACGCTTTTCAGCCCGGCTGGCAGTTCGTCTAGGTCCTGGACGGACCCATGCGTCGCCGCGTGAGCGATGACTGCATCAATCCGCGACTGTTCTTTGACGTGCTCACGAAGGGCCGCCGCGAAAACCGGGTTGACTTCGACGAGCGTCTGGCCATCGAGCACTTGCCTGGTAAACGCGAGCGAGAACAGGGGCTCGATGCCCGAAGAACAACCTGCGACGATCGAGATGGTGCCGGTGGGGGCAATCGTCGTTACCTGGGCGTTCCGCATGGGGCGGCCGGCGTGTTGGGTATCCCAGACGCTTCCCGTCCAGGCCGGAAAGACGCGTCGCGATTCCGCGAGCCGCTGGCTGGCGGCCCAGCCGGCATCACGGATGAAGGACGCAATCCGTTCGGCAAGTGCGACGGCATCCTCCGAGTCGTAAGGAATGCCGAGTTCGAAGAGAAGGTCGGCGAATCCCATCACGCCCAGGCCAATTTTTCGCGTAGCTCGGGTCGCCTCGTCGATCTCCTTGGTCGGATACCGGTTGACCTCCACGACGTTGTCGAGGAACCGGACAGCTAGATCGACCGTTTCGCGAATCGCCGGCCAGTCGATGCGATCAGCCAGGACTGCACCGCCCTGGGGCTTGCTGAAGGCGACGAGATTGATCGAGCCGAGATTGCACGCCTCGTAAGGCAGCAAGGGCTGTTCGCCGCAGGGGTTGGTCGCTCGAATCGCGCCGGAGTGCGGCGTCGGATTGTGGCGGTTCACCTGGTCGATGAAGATCACGCCCGGGTCGCCTGACTGCCAAGCCCGCTCGACGATGCGGTTCCACAGGTCGCGAACGGTGTAGTAGCGGCCGGCATCGCCGCTTGGTTCCTCCGCATAGTCGGGGACCCCGGTGTCCTTCAGCAGCCGGCCGCGTTGCCCCGTGTGGTGGTTCCTCACGGTGTGCGATTGCTGCGGAACGGCTTTCAAGGTCCCCATGAACTCGTCCGTGATCGCGACGGAGACGTTGAAGTTGCTGATCTGGGCCAGGTCGGACTTGAGGTCGATGAAAGCAACAATGTCCGGGTGGTCGACGCGCATGACGCCCATGTTGGCGCCGCGGCGGAACGCTCCTTGTTGGATCGCATCCGTCACAGCCGAGAGCATCTTGAGGAAAGAGAGCGGGCCGGCCGTGGTACCACCTGACGAACGGACGATCGAGCCCTTGGGACGCAGGGCGGACAAGTCGATGCCGGTCCCACCGCCGGCCCGTTGCACCAGGGCGATCTGTCGGGCCGTCTCCATGATGTCGGGGATCGAATCCTCCAGCGGCAGCACAAAACACGCCGAAAGCATGCCGAGCGGCCTGCCTGCGTTCATCAGCGTGGGCGAATTGGGCAGGAACCTGCGACTTGCCATCAGGCAATAGAAGTCGTGTTCGAGCCGCTGGCAATCCTCGGCGGATGTCCCCCAAGTCGCTTCGGCGTCGGCCACGGTCTTGGCGACACGGCGGAACAACTGGGCTGGCGTCTCGACGACTTGGCCCTGGTCGTCGCGTCTCAGATACCGATGTTCCAGAACGGTAATTGCGTTCGGAGTTAGATCGGGTTCGACGGCAATCGGGGTGTTGCTCGATGGTGCTACATCAGTGGACATACGACGTCTCCTGCGATAAGCCAAAGAAAAAACCGATGCACGCCACCGGCTTCGGGCCGAGAGCGCAGATCCCGGCGTGGAGTCGGTGGGTATGGCGTCTACACGCGCAGCCAATGAAAAGAGCAGGGGCTGAGAAGCTACACCGAAATGGTGCGGCTTCGGACGACCGTAGCACATTTCCGAGGAAACTACAAAGTTGCCTCGCCGGAGCAGAGCGATTCCTCAGAAAGGCCGAGATGTTAGGACTTTTCGCGGGTGTCATTGTGCGGGCGGTTGATCAGGTTTAGGGCGTCTGGAAGTCGTTGGATGGTCCATCAGGAGTTGCGGAAGATCCAGGTGTGGGCCTCGTCGAGCAGCAGACGCAACAGCGGGATGTCGTCGCGGCCGAAGCGGCTGGACTCCTTCCAGACATCGCCGTTGCGGAACAGACGGGTGACGGCAAGGGTGTGCCGAAGTCCGGATCGGGTTCGCTTTCGCCAGATGCGGACCTTGATCAGGCCGCGGCGGATTTCGTGGACGGCTTTGCGTGGCATGGGTTAGATCCTTGTACGAGTAATCGCATCGAGTTTGTCGGCAAGATCGGTCAACGCTTGCTGCTGCGGAGAGGGAATACTAGTGTCCTCCGCGACAAGTGCGGCCACAGCCTGGCAGAGTTTGACCAAGTCGTGCAGATCCGCCGGCCGAAACGATTGCCGAACCCGGCCGGTGCGGCTGCTCTGGCGAAAAAAGGTGAAGCGGTATTTCCCGGAGTCCTGTTGATCGCCATCGTTCCAGAGGGTGGCTACGACCCGGCCAGCACCCACAATCGCAGCAGGTCTGGACAGGATCGGCTGTTTCGTTGAGGTCATCGCGTTGGTCCTTTTCAGTGCGTTGAGCGAAATCTGTTTAGGGACGATCGAGTCGATTGGAAAGACATGGAGAGTGGTCACATGCTCTCCATGCCGCGAGAAGTACGCCTCAGTGTTCTTGTGCTCCAGCCAACCTTGAGATGGCCTCCACGACATCGTCGGTTAGTCTGTACCGTGGTGGTAACTCGCAAGAAACGGCGATGCTGTCGTTGAGGTCTTGTCGGTGGAAGAGCAGGAGCAAAGGCCACTGAATTTGGTTGGGGCAAGGTAGGTTGAGATTGGGTTGCAGTTCCGTTGATGTCATCCATACGACTCATTCCTCAAATGACCGGTCGTCTCCTTGCTGGCTGCAAAGTTGTGACCGGGCTCTCCGCAGTGTTGTGCCGGCCAGAGAGTCTCTCTGGCCGGCGTTTGATTCACCTATTACTTGGGAGCCTGATCCGGGTCAGTTGGCTCGCTGTGGTCCCGCATCCAGGCGTAGACTAAGTCCATGACTTCGGCGACCATGGGAATGTCCTTCTGAGAGAAGGCTTTCCTAAACCCTAAATGGTCGTCATCTGACCTCACGAGACCAGAGACGACGATGTTGAAGCACATTCCCTGACTTCGAGTGGGAAGTAGGGAGATCATCGCTTCAATGTCTCCTCTCCGGATTATCCCAGCGGACACTGGTGCCCGTTTTCTAGACTGCAATGCACCGGTATTGGTGCGTTTTCTTCTAA
>CAYPGE010000069.1:0-3840 GCA_964409865.1 uncultured Pirellulaceae bacterium
CCGGTGCCCTGCTCATCTCGGTGCTCCGGCAGCTTCGCGACGGCTACACGTCGCGGCCCGCCCCCTTTCCCCGGAGCGTCGCGCTGGTCGGCTTGCGGGACGTGCGCGATTACAAGATCCAAGTCCGCCCGGAGTCCGCTACGCTGGGAACGGCGAGTCCCTTCAACATCAAGACCCGCTCCCTTTCCTTGCGAAATTTCACGTCTCAAGAAGTAGCCGAACTGCTCGAACAACACACTCGCGAAACGCAGCAAGAATTTGCCCTGGATGCCGTCAAGGAGATCTACCGGCAGACCCAGGGCCAGCCCTGGCTGGTCAATGCGCTGGCGTCGCAACTGACAACCAGCTACGATGCCCTCGTGCCCGACCGTACCGTAAGCGTCACGCGTGACAAGGTGCTGCAGGCCCGCGAAATCCTCATCGAACGGCGCGACACCCATCTGGACAGCCTGGTGGACAAACTGCGCGAGGACCGCGTGCGCAGGACCCTCGAACCGATCCTGGTAGGGGCGCTGGCGGTCGGCTCGACGTACGACGACGATTTCAGCTACGTCCGCGACCTGGGATTGGTGGCCGTGCGGGACGGCATGCGGGTGATCGCCAACCCGATCTACCAGGAGATTATCCCGCGCGTGCTGACGCACCAGGTGCAAACGGCCATTCCGGACCAGCCGGCCTGGTTCGTGGCGGCGGACGGCACGCTCGATCTGAGAAAGCTGATCGACGGCTTCATCGAATTCTGGCGGCGGCACGGCGAAGTGCTGCTGCGCGGCATGCCGTATCAGGAAGCCGCGCCGCACCTGGCGTTCATGGCCTACCTGCAGCGGATCGTCAATGCGGGCGGGCGGGTCGAGCGCGAGTTTGCCATCGGCACGGGACGTGCGGATTTGGTCGTCCAGTACGGAGGGCGGGAGGATGTGATCGAGTTGAAGATCATGCGGGGCAAGTACACCTTGCCGGACGGCCTGGTGCAAGTGGCCCGCTACGCCAAACGGCTTGGCCGAGACGTCGGCTACCTGGTGATCTTCGATCCGAACTCCGACACGCCGGTCGAGGACCGTGGCGAAGTGGAAGAACTGGAGCAAGACGGCATCAAAATCGTGCTGGTGCGAGCCTGATCCGGACTCGCACCGCCGCCACTGACCTTCCAGCCGCGCCATCCCTAAGGATCGGCGAATCAATAACTGTCCAGTTCTTGTTGGCGATCATCACGCGGAGCGTGATGGCTACTTTGAAATCGCGACAGTTATGGATTCGCCGATCCTAAAAGTCGTCGATCAGTTGTTCTTCGGCCAGCGCGACCAGCACCGGCACGTCTTCGCGGCGGATGCTGCGGGCGACTGCGAAGCCGCGCAGGGTCAGGGAGAAATCCCGCAGCAGGTGGTGCATCACCAGGCCGGAGGCGCACAGTTGGCGAAAGCCGTCCAGGAAGCGGATGTTCAGTTCCGGGTCGCTCCGCCGTTTGAGAATGAACGAACGTTCCAGATCGAGTTCGACGCACACGGCCAGAAATCGCTCCGAGGAATCGAAGGCGTGGTTCACGCCTTTGATTTCCATCGCCCCGCGGCGACGGGCCACGTACAGAATCGCGCGAGCCTCTTCGCTGAGCGCCGGAACCGGATCCGCGTAATTTGCCGCCAACGCGTCGCTGCACAGCCGGGCGAACGCGATCAGCGTCGGCGCGCCCTCGCCCAATTCCTGCCACAACACCATTTGACGACCGTCCTCCGAAAAACTTTGCACTCGGCTGAGCATGGGATTAACGCCTCGACAATTCGTGTACGGCCTCGACCAGCGCGATCGCGTTCTCGACCGGCGTCTGCTGGTACACGCCGTGCCCCAGATTGAAAATGTGCCCCGGCCGGCCGCTGGCCTGGTCCAACACCTCCTTGACGGCGCGGCGGATGGCGGCCACGTCCGCCAGCAGTACGGCAGGGTCCAGGTTGCCCTGCACGGCGCGGTCGTAGCCGATCGTCTGCCACGCTTCGTCCAACCGCACTCGCCAGTCCGCGCCCACCACGCTGCTGCCGCCTTCGGCCAACAGCGGGATCAGCGCCGGATTGCCCGTGGCAAAGTTGATCACCGGCACACCGGGCGTCAGTTCGGTGATGATCTGCTGGACGTAAGGCAGAACGTAACGGCGGTAGTCGTCCGGCCCCAGGCAACCGACCCAGGAGTCGAACAGTTGCACGCACTGGGCGCCGGCCGCGATCTGAGCATTCAGGTAGCGAGCGATCGCTCGGGCCAGCCGTTGCATCAGTTCGCGCCACGCGCCGCCGTCGCGATACATCAAGGTCTTCGTGTGCAGATAGCTGCGGCTGGCCCCGCCTTCGATCACGTAACTGGCCAGGGTGAACGGGGCGCCGGCAAATCCGATCAGCGGAATGTGGGACGGCAAGTCATGACGCGTCTGCCGCACGGTTTCCATGACGAAATCCAGCGAGGCAACGCTTTCCAACTCCAGCACGCGGTCCACGTCCGCCGCTTCGCGGACCGGGTTGTGGATGACCGGCCCTTCGCCCTGAGCGAATTCCAGATCGACGCCCATCGGCTCCAGGATCGGCAGCAAGTCGGAGAAGATGATCGCTGCGTCCACGCCCAAACGGGCCACCGCGGTACACATCACCTCGCTGCACAGCGACGGGCTCTTGCACAGCTGTAGAAAACTTGTCTTGGCCCGGATCTCACGGTACTCCGCCATGTACCGCCCGGCTTGCCGCATCAGCCACACGGGAGTGAACTCGACCGGTTCGCGGCGGCAGGCCCTCAAAAACGGACTGTGGTACCAGGGGGCCTGCGGGTCGAGCGGGCAAGAGGCGGGTTCGGAAACCGTCACGGCCAGCCGCCTCTTGCGCGCCAGCAGGCCGTGGCAGCGATCGGCCGCCGCGGTTACCAGGGGACCCATTTTCGAGTGCTCGGGCTGGATGTCCACCGGCAGATCCTCATCGCGCAGCGCCTCGCTGGTCGTGGGCCCGATGGCAGCCACGACCGTCTCGGCCAGCCGCCGGCGGACGCGATCGGCCAACCCCAAGTCGCGGGCCACCTGCAACAAGGCAGTCACCTGGTACGCCGACGTGAACAGCAGCACGTCCAGCCGGCCCTCGGCCAGGTCCCGCACGTTCTGCACCAGCGGCCCGCGGTCCTCGGGCAACTCCCAGCGATAGACTTGGACTCGCAACACGCGAGCGCCTCGGGCTTCCAGCCCGGCGATCAGACTGGGGTTGGTTCTCCCGTACTCTTGCAGGGCGACGACCTGATTGGAAACCGGCACCGATTCGTCGATCGTCTCCAGCACTTGACGCCACGTATTCGGCTCCGGCACGCGGAACGTGGGCGTCAGACCGGCTTCTTTCATGGCCGCCGCCGCCTTGGGACCCCGCGCGATGGTAATGATGTCCGACAGGGCGTCGAGGTAGCGTTGCCGATCGACGTGCCGTTGGACGATTGCCAGCAACTGCTGGAAACCGGCGCCGGTCAGGAACACGGCGATGTCGACCTCGCCCGTAATCAGGCGATGCGCAAAGTCCACCGCCGACCGGTTGTCGTCCAAGGGGGCCTCGCGCATGGACGGGCTGACATGCGCCACGCCGCCGTGCCGTTCGATCAATCGCGCGAACTCCTCGGCCCGGCGGCTCTCGAAGGCGGCGACGTGCAATCCGCGGAAACTGGCTGCATTCTCGCTCATACCTCCCATGCTACCCGTTCGAAACGACGGGAAAAAGGTGGGGAAGCCAGAGGATTGCCCACTGCGGGAAGTCAGCGGCACGGAATCGCGTCCTTAAACCGCGGGCTGTAGGTCGGTGTGAAACCCCGACCTTGACGGTATAATAGGGCGTCTGG
>CAYPGE010000069.1:3940-4144 GCA_964409865.1 uncultured Pirellulaceae bacterium
CGGCGGAGTTCCTGATCCTCGACGCTTGCCGTCGAGTGCTTCAGGTTGGCGTCCTACGCGGGGCGTCTGGCGGCGGAGTTCCTGATCCTCGACGCTTGCCGTCGAGTGCTTCAGGTTGGCGTCCTCGAACCGTGTGCTGTAATAACCGGATGGGGGCGCGCTGAGAGCCCAACCTGACATACTCGACGACAAGCGTCGAGGATC
>CAYPGE010000069.1:4244-27016 GCA_964409865.1 uncultured Pirellulaceae bacterium
ACTCGACGACAAGCGTCGAGGATCGCAGCGGCGGTGGAGCGAGGGCAGGCACGGGGGACACAAACCTGAAGCACTCGACGACAAGCGTCGAGGATCGCGGCGGCGGTGGAGCGAGGGCAGGCACGGGGGACACAAACCTGAAGCACTCGACGACAAGCGTCGAGGATCGCAGCGGCGGTGGAGCGAGGGCAGGCACGGGGGACACAAACCTGAAGCGCTCGACGACAAGCGTCGAGGATCGCAGCGGCGGTGGAGCGAGGGCAGGCACGGGGGACACAAACCTGAAGCGCTCGACGACAAGCGTCGAGGATCGCAGCGGCGGTGGAACGAGGGCAGGCACGGGGGGATAACAACCCAAAACCACTCGACGGCACGCGTCGAGGACTTCTTCGGGTGCATGAAAAGGACCCAAAATCGCCAACTCCTGTAGGCTCAATCTCATGGCCGCTCGACGCGTTGTCACCATTTGCCGAGAAGGCGCGTACTACATCTTCGTGCTGGCGTTTATCGTCGGCGGGGCCACGCTGCGCGACATCAACTTGTTGTTCATCCTGGCGGGCATGATGATCGGGCCGTTGCTGTTCAACTGGCGGTTCGTCGTCCAATCGCTGCGGCGGTTGTCGATCTCCCGGCGTTTGCCCGAGCAAATCTTCGCTGGCCGGCCGTTTCGCGTCGAGATTCGCGGGCAGAACGACCGGCGCCGCTTGGGCAGTTGGATGATCGTGGTCGACGATTGCGTGCAGGCGGAACCATCCGCTTCCGAGTCCCGCCAACGGGACCCCAGTCCCAACGCTACGGTCGTGTTGCCTCACGTCGCGGCCGGAGGCTGTGGCGCGGCGGCTTACCAGGTTACCCTGCCGCATCGCGGCCGGTACCGTTTCGGCCCTTTGCGGGTTTCCACTCGATTTCCGATGGGACTGGTCAGGGCCAGCGCCAAGCTGAAGCTGTTCGAGCGCGTCGTCGTCTGGCCGCGACTGGGCCAATTGACGCCCCATTGGCTGGAATTGTTGGATTCCCGGCGTCTGGGGCGTCAAACGACGCACTATCGGCAAGGCCCGATCGACGGAGACTACTACGGGCTGCGCGAATGGCGGTCGGGAGACAGCAAACGCTGGATTCACTGGCGGACCACGGCCAAGTTGGGGAAACTGGCCGTGCGGCAGTTCGAGCAGCAGCAGAACCAGGACTTGGCGCTCGTCTTGGACCTGTGGCAGCCCGACCCGCCGCGCGACGAGGATCGAGGGCGAGTGGAAATCGCCGTCAGCTTCGTGGCGACCTTGGTGGACGAATTGGCGCGGCGCGGCGGCAGTCGGCTGACGATCGCCCTGGCCGCCCGGCAGCGCGGCCTCTGGTCGGCCACCGCCTCGGCGTTGTTCGCGCAGCAGACGCTCCAGCGACTGGCCTTGATCGACGCCGCCCCGGAGAACCGCCTGGCGGAGACGCTGGGCGAGTTGGTGGCGGAAAACCCGTTGGGCACGCAAGTGGTCGTGATCAGCACGCGGAGCAGCCAGTTGGATCGCATCGGCCGGAGCGATTCATTTGCCGGAGGCCACCGGCACCAGCGGGCGCTGGGCACGGTCGTCTGGCTGGATGTGGGTACGGAAGAGGTGGCCCGCGTGTTCCTGTGGGAGTAGGGCGGCGCGGCAAATCTGGAGACCTGCGGTCGGCCGCGTGGCCCGGTCGGGAGACCGGCCACAGCGCCATGAGGGAGTAGCGGATCGAGATGAAGCTGGAACGGATCGTACAGATTCACGTCGCTATCTTGGCGATGATCGGCGCCGTGCTGTTGGGCATGGGACAGGCGAATTCCCTGTTGCCTCTGCTGGCCGTGTTCGCCGCCGTGACTTCCGTGGTTTTCACCGATATCCTGGGCTGGTTTCGCCTGAATCGGTTCGTGGCCAATCTGGCCGCCCTGGCGGCCCTGTTCTTTTCCCTGAACGAGTTCCTTCAACCCGACATGCGGGCCCAGTTGATGGCGATCGCCAATCTGCTGATCTACCTGCAGATCGTGCTGTTTTACCAGCGAAAAAACCCTCGGTTGTACTGGCAGTTGACGGTCCTGAGCCTGTTGCAGGTCGTCGTGTCGGCGGCGCTGAACGTGGGTTTCGAATCCGGGTTAGTGCTGATTCTGTACGCGGCCGTCGCGTTTTCGACGCTGGTCGTGCTGCACGTCCACCGGGAGGGCTTGCGCGTGGTCGAGTCCGCGGCGCGGTCGAGGAGTCGGCGCGAGGGAGAGATGCGATCGGAGCAAGCGTCTGCAGAGCCGGCCGGCCGCTGGCATCGCTGGTTGCGCCGTGAGCCGGTCATTCGGCCGCTGATCAGTTCGACGCGTCTGGGCCGGCACGTCATGGCCAGCGGCTTGCTGCGGCAGATCGCCGTCATCGGCCTGAGCACCCTGGTGTTTGCATTTCTCTTGTTCTTCACCGCTCCCCGGCTGGACAGTTCCGCGCGCCGCGGCTACCACGCCCGTCCCACTCGCGTCGTCGGCTTTACCGACGAGGTGACGCTGAACGAAATGACGTCGATCCTGGAAAGTTCCGACACGGTGATGCGAGTCAGTTTCCGCGAGGTGGCCGACGGCCAGCCTTACCGGGTTTACGGCGAGCCCTATTTCCGCGGCGCAGTGCTCACGGAATATGTGTACGAGGAAGGCATCGCCAAGTGGCGGCAGCCGCGAGGCATACCATTGGGCGGACTGTTCCGTTACCAACTCACCGCCGTCAGCCGGCGCTTGCCGCCCCCTCCGTCGAGCCGCAACCTGGTTCGGCAGGATGTGACGCTGCAGCCGCTCAACGAAAAGGTGCTGTTCGCGATCCATCCCGTCTACGGCTGCGATCAGACCCCCGCCGACGTGCGCGTTCAGCCACATACCGAAGAAGTCTATTGCAGGACGCATCCCGAAGAACGGCCGAGGCAGGAATATCGCTACTCCGTGGTCACCACTGGATTGCTGGGCGGCGTCCAATTGGACGTCACGCCGCTGCCCCGCAACGTCACCAATCTGATGGATCCCGATTTGTTGGCATTCGACGAAGCTCGCTTCCCTACGCTCAAGAAGATCGCCGACGAGGTTGTCCAACGGCGGCAGGCAACCAGCACCAAACGCGCGGACCTCGTCCGGGCGCTGCGCGATCATTTCCTCAAGCCCGGAGCGTACAACTACACGCTCGACTTTGCCCGCGTTCGCCGCCAGCGGCGACTGGATCCGATCGAGGATTTTGTCGCCAACCATCGTTCGGGGCACTGCGAGTACTTCGCCAGCGCCCTGGTGATGATGCTTCGCAGCCAGAACATCCCAGCGCGGATGGTGATGGGCTTCCGCGGGGGCGAGTACAACGCCCTGGGCGATTACTACCAGGTGCTGCAGCGGAACGCGCATGCCTGGGTGGAAGCCTACTTGCCGCCGGAGGAAGCCGAGTCGGAGTCGCCCGTGGACGCCGAGTTGAGCCCCTTGGGCGGCTGGCTGCGCGTAGACCCTACGCCGGGTTCGGACATCGACCTCGCGCGGCAATTGCAGCGCGGCTGGATCGACGTCGTGGATGACGTCCTCGACTATGCCAGAACCATGTGGTCCGACTATATTCTGGGGCTGACCGCGAAACGGCAGCAGGAGTCGATCTACGAGCCGGTGGCCAACCAGGCGAACCCGGAAACCTGGGCCTCGGTGCTCCAACAACTGAACGGAGTTCGCCGATCCGTGCAGCGCTGGGCGCGAAGCATCACGCCCTTTCTCGGCGCTGCCTTGTTCGCGGCCTTGGCCGCCAGCATCATGGTGTACCGGCGGCGCGGGCGAGCTAACCGCGGCAAGAGTCCCGCAGCGTCCCTGTGGCAGTGGCGGTGGGCTCACGGCGAGTCGGCTCGCGAACAATCCACATCAGCGCTGTCGATCGAGTTTTACCGCCGTCTGGAAGCGGCCCTGAATCAGTTGGGACTGAGCCGCGGCGTCGGCCAGACGCCGCGTGAACTGGCATTCCAAGCCGGTGAAAGACTGGCCGCCTTGGCGCCGCAGACTGCTGCGGCCCAATTGCCGCCGCGGATCGTCGAGATCTTCTATCGCGTCCGTTTCGGCAAAGCCGACCTCCAGGGGGACGAACGCCGCGAGATCGACGGCCTGCTGGCCGGCCTGGAAGCGGCAGTGAAACGAATCATGGAACCGGCGGTTCCCCAGTCAGCATCATAAGGCGTCGAGATTTCGAGTTTCGGATTTCGAGTTTCGGATTTTGGAGATCAACATCGACAACTTGGCTTCGGTCTTTCGCTCGGAACGTCCGGAAACGAGACTCCCAAGTCCTCGCCGATTTTTTCCCCTCCGCGCACTGTCCGCCAATCATGGTGCCTTCTATAAAGCATCGACTCGGTGAGATTCGTCCGTAATGAAATGGCAGTTTAGAGAACAGGAGAACCAGATTGTGAGACTCTCGCTTTTTGTGCTGGCATGTGTGATGGCTGCTGCGTTGACATCTTCTGCAGCCGCCTCGGATATCAACTTCAAAATGAAGTCGCTGGACGGCAAGGACGTCGACTTGCCCCAGAAGTACAAAGCTAAAGTCCTGTTGGTGGTCAACGTGGCGAGCCAGTGCGGATTGACGCCGCAGTACACGGAGTTGGAAGCGCTGCACGAAAAGTACGCCGACAAGGGGCTGTGCGTCCTGGGCTTCCCCTGCAATCAGTTTGGCAAGCAAGAGCCGGGGACGGCGGACGAGATCCGGGAGTTCTGCACGAGCAAGTACGGCGTCAAGTTCGACATGTTTGCAAAGATTGACGTCAACGGCGACGGCGCTTGCCCGCTCTACAAGCGTCTGACCGCCCTGCCGACGCAGCCCAAGGACGCCGGCGATATCACGTGGAACTTCGAAAAATTCCTGGTGGGCCGCGACGGCAAAGTCGTCGCTCGATACGCGCCTCGCACCAAGCCGAACGATCCCCTGGTGATCGCGGCGATCGAGGCAGAATTGGGGAAGTAGCGACTTGATGCCTCGCAGCAGATTGCAGGGCAGCGGCGACCGCTTCGTGTTCCGCTGCCTTGCTATGTTTCCTGAACCCAATCCTCCGCGACGCTGCAGGCCGCTGTCCAAAGCGGTGACAAGGCACCGCACTCCAAGATTTCCCTGGCACCGCCGACCCCATCACTCCGCGCCCGCGCTGACTGGTTTCCACCAGAACGATCGCCAGTACGCCTGATCGGTGGCGTAGTAGTCGACCGGCGCGTCGGACGGCAGGTCCTGCGGCAGAAAGCCAAATCGCTTCATTTCGCGGATGTAGTAACGGTTGGGCCGGAATCCGGGCATGTCGAAACGCTTGGCTTCGGCCAGCAATTGCCCGCCGGCCTGAATCGCCGCGACCAGTTTCTGGTAGTCCGCGTCGCCGGTGTCGGCGAACACGTTGGGCTGGCAGATGCCCAAGCCGCCTGCGGCTTTGGCCAACGGGGCTCGGACCAGCAACGACTTTTCCGGTCGGTCCAAATTGCAGGCCGCCAGCGCGCGATAGCCGTCCATCTCCAACGGGCCCTTGCCCTTGCCGTGGCAGCTGATGCAGCGGCGCTCCAGCACCGGCAGCGGCAGGTGCACGGGATAGACGCCACAGCCCAAGCTGGCGTACGTGCCGGCATAGGGCGCGCTGGCGTCGATCCACAGCCGCACAGTCTTTCGCTCCTCATCGGACAGCTTGGCATCGTAATGGCTGCCGTCGATCAATTGCATCAGGCGGCTGGCAGAACTGCCGATCGTCCGCGGCGGCCGATTCCCGTAAGGCTCGTTGCGGCCGTCGGCGACCAGATTGAAACGTCGCAGATTGTAGTAGCTCATGGACCATTGCGGCTGGCGATCGCCGGTCAGATCGACGCGGCCTTCGTACCGGTCGGGATTGTGACACTCGACGCAATGTCGGTCCAGAATCGGCTGGATGTCCCGCGGATAGTCGGGCGGAGACAGCAATCCGTCGATCGGCGTGATGGGCGTGGGCTTGCGGTGCCGGTTCGCCAACAAGGCGGCGGCAGCGGCTTGCGGGAACGTCTGCGTCCGCTGTTCGTGGCAGCCCACACAACCGCTGGTTTCGCCCGGCTGAACCGTGACGAAACTCTGCATTCGCTTGACCGATAGATCGTTCTCGTCCAGGGCGACGAAAAACACGGACCGCATCGCCGGCACCTCGAAGAACGCCGAACCGTCTTCCTCGACCGGCACCGTGCCCAGCACGCGGGCCAGCGTGAACGTGCCGCCCAGGCTGATCGACTCCATGCCGCCGGAGAAGTGGACCGGCATCGGCAACTGTTCCAGCACCAGCAGCTTCTTGATCTCGCCGCGCCGCACGCCGAGCATATTGCGGCCGTAGTAGATGTCGGCCAGGAACAGCCGTCCCGTCGCTTGGGACACATCCACGCGCGGCGCGATCACCCGTTCCCGCGGCCGCGACTGCAGCGGCCTCGGCTCGTGGCACTGCCATTGGTTTTCCGACTTCGGCAGCTGGTACACCAACTCGGTCTTTCCCTCGCCGTCCATCACGAAAATCCCTTGGCGGCTGGAGACCAGAAAACACTTCTCCGACAGCGCGTAGGGGTCGCGCCAGACGGCCGGGCCTTTGCTGATCTGCCGTTCCGCGCGGCGGTCGTCCGGTCCCAGGGTGGGATCGACGATGGCCACGTGGCCCGTGTGCTCCGGCATGCCGTGCCCCGGCGAGAAGGACACCACCACCGACTTGCTGCCGGGAATGGACTTGGCGTCCAGCATCGCGATGCCGCCGAACGAGTTCCCGTAGAACGTCATCTGCCCCGTGCCGTCCGGGTTGACCGTCCACAGATGGTGGAAATGAACCTGCGAACGGTCGACGTACTCCCACCGCATGTACAAGATGCGGCCGTCCGCCAGCACCCACGGCGTGTTGTCGTGATCGTTGTTGCTGGACAGCATGCGGACGTTCGATCCGTCGCCGTCGCAGCGGTACAGCGTGGCCACGCGGCTGTACCAGCAGTTGACGAACCGCCGGCAGCGGCTGGAGCAGAACACGATCCCGCCGTCCGGCAAGTAAGCCGGCTCGATGTCGTCGTCGGGGCCGTCCGTCAGTTGCTTCAGTCCCGAACCGTCGATGTTGATTTCGTACAGGTGATAAGTCGCCGTCCCGCCCCGGCGGTACGAGAACAGGATTTTCTGCCCGTCGTAATGCACTTGCGGATCGCGCACCCCACCGGTCGGATCGTCGATCAGCGTGGTCAACTGCCCGGTCCGCAGATTCAGCCGGCACAGACGGCCGCCGTCGCCATAGCCGCGCAGCGATTCGCCGTCAGGATAGGTGCCGAAACAATGGTCGGCGGGAGGTCCGTAGTCGCAGCTGTAGTACCCGAAGTTCACGTACCAGTGGTCTCGCCCCGATACGCGCACAGCAAACACGATCTCGTCAACACCGCGCAAATCACCCTCCAGCATCGACTGCAACAACGGCCCCGGCTGGTGCGCGGGCGATGGGTCCGCCGCCGCGGGAAACCCGGCCTCGGCGCGAATGAAAATGGCTGCCAAGCCGAGCGCCGTGCAGGCCAGAGTACGAATACACTTCCACATCGTAGGAGCCTCCTGACAAGTTGTGGCCGCCAAATCGCTGACCAGTCTAACCTTCCCATCAACTTGTCGCAATTGTATTCCGCTGTTCTCAACGTCACTCGTAAAACCCCGCCTCGTACGCCGCGTCGTACATGGCGACGATGTTCTCGGCCGGCACGCCGGCTTGGATGTTGTGGACGTTGTTGAACACGTAACCGCCGCCCGATTTGAAGGCCGTCACGTTGCGGCGCACGTGCTGGCGTACGGTTTCCGGGTCGGCGTGCGGCAAGACGTGCTGGGCGTCGATGCCACCGCCCCAGAAAACCAGCCGGTCCCCGTAGCGGGACTTCAGATCGGCCGGGTCCATGTCGGCGGCGCTGATCTGGATCGGGTTGAGGATATCGATGCCGTTGTCCAACAGATCGGGGATGTAGCACTGGCACGCGCCGCAGGTGTGGTACCAGATCTTGGCCGGCGTCCGGGACTTGATCGTCTGCACCAACCGCTTGTGCCGGGGCTTGACGACGCGGCGGTAGAAATCCGGTTGGAACAGCGGACCGCCCTGGCCGGCGAGGTCGTCGCCGATCATGATCACGTCGACCACGTCGCCGACCTCGGCCAGGAACACGTCGAACCAGTCCAGCCAGAACTTTAGCGTCTGGTCAAGCAGGGCTTCGCAGAATTCCGGTTGCTCGATCATGTCCATGAACCAACGTTCCAGTCCTCGCATGTACCAGCACGTTTCGTACACCACGCCGCTGATGCCGCTGATCACCGCGTAGGGCGTCTCGCGGCGGATCTGCAGCGCCCGGTCCCGCAGTCCGGCAAAGCGGCCTCGATCGTTGCCCTTGGGGAATGGATAGCCGCAGATATCTTCGATCTTGGCCTCCGCCAGCGGATGGTGCGTAATGTCCATGTACAGCGGCGCGTCGTTCGGCATCGACCACGTCACGCCGAACTCGTCCGTCAGATCGTGCCATGCGCGGCCGTCCCGTTGGCGAGTGACGATCTCGCCCCGAAAGTCCGCCGCGGCTCCGGCGTGGATGTAGCGCGTGTCGACGTGAAACCGCTGCAGCACCGCCTCGCAGGGCCGCGCCAACTGCTGCACGGCGTCCATGATCGTGATCTCGTCCTGGATGCCCAGGTGCTGAATCAGAGCCTCGTAAGCCAGGCGGTGAATGCCCGTCTGGTTGCCGCCCAAGTCGATCGGCACGCGGTCCGGCTGCTCGTGATTCAGGGCCTTCAACAGTCGCTCGCGCGAGGTCATGGTTTCTTTTCTTGTCGGCATAACGTACTTCCTTCTTTGCAGACTCTCCGTTCAAAAAGCCAAAGCGATCCACCACACGTACATGTTGCCCAAAACGTCGATCGATTCCCAGATTCGCTGGCACAGCGCCTCGTCGCCCTGGATCGAAGGCAGTTGCAGCCGCTTCTCGTCCCACGGCGTACAACTGCCCGGCGGTCGGCGGCCCTCCGTGCGGCAGACGAACGCATCCGGCCGCGCGTCCTCCGGCAATGGCTGCGGGCCGGAAGGCCCGGACAGAGGCGTCCGCGGGGACGACGCCGGCGCGGACCCAACCACCTGCCCCGTGGCTGCGTGTCCCCGTGAATAGACGCCATATTCGAGCGTCGCCTCCGTCATCGCCCGGATGTTTTCGACTTTCGCGTCGTTCTGCACGATGGCGTTGGCGTCCATGATGTAGCCGCCGTCGCGGGCCACGCTCTCGATCACCTGACGGCAATGCCGGCGCACTTCGTCGGCCGAGCCGAAGGCCAGCAGGTAGTTGGGGACCCCGCCGCTGAGACAGAACTTGTGGCCCAGCATTTGGTGTACCCGAAGGATGTCGCCCCGGTCCACGTGGTACACGATGCTGGCGTCGGGCAGTTCGGCGAACGATGCCAGGTGACGGTCCCAGTTTCCCTCGGCATAGAACAACGTCTGGTGCCCGTGCGCCCACAATTCTTGAACGATTGGTTTCAGCGTGGGCCAGAAGACATTATCGAATTGTGCGGGGGTGATGAACGGCACGCAGCCGCGGTGCATCCAGAAGCCGATCGGCACGTTCTTGTGCGGATCGGCGGTGGCCAGGGCAAACTGGGTGAGATGCGGCATCATCGCCTCGCAGGCCGCGCGGACCTGCTGCGGACGCTGGAACAGATCGTCCACCAATCCGACGTAACCGCGGAGTTTGTCGGCGATGAAGTCCAGCGGCGCCCGCAGCATGCCGGAGATCGCCGACACCGTGCCGGATTCGATCCGCAGTCGAGTTTCCTGGACGCCCCAGGCGCTGAAGAACTGCATCATCGCCATCGCGCCTTTGACCAGCGACGTATTGTGCTCGAAGGTCACGGGGCCGCCGACGGGACTCAGCGGAGCGGCCACGCGCGGCAGCCAGACGTTGTACAGATATCCGGTCGGGTCCTCGATCAAGGCGTCGTACTCATCCGGCTTCATCCAGGCGTCGTCCACCGACGGCTCACGGTACTGGTGACCCACGTTGGCCGGCAGGTCGATACCGGGCGTCATGTAGTATTTCAGCCCGATGGCTTGCGTCATCCCGGTCCAGGTGGCCAGCATGTTGGGCACCACGGCGTCCCAGTCGAAATCTGCCGCACAGCGGCGGGCCGCGGCAAACGCCTTCTCGTAATCGTGCGCCATTTCCTGGCACGTGTACCCCGCATACGCGCCAGTGAACTCGGCGACGAAGGGCCGGATCGGCACGCAGTCCGGCTGCTCGTTTCGCATGGCGGCGGTGTAGCGGCTGAGCCGTTGGAGATAGCGTTGTTCCAGATCTGCCATAGGCGAGGCTCCGGGACGGATCCGCGAGAGGCAAGCCGAACTGGACAGCCTCACGCCGCTTCCCACTGCTCGCGCAACAGCTTCACGGCGGCAGGGATGGTCTGGACGCGGTCGCCTTTCGAGCCACATTCCAGGCTGACGTAATGCTGGTAGCCGAGCAGCTTCAAACCCTTGAAGCCCAGCACATAATTGTCGCCTTCGTCCTCACCCGGCATCTTTCGCGTCTTGCGGCTGGCCATGTGGACGTGCTGCAAGTAGTCGCCGGCGGATAGGAAGGCGGCCATGTCGTTGGTCTCTTCCCAGGTCATGTGCCAGAAATCGCCCATCACCCCCACGCCGGGATGATTCACGTCGCGGCAGATGGCGGCCGCGTCGGGAACCTGGCGGAGGAAATGCGCTTCGCGGCGGTTCAGCGGCTCCAGCAGAATCCGGGTGCCGGCCTGCTTGGCGTGTTCCGCCAGATCCGGAAGCAGCTGCAACAGCAGTTCTCGCGATTCCCAGTGCTCCAGCTTGGTCTGGCCGGTGAAGGCCGGGACCATGATCATGCCGGTCGAGCCGAGAGCGCCGGCGGCCGTGAGAATCTCTTTCATGGTCGCCACGCACTTCTGGCGCACGTCCTCTTGTTCGGAGATCAGGACGCCCTCGTAGCCGCTGCAAATCGCGCTGATCTTGATCTTCCGGCCCGCCAGTGCTTTCTGGAACTCCTCAATGCGTTCGGCCAGTCCCCGGCCGCTGGGTTCGATGCCCTCGAAGCCGTTGGCTTCCAGGAAGTCCAGCTTCTCGGTCAGACTTTTGCCCGGCGCCACACCTTCCTGGCAGGACAGTCGCAGCCGAGCCGGCACAGGCGGATCGGGGAGGGTAACGGCGCGGGCGGTCGAAGCCAGCATCGCGGCAGCGCCACCAGCGGCCGCCAGTTTCATGGCGTCACGGCGATTCGTTCTCATGGCAGATATCTCCACGGTGAGTTTGCAGGAAGCGAAGCCAAACAATCACGCACGGCGGTGATTGTACAACCTCCGACGACCGGCGACCAGCTACGAGACGGGAAGTGCAGATAGGTCCAGGAGCTGACAGAAAAATGGTGTGACAGAAAAATGGCGGCTCGGAAGGCCGTCGCTTCGGATGAGTCTCCCTCTTCATTTTTCTGTCACCCCGTCTTTCTGTCAGCTCCGGATTTCTGAGAGCGAACGAGACGTTCGGGCCACGGGCCGAATTCGCCGGTCTCGGAATGGAAAGACCCCGGTCCAGGCGGTATGCTATGTCGAATTCACGCTCTTCCCTTTAGCCGAAGAGGCAAAACCATGGACAGCTGCCGCGCGTCATTCGTCAAGCCGATCGTCAGTTGCGCAATCACGATCATCCTTTCGTCTTGTTGCGGCGGATTCCGCACTCCGGCTGCCGAACGTGACCCTGGCCCCACGGACGCGGCGCAGCGGGTCGCGGCGGACATCTGCCGCGAGGCCATGCTGCCTCCGCGCGGACCGGCGGGCCGGCCGCTGCCGCTGGTCAGCCATTGGAACATGGGCAGCCAGGGCAGGGGCTGGACGCCGCAGTACCAGATCGAGCTGCTGAACCAGGGCCACCGCATTCTGCCTTGGTTCGGCTGGCCGCAGGGCGATCCCGACCGGGATGCGAAAGCCGCCCAACGGTTCGACGAGTACTATGCGGACCTGATGACCGTCTGCCGCCAGTTGAAACTGCCGATCTGCTTTCGCGGTACGCAGTGGGAAGCCATGCTGGTCGGCAAGGAGTATCGCCAACTGCCGCCGGACCAGTGCCCGGCCGTGATTACGCCCGAGGGCAAGGCCATCGCCAAGCTGTCTCCGTTCGGGCCGCTGGACAAGTGGCGCGATCCGTCGCGGGAATACGTCGACACGCCCGCAATGAAGAAAGTGCAATCGCTGTATCCGGATCCGCCGTTGGTGCTGTTCGTATCCAACAACGAAGCTCCCGACTTGCGTTGGCACCAAGTGGAAACCTCCCAGCGGTACCTGTCCAAGTACGGTACGGGGCGGCCGGATGAGTTCAAGCGGAAAGTGGTCGCCGAGGGCTGGATGGAACGTTATCCGGTGATGTTCCAGGCGATGCGCGATGCGCTAGTCAGCCCGACGTGGAAGAAGAACGTGCGATTCGTCGGTTACGGGGCCTTCGGGCCGTCGCACTTCGGCCGCTGGCCGCAGTGGATGGACTATTCCCTGATCACCGGCGATTGGACCAGCCCCGATTGGCACATTTGGGACGGTGGCAGCCCTTCCTACTACACGCACAACTGGTGCGAGATCCGCGACCACTGGATGTGGTCCACGCAAGTCGAGTCGATGAACTGGATCTTCCAGTTGCAGGAAGCCTGGCAAGTGAATCCGAACTTCTGGTGGGAGATCTCCGTCTGGGACGGGAACGGGGGCTGGACGCCCGGCGCCGAGTGTACGCCGGACCTGCTCAAGAAGGCAAAGGCCTGTCAGTACCTGCGCGACGGCCAGACGTACACGCCCGAACGGTTCCTGGGCTGGGTCCAGTTTGGACTGTGGCTGTTGCGGCCGCGCGTCGCTCGCGAGTTTCGGGCGAGCACCGTGCCGCTGGAACCTTGGCGGCCCTATTTCGAGCAACTGCTGAGCGCCGTGGACCGTGTCCACGAAAACGAGACGCTCCGCGAGTTCTGGCGGCACGGTGAACTCGTGCCCAACCGCGCTCACCCGCACCCCTTCCAGGACAACGTCCCGGAAAAGTACCGCCAGATCGATCGCTGGTTTCTGCTGGACACGAATCTGGACGCCCCGCGGCCATGGACGATGACGACGGACATCCCGGTGTTCAGTATGGCGTTGGTCCAAGGCGAGCCCGGCAGGCGCCGGTGGCTGGTCTACTCGCACTCGCCGCTGGAAGACCGTCATGGGCTCCGTATCACGCTGCCCGATTACGGCGAAATCACGGTCGATGTGCCGCGATCGGGGGCGTTCTTCGTCGTGGAAGAAGTCAGGCGGCGCTTCCGAACGCTCTGAACCGTACGGTGGGAGTCTTGCAAAGCTGCTTTCCCATCCGCTATCGTAGCTGCGGTCAGGTTATCCACCGAAAACGCAAGGGCCCAATCATGCCGCGTATCGATGCCAAAACCCAAGTCTGTGCCCTGTTCGGTCATCCGGTCGGGCATTCGCGTTCGCCGGAGATCCACAACGCGGCGTTCGAGGCGTTGGGCTTGCCTTTCGTCTACGTCGCTCATGACGTCGAGCCGGGCCGGGTAGCCAAAGCGCTGGACGGCGTCCGGGTCATGGGATACCGCGGCCTGTCGGTGACGATTCCGCACAAAGTGGAGGCGATGCACGGCGTGGATGAAGTCGATGAAATCGCCCGAGGTATCGGCTGTATCAATACGGTCGTCAACGATGGTGGCCGGCTGAAAGGCTACAACTCGGACGGGCTGGGCGCGCTGGGCGCGTTGCGGGACGCGGACGCCGATCCGCGCGGCAGGCGGGTTGTCATGCTCGGTTCGGGAGGTGCCGCTCGGGCGATCGCCGTGACCATCGCCAGTCAATCGCCGCCGCGGCAGATCACGATCCTGGGCGTGGTTCTGGACGAATTGGAACGTCTGGTGCAAGACGTGGGCGAATGCGGCCGAAGTCTGGTCGAAGGCGCCGAATTGACGCCGCAATCGTTGCCGGACGCCTTGAGCCATGCCGATCTGCTGCTGCACTGCTCGCCCATCGGCATGCACCCGAAGGACGACGCGAGCCTCGTCCCGGCGGAACTGCTGCGACCGAAACTGGTCGTGTTCGACGCCGTCTACAATCCTCGCCGTACCAAGTTGCTGAAGGAAGCGGCGGCCGCCGGCTGCCGGACGATCGAAGGCATCGAGATGTTTCTGGGGCAGGCCTACGTCCAGTTTGAGTTGTGGACCGGCCAGCAGGCGCCTCGCGACGTGATGCGACGGGTGCTGGAGGAAAAACTATGAACGTGGTGCTGGTGGGATATCGGGGCACGGGCAAGAGCGCCGTGGGCCAGTTGCTGGCGGAGCAATTGGGCCTGCGCGTCGTCAGTCTCGACGCGGAACTGCAAGGCATGGCCGGCAAGAGCATTCCGGATGTCGTCCAGGAAGTAGGCTGGCCGGGCTTTCGCGATCTGGAGGAACAGGTCGTGGCGAAGTCCGCGGTGCAAGACGGCCAGGTGATCGACTGCGGCGGCGGCGTGATCGAACGCGAGGCGAATTTCGCGCGGCTTCGCGCCGCCGGTCCCGTCGTGTGGCTCAAAGCCTCCACCGCGACGATCGTCAGCCGCATCCAGGGCGACACGCAACGCCCCTCGCTCACCGGCGCCAAGAGCTTTACCGACGAAGTCGCGGAAGTCCTGCAACGCCGCACGCCGCTGTACCGCCGCATCGCCCATCACGAAATCGACACCGACGGCCGCACCATCGAAGACATCGCGGCCGAGATCGTGCGATTGGTGCGGCCAGAGGGCACGAGCTAGTCTTCACTTGCGCACGGAATCAAGTGGTCGAGTTCCATGGGCATGCCCACGACGCGCTCGGCCATCAGACAGTAACCGCAACCGTGCTGAGCCTCGTCTGCAACCTGCGGTCGCAGCGATTCCGGGACACGCGTACGACTCATCAGGTCACCAGGAACTTGTGAGTTTTCGCCATTCGAGGCCTGAGTCTGTTTCGGGTTCCCATCTTCGGATTTCGGATCAACAAGCAAGCCCTGCTCGCCGCACCACCTCGTCCGGCGTCTGGCCGTGATCTTGGTGAGTCAGGCTTTGCCGGCGGCTTTCTCAAAACGTCACCTCCACCCGCTGTCCGCTGCGGTTGGAACAACGCATCGCGTCGATAATCGCCGCCACGCGGTAGCCGTCCTCGAACGTGGCCTGGTGGGGGCTCAGCGGTTTGTGGTTGGCCACCGCGTCCAGGAAGTGGAACTTCTCGATGATCTGCGCGTGCTCCCAGCCGATGTTGTGACCGTGCGGCCACCAGGGGCCGACGTAGGGATGTGTGGCTTCGGTGACGGAGATCTCCGTGAAACCCAACAGCGCGGGTCCGCCCTGACCGGTCAGGCAAGCCCACAGGCTGTTGGGGTGTTCCAGATCCCATTTGAGCGAGCCGTGCGAACCGTTGATTTCCCAAGCCAGGTAGTTCTTGCGGCCCGTGGCGACGACCGAGGACTCCAGCACGCCGACGGCGCCGTTGCCGAACTCCAGCACCGCCGCCGTGCCCTCGTCGCTGGTCACTTCCGGGCCGCAGCCGACGCTGGGCACGGCGCGCTCCGGATTGAACGCGCGAACCAAGGCTGAAACGCTCTTGATTTCGCCGACCAGGTACCGGCACTGGTCGATCGCGTGGCTGCCGATGCCCTGTAGGGAACCGGAGTGTGGCCAGCCCGAGGCCCAGACTTTGTCGGCAGGCAGCGTCGGATCATGTCCGGCCATCTGCAGGTAGTGAATCCGAACGTGATAGATCGCGCCCAGCTTTCCGTCCGCGATCAGGTCCTTGGCAAAGCGGACGGCGGGCATAAAGCGGTAGTTGAACGTACACATGGCTTTGCCCCGCGCCGCAGTCGCCGCGTCGCGCATCCGCCGGGCATCCTCGACGCGCACGGCCATCGGCTTTTCGCAGATCACGTGCTTGCCGTTCTCCAGAGCGGCGATGCAAGGTTCAACATGGACCGGGTCCGGTCCGCAGTTGTCGAACACCTCGACGCGCGGGTCGGCGACCACGTCGTGCCAGTCCGTGCAGCACTCCTCGTAGCCGTACCGGCCCGCTTCGCGCTGGACCAGGTCGGCCTTTTGGTCGCACAAGATGAGCAGCCGCGGCTGGACGCCCGCGGCCGGATAAATGTACGGGATCTTGCGGTAAGCGTTGGTGTGACACTTGCCCATGAAACCGCAGCCAAGCATCGCCAGGCGGAGTTCTTGGCGGGCGTCGGTGGTGATTTTGTTCGTAGCCATGTTTTTGCTTCCACGGTGGTTCTGGTGGTGACCGGTGGTCGGTAACCGGTGACCGGTGGTCGGTAACCGGTGATCGGTGGTCGGTGATCGGTAACGGGTGGTCGTGACGTCAGGCCGTCAGCAGATGTCCCAGGTGCTCCTGTGCCCAGCCGATCGAGCGCTCCATGTCCCGCCGTTCCACTTGCCACGACTCCGGGCCGTCCGGCAAGTTGGCAGACGGGTTGGGAGGATCGTTCCTGGACCAGCACTGGGCCAGGTACCACGACAAGCCGTCGCCCGGCGGGGCCGGGTGGCGGTCCCAGTAGCCCGGCGTCAGGATGTTCAACGGAAATGGCGCGAACTGGGAGTGGATTTCGAGGTTCAAGTGCAACTCGGGATGGTACCGCGCCAGGAGTTCCGCGATGGCCACCTGGTCGATGTCGCCCTCGCCCAGCGAGCAGTTTTCCAACGCCAGTCCCTGCGGCGTGCGGATGACGCGGTAGTTCTTGAAGTGCGTCGTCAGTGCGTACGGGGCCATGATCTGCGCCAGCCGCAGCGGCTCGTCCATGTCGAACGCCAGATTGCCCGTGTCCACAGTGAAGCCGAACGCCGGGCTGTTGACTCGTGCCAGGATTGAGGACAATTCGCGGACCGTAAAGTCGGCGTGGTTCTCCATGGCGATCTTGAGCCCCATGTCGCCGGCCGCCTGGCAAGCCTCGCGGAGGATGGCAACCGCATCGTCGGCCAGTTTCGCCATGTCGTGGCCCGCGTCGCGCGTGAACAAGTCGCCGGCCACGCAGCGGAGCAGGTTCGATCCTAGCTTGCGTGCGATCTCCAAATGATAGATCACCACGCGTGCTTCGCTGACGGCCGTGTCGTAGCCTGCTTCGGCCAGCAACCGCTTGCCCTTCTCCGCCATCGGGTGCCAAGAGAAGATCGAACCCATGCCGAATTCGATGAACAGGCCGAGTTCGCCGGCCGTGGTGCGGATCTGCGCCAAATCACGATCGCGAAACGACTGGAACGGCGAGAGTTCAAACAACACGCCGTCCAGCCCCAGTTGGCTGATCAGTTGCAGCACGCCGACGGGATCCAGCCCCGAATTCCGCAGCGTGTAAGAATCGACGCCGAGTTTCATGGTCAGGGTTCCTTTGGCCTTTGTCACTGGTCACTGGTCATTGGTCATTGGTCATTGGTCATTGGTCACCGATCACCGGTCACCGGTCACCGGTCACCGATCACCGGCACTCCTTCACGTCGCGATGCGGTCTGCTTCCTCCCGGGCGATCCGGCACCACTCGACGGCGTTCTCCGGCCGCTGGGCGAGGGTGTGGTTGTCCTTCATGATGATCTCCACGATGCAGCCGCGGGTCTTTTCCAGCATCTGGCGCAATTCCCGGCGTATGGCTTCCTTGTCGATATCCGGCACGGCCAGCGCCGCCGGATTCGGCTTGAGCGAGAACACGTAGCCGTCGCCCAGGTAGTTGGCCATCTTCTCGATATCCACCCAAGGCGAACAGGAGACCCGCCGCAAGTTGTGGTGCCGCTGGACCACGTGCCAGCGGGAATGCAGCGGCTCGCAACAGCCGTAGCAGGTCAAGCCGAAGCGGTCCATGATGGGCTTCTCGTAGGGGAACACGAACTCCTCGTACATCGCCGGCGACACGTTCACCGTCTCCTGGCTTTCGGTAAAGCCCCACATATCGCAGCAGCGCACGCGGCCCGCGAAATCGGGCTGCGGCAGTTGGTCCGTAAAGCCGTAACCGCCCGAGCCGACGTAGGTCCCGTCGTTGTTCAGGCTGAGCAACCCCTCGTTCTCCAGATAGTCGAGTTTCTCCATGTTCCCCCGCGACAGCCGGGACAGGAGTTCCTTCAGTCCGTCGGGGTGGTCGACGAAATCGAGCAGAATGTTCTGCAGGCCGCGAAAGGTCGCCGCCAGCCACGTCAGTCCCAACGACCACCACCAGGTGCCTTTGAGGCGGACCGGCAGCGTCCCGCCGAACACCTCCTGAGCCAGCGCCAGGCAACCGCGGGTCGTTTCCCAGTCGATTTCGTAGTGCGGCGAGTGCAGCCGCGGGAGGTCCTGATCGTAGTCGCGGATCGGCGCATCCCAGACGTACGAGCCCGCGGCGTCGGTTTTGTGGTATTCGGCCAGCAATCCCCAATCGTCGGGCGAAACGGTGTAGGGGACTTCGAAGAACGGCTCCACGGGCTTGTCGTCCCGCATGCCTTCGGCCCAGAAGATCTCCTTGCGGAGGTCCATCTCCCAGCGGCGGGCGAGCTTGCCGCGGCACTGCATCTGCGCTTCGGTGATGATCTCGTTCCAGCCGTTCTCCGGATCGCAGAAAACCAACGGCCGCTGGCGGGACAGGCCGTTGTGCGCGGTCCACAGGCGGCGGACCTCGGCCATCCGCTCGCCGCCGGCGATTTCCGCCACACGCTCTGCCAAGGCCCGCAGCACCTGCTTGTCCTGCGGTCCCAGGAACACGTCTTCGCGCCGGAACCCGGTCTGGATCTTCCCCGCCGCGGTCTGGTCCAAGCCGGTCGATGGTCCGTTGCCGTAACCTTGCATGAATTTCAACTCCCGACATTCTCGAGCGGCAATTACGACGTTTTCGAGATCAGCACGTAGTTCACGGTTGCGCGGGTCAATTCGGTGAGGGCCGCCATCTCGCTCCGCTCGATGCCTGGCTCTCCTCTCGCGGAGCGAGAGGTCTACGTTACATCTTTCTCGCCATCGCATTCCAAGGCTCGACGATGCGGAGCACCTTCGTCTGCAAGGCGCGGTAGCAATCGGGCAGGTCGAAACGGGCCAGCACGTTGGGCAGCAAGGCGGACAACGGCCAGCCGTATTGTTCGGACTCGGCGATGTCGGTGTACGACGTCAAGGCGTTCTTCAGCGTCACCTGCTTGACGGCGTCACTCAGCACCGCCGCCAGCGTGCCGGCCAGCGCCCCCCAGCCTTTGGCGACCAGGTGGACGTCGGTGTGGCCCAGACTGACCAGCCAATCCAGCACGCACAGCACATCGTGAGTCTTTTGCCCCAGGTAAGGCCGGTCCAGCATCAGGCTGTGGATCGCATAGAAGTAATCGCAGCCGTAGGGGGTCAGGAACGAATTGACGCCGCACGTCTCGGGACGCGATTCGCCGACGCCGCGGACGTCGCACGTGAAGATCGGCGAGTCGGGCTCGGCTTGCAGCACTTCACGGATCAGCGGCTCGTCGCGCAGTTCCGCATCGCTGGAATGGTGCGACACGTACAGGATGGCTCGCGGCCCGCCGCGCGGTGGACGCGAGTACCACGGCTCCTGGTACAAGCGGTAGACCAGCGCCTGGATGCCGGGCTCGGTCTCCACCGCGTAAGCCACGGCCTGCGGCAACGGGTATCGGCGGGAACTCAGGTACCGCAGGATACGATAGTCCGGCACGCCGGTGCGCGGCGGCAGCTTGAGGACTTCCGTCACGGCGCGGGTCAAGTCCGCGCCGGAGACTTGCCCGCGGGCAGCCGCCAACGCCTGGGACTTGTCCCGCGTGAATTGAAAGACCGTGCGGGCGCCCTGTTCGGCCACCTGGCCTTTGGGCGTACACCACAGGACCTCGTCCTTCTCGATCGTCAGCGGCGGTTCGGTGGTGGCGTCGGAGATCTTGGTCACGCGGTTGAACCAGCGGTACATAGCTTCGCGGTTCTCCTGCGTATAGCCGTGCGTGGTCGGCCCGATGAATACGGCGATCTCGTCCTCGGCGCCCAGCAGCCGGTACAGCTGCGTCAGCCGGGCGTGAGCCTCCTCGACGCCGCGCGCGTCGAAGTAGTCACGTTCTTTGCCCAGAATGATGATCGGCTTGGGAGCCAGCGCCGCCAGGAAGTCCGCGTGATCCAGACCCAGTGCCAGGGCTTTCGGCGGGCACTGCTCCGTGTCGGCCGGCAGCTCGTTTTCCATGTTCCGGCGGAAGGTGGTGACGAAGCACGACGGGGCCGCCATCGTCCAGCGCTGCTCGACGCCGCACAGCCAGGTGGTCATCGTGCCGCCCCCGGAGTTGCCGGTGACGCCGATCTGCTGCGGATCCACTTCCGGCCGCGTCAGCAGGTAATCCAGCGCGCGGATGCCGTCCCATGCCCGCCACATGCCCAGGAACTCGCCGACCAGGAACTGTTGGTTGCCGGCGATCAGGTGTTCGGTCACTCCGGCCCCGAAACGCGGCGTCAGGTCCTCTTTGACGTACTGCAGCCGCTCGCCTTGTCCCAGCGGATCGTAGATCAAGCAGGCATAGCCCAGGCGGGCCAGCCCCTGGGCGAACGACTGGTACGCCTTCTCCGCCTTGCCGTTGGTCGAATGCCCACACGTGCCGACCACGCCGGGAACGGGCTGGGTGCGGCCGTTGGGCAGGTACAGATTGGCGGTCACGGGGAATCCGGGCCGGCTCTCGAAGATCACCTTCTCGATCCGGTACGCCTCCCGTTCGACGACGCCCGTGACGCGCGGATTCAGGGGGGTGCGTTCCGGTTCGGGTCCAAAGGACTCGCGGATCTTGGCCCGGACGGCCTGGACGTAGGCCTCGGCATCGGCCTTGGTCTGCAGCGCCTGCCTGGCGGCCATCCCCTTCGCTTCGGCCGCGCGGACCTGGGCCACGAAATACTCCTGGACCATGCGGGGAAAACGGTTCAGCGGCTGCAGCGGCGGCGGCGGATCGGCGGCCATTGCCTCGCGGGCAGCCGGGGTGCGGAACAAGGGCAGGCTGGCCGCACCGATCACGGCGGCCTGCAGCAGTTGACGGCGGGACACGGCCCGGTTCGAGCCAGACGGCGAATGTTGCTGTGCTTGATCGTGCATGGCGGTACCTCCGAACGCGGCCGTAGGCCGAAACCCGGATGCACGCACGACGCGAGCATCCTGAAGACTGACACTCTCGTAGGCTCGATTATCGCGGATTGACCGGCGAAAGGAAACACCATGTATGACTTTTGGGTTGGCTACCGATTTCCGTAGGTCGGGACGGAGTCCCAACCTACGGCGGACACCTGACGCGGTTGCGAGATCCGCCGATCGTCGCCATACTGGACGGCGATGGAAGGAGTTGCTCGATGATCGACCTGCGAGAACAGAAACGCCAGATGCGTCTTCAGGCGCTGGCCGCCCGCAAAGCACAACAGGACAAGGACGGCCTGAGCCGCAGGATCATGGACCGGCTGCTGGAGTTGCCGGCGTACCAGCAGGCGCGCACGGTGATGCTGTACATCGGCGTGCGCAGCGAAGTCAGCACGCGCCAGTACGTGCCGCGGATTCTGGCCAGCGGCCGGCGTCTGGTGGTGCCGTTCTGCGAGGGCGACGAGTTGGGCCTGTTTCTGCTGTCCGATCTGAGCGAACTTCAGCCCAGCGGCTTTGGACTTTTGGAGCCACCGCCAGTCTTGCGGGCGCAAGCGGATCGGCGCCCCCACGTCCGTGACCTGGACCTGATCGCGGTTCCGGGGCTGGCCTTCGACCGTCGCGGCGCGCGTTTGGGTCACGGCAAGGCTTACTACGACCGGCTACTGCACCGCGTCCGCCGAGACACGGTCCTCGCCGGCCTGGCGTTCGAGTGCCAGATGGTGGCGGAGGTTCCCACAGGCAGACGCGACGTGTTCATGGATTGGGTGATTACGGAAGATGCCGTGTATCCGGGCATCGGCCGTCACGCACGAAGCCCTGCCTTGTTGAAAGAACCGGGCTTCTGACTCGTTTGGCCGCCATGGCTCTCGACCTGCATGGAGCTGCCCCTAAACCCACACGCGATGGATTTCCGCCGACAGATGATTCAACCCGTAGTCAACCATGCCGCATTCTTGCAGACTTGGGGCTTGAACCGCTACCAAGACCGTTCGGCGCGGGTCACCGTTCGGCGCGGGGCTCTGACCCCGCCGAAACCGCCGACCGAAGGTCTCCAATTTCGGTTCTGTTAGCAGTTCTTACTCGCCCAACTGCGTCAAGGCAAGAATCGCGGACTGCTTGGCTCTTGCTCACTGCGGGCTGTTCGCCAGCCTGCTCCTGAACTTCCTCGACGACGGGCTTCTTCGGTCTGGGCATGGTACTTGCCCCGCGTGGTGGTGTGTTGGAATTTCCGTCGACGGTTCAGTGACGGCCAGCAATGCCGACAAGCAATTGACCGCAGGCCGAATCGTGGCGTCTGGTCGTACGAGTCGCGGGCAAGATCGACAGCGGGACACCGGCATCACGGCATCAATCGCGTCCCTGATCCGACTATGTTCTTTGACTAAGACAGCGATTAGGACGCGTTCATCCGGAAATAGCCGCAGCGGGCCACACCGGAACAGACTTGTTCGACTTGTGTCCGAAAAAGGACGATCCGGCCCAGAAGTCCCCGCTGGTTACATGTCTTCAGGTCAATTTAGCCACACCGACTCGGCAAATCGTAGTTTGTGGCTCAGGTGGGCGCGACCTGTGCGCTTTAGGCACATCCCGTTTCTTGCTTGGGTGAATTTCACGAATGGCACTAGGTTAAGCCTGGGCGGTCTTCGTGCTAGCGGTCGATCGGGG
>CAYPGE010000070.1:0-26913 GCA_964409865.1 uncultured Pirellulaceae bacterium
GAACGGTTTTGTTAGCGGTTCTAAGCGTCGGGGCCTAGTCGAACAGCGGCAGGCTGGTTCGTTTGGCGGGCTTTCGAGGGGCCGACGCGGGCGGGCGCGTGCTTGTCGGGGGCTGCGAGGGCGGCTCTGGCTGCTGCGCCCACTGCTCGATTTCGGGATAGGTCACGATTCCCTCGACGTCGCACACCACCCAGCCGCGGCGGATCAACGCGGCCAGCACGCGCTCGGCGTCGAGGCCCTCGCGGTTTTGGAGGTAGCTCCGGATGCCTTTCAGCAGGGTCCTCCTGCGCTTGGGCCGGTGCAATTGCGCCCGCAGGCGTTCGGTGTAGAATTCCTCGGCAGACGCGTCGTCCGGGTCCACTCCCGTCGTGGCCTCGACGGCCGAACCCGCGCGCCGGGCCGTCCGATGCTCGCGCCGCAACAGGTTGACGACGTGCTCCAGCCCGTTGTCGCGCGACAGGATCACAAACTCGGTTTCGGCCGGCAGTCGCTCCAGCAGCCGCCCGGCCCAGAAGGCCAAGCCGAAGTCGGCGGCGTTCTTGCCGCGCAGGTCCATGCCCACGAATTCCAGACGTCCTTCGTGGATCGCCGGCGCCAAGGCCCGCACCAGCGAGATACTCAGCCGCGGTTCGTTCACGCCATAGCAGGCCACGATCCGCGTGAAGTTCGCCAATTCGTTCGGGAGTTCGGCAAGCTCCTTCGGACAGTTGTCCAGGTCGATCAACAAAACGCGCGAACGTGGTGGGCCAGGAGAAGCCCGTCCGGTCATCGTCCACCTCCTGCGGGCTGGCGGCCACTTCCAAACTCTGGTTACGAGGCTCACTCTGGTTACGAGGCTCTGCCTCGTAACCCACTGCTCGCGAGGCTCTGCCTCGCATCCGGCCGGCAGAGCCGGCAAGACAGTGCGTTCCCAGGCAGAGCCTGGGAACGAGTCTTAACCTACCCCCTGCCTCTACCTCCCCCACGGCTCGCGCACGGCCCGTTCGCGCCGGCGGCTGGCCGCTGGGTCGTTGTGGAATTCTTCCTTGATCGGGTCCCAGACCAGCTTGCGGCCCTCGCGAATGGCGATGTCGCACACGTGGCTGATCGTGTCCGACCGCACGGCGTCGTCCACGTTGCTGACAGGCGTGGCCCGCGACTTGACGCAATCCACGAAATTCCGCTCGTGGTTGCGGCTCTCGGGAAGATGCACGTCGTTGGGCCCTAACGCCACTTGCCGCAACGATTCCGGCTCGCACACGAAACCGCCGTAGTACAGGGCGATCCAACCTTCGGTGCCGACCAGTTGCGCGTAGTTGCCCAACTTAGCCAGCCCCGAGTCGCGGTCGGGCATCAGCCCGTGCGAGCGGTAGGTCATCGGCACGCCGTTGCCCAGCCGAATGGTGCAGTTCCAGTCGATCACGGCATCGTTGCAGCCCTCCGTCGGGACGACCCCCGTGCCCTCGATTTCCCACGGGCCGCCCAGGTGCGTGTCGTAGGCCCACAGCAGCAGATCCAGCGGGTGCGCGCCCCAGCCGGCAATGAAGCCGATTGCATAGTCGTAGACGTGGTACCAGCCGGGACCGCTGTCCGGACAACCGGAGTACGGCCGCCACGGCGCGGGGCCGAGCCAGAGGTCGTAGTCCAGTTCCGGCGGCACGGGTTTGGGGTCCCGCGTGCCGCCGCGGATGCTGTTGGGCGCGGTCACGTGGATTTCGCGAATCTCGCCGATCCGTCCGCTGCGGACCAGTTCGCAGCCTTGGCGGCACACGGCCATCGAACGGGCCTCGGTGCCGTACTGGAACACGCGGCCATAACGTTGGATCGCCTCGCGGCAGGCCAAGTCCTCCGCCAGGCAGACTCCCAGCGGTTTTTCGACGTGGACGTCCTTGCCGGCGCGTGCCGCCGCGATGGTCATCGGCACGTGCCAGTGGTCCGTCGAGGCAATGCCGACCGCGTCGATGTCGTCACGGGCGAGGACCTCGCGGAAATCCTGATAAGCACGGCAATCGCTGTTCTTGTAGTGGGCGTCCACGACACTCTTGGCCTGCTCGCGGCGGTTCTTCCACACGTCGCAGACAGCCACCAGTTGGGCGTCGGAGCAGGCCAGTTGATCGCGGACGTTCACCATCCCGCGCGGCCCGACGCCCAGGTAGCCCAGCACCACCCGGTCGCTGGCCGGCGGCCGCCCTTCACCGCCCAGCGCGTTGGAGGTGATCACGTACGGCGCCGCCGCGGAAGTTGCGGCCAGCGCAGCGCACTTCAAGAACTCACGCCGGCTTCGCCGGCTGGCAGCGGTCCGCGTGGCAGGTTTCATTTCTCGGCCTTTTGGCTCAGGTGGATGAAATTCCCCTTCTTGTTGCCCACGATCACGTCGGGAATGCCGTCGCCGTTCAGGTCGGCGGCGGCCACTTGCGTTCCCACGCCCGAGTCGTCGTCGATCAGGTGCGGGATGAACTGGGGCGTCTGCCCCGGTTTGCGTTGCAGCTCGAACCAGTACACCACAGCCGGCGCGTCCGGTTCCGCATCGCCCTTGGGACCGTGTGCCCAGAACCGCTTGCCGGTCACGATGTCCAACAGGCCGTCGCCGTTCATGTCCACCAGATCAAAGGCGTGCAACTGGCTGAT
Organism: uncultured Pirellulaceae bacterium; assembly: GCA_964409865.1. GTDB lineage: Bacteria > Planctomycetota > Planctomycetia > Pirellulales > Pirellulaceae > Anammoximicrobium. The sequence goes on from CAYPGE010000070.1 coordinate 2,608, forward strand.
CCGCAAGTCGCCGCTGTCCATGTCCGGTTTGGCCGGCAGGATCACGTGTTGCTGCCAGGTGATCTCGCCCGAGGGTGATTTCGACTGCTGGTACCAGACCAGCCCGTACAAGTGACAGTGCCAGGCCGTGATCACGTCCTTCAAACCGTCGCCGTCCACGTCGTAGGCAAACATCTGAGCGGCGGCGTCGGCAAACTTGAACGGGTGCAGCGTCCAGGTCTGGCTTGGGGCGGCATTTGCCGGCTGTTCCCACCAGCCGTTGCCTTCCAGGATGTCGACGCGCCCATCGCCGTTGATGTCGCCGAAACCGATCCCGTGGGTGTACTTGTGGTAACTGCCCTTGGGCGTGATCGCGTGAAACTGCCACACCTCGTTCGGCTTGGCCGGGTCATAGGTGGCGTAGCCCAGTCGGCCGTCGGTATTGAAGACCAGATCGGGCCGGCCGTCCAGATTGACGTCGCCCCACATCGGCGACTCGTTGTCGACGCAGCCGAAGGCCAGGTGCTGGTTCCAAGCCGCGTCCTTGCGGGCGGGGTTCTCGTACCAGTAGCCTTCTTTGCCCGGCCAGGGCGCGTAGAAGATGTCGGCCCAGCCGTCGCCGTTGAAATCGCCGGTGAAGGTCAGGAAGTTGTCCGAGTAGCCTTTCGGATCGAAGCTCTTCGGCGGCCGGACTTCGTGCTTCTTCTGGAAAGCCGGCCCCTCGTACCAGAATGGGCCCGCGACGACGTCCAGCTGGCCGTCGCGATTGAAGTCGGCGTAGTAGGCGCCTTCGGCGTAGAACTGGTCTTCTAGCTGGATCTTCTTAAAGTCGATTTGCGGGCCGTCGGCCCAACAGCATGCACATGCAAAGGCAAAAGTCAGGGCGGCAGAAATCCACGAAAGTTTCGTCATCGGAGTTCCTCCTGGGGCGTGAAATTAGTGTAAACTGTGGTGCCTACGCAAAGCCGTATTGTACATCCTGCCGTTCCGCCGCCAATCAGGCAGAAGCGGCAGAAGACTGCGCGTTCGCGGAATTGCGGCGATCGGTGCCTTTTTGGAGTGCGGCGCCTTGTCGCCGCTTTTTCCGAAACGTCGCTGTACACGGGCAATCAGAGTTCAGCTACGACCAGTCCAAAGCGGTGACAAGGCACCGCAGTCCAAAACTGCGTTAGGAGTTGGACATTTGGCGACACGTAGGCCGGAACCAGTCCGCGCCGTGCCGACATGGTCAACCGCCCGAAAACCAAAGGAATTCCCGCCGGAACTGCGCGGACTTGTTCCGGCCTTGGAAGCAGCGCTAGGAGGAGTCTGTCATGGCGAGCGCGTTTCGGCGGAAAGTCTTCGTCGCTTTACTGGCATTGCTGATCCTCCCGATCAATTCCCGTGCCGCCGACGATTTCTGGAAAGCGGCCGGCACGCAAGCCGCCGTCGCGACGGGCGGCGCGGAATCGGCCGACGCGGCGATCGCCGTGCTGCACAGCGGTGGGAACGCCCTCGATGCGGCGGTGGCGGCCATGCTGGTGCTGTCGGTGACCGCCCCACGCTTCGTGACCGACCATCTGATTGGTTCGTTCAACCAGACGCCGCTGCAGTTGGGTAGCTTGACGGCGAGCGAGTCCTGCGACGCCCAGGCGGTCGCAGAGTTGGAAAAGCTCGGACACCGCGTAGACCGCAAAGCAGCGCCGCTGGGACACCCCGTGATGCTCGTTCTCGGCCCGGAATCGGCGAAGAAATCCGCGGCCGGCGCCCCCGCCGCCCGCCGCCACGCGGGCGTACTGACGCCGCGCGGCGTTGGGTATTCTCGCCGCGTGCCCAGGATTCTGCGAAACGAACGGTCAGGCGATCACCACTGGATTCCGTTTCGGCAACAGGGTACAAAAAACGAACTGCAGGGGACGATGGAGTCTGGCCTCGTCGGACACAGGATTTGTGCCCGCGTCGTGGGCTGAGGCCTCGGGCTGCACAGGGAGATTGGTGAAATGGCCGACAGAACGATTGGAGTCTACACCCACTGGGGACACTTTACGGCTGCCGCCTTGATGACGGTGAGCCTTCTGACCGGCTGTCCACAGCCCAGCGGACCAACCGTTCCCGCAGGAAAGGAGTCAGAACCACCGCAAACGGAAGCCAAGCCCGCGGCGACCGACACCCACAACTTGCGCGAGACGCTCGCGGAGTTCAATCGCGGGGCCGCGCTGATGGAACGGTACCAGTACTCGGACGCGGCGGCGGCCTTTGCCAAGGTGATCGAGCAGCAACCGGATTGGACAGCGGCGCAATTCAACCTGGCGTTGGCGCAACTGAACATGATGGGCCAAAGCGACGCCAAGGACAATCTGGAAACCGCACGGGGCGGGTTCGAGGCGATCCTGGCCAAAGAGCCCAACCACCTGCACGCGCGGTTCTCCCTGGGCATGTACTTCCAGCACGTCGGCGACATGGAAAAAACGCTGGAGTGTTTCCAGGCGGTTTATCAAGGCGATCCGAACGACTCGTACGTGGCCTACAAGTATGCGGAAGCTCTACGGAACGTGAATCGGCAGGAAGAAGCACTTCCCGTTCTGGAAAAAGTCGTCGAACGCGACCCCGGCTTCGTCTCTGCGGTTTACCTGTTGGCCACGGCCTACACGCGGGCCTCGAAACGGGACAAGGCGCAGCCGCTGTTCGAGCGATTCAAGAAGTTGAACGCCGCCGAGTTGACCGGCGGCAGCTTTGTCGTGCAGGCCAGTTACGGCATGGCCGGCAAGTACTATCGCGTGCTGGGCGCAGACAGTCTGCCGCTGACTCCGCCCGGCAACGCAGGGCAACGAGTGATTTTTTCTCCGGAGACCAAGCCCTGGGACGCCAAGACGCAGCCCTGGAAGTGGCGCGGCGGGACGATCGGACTGCCGGGCATCGCCGTGGCCGACGTCGACGGCGACGGCGATTTGGACCTGTGCCTGGCCGGCAGCGATGACAAGGGCAGCGCGACTTTGTGGCTGAACGAAGGTGGGGGCAAGTTCTCCGCTGGGGAAACGTTGGCCGACAACGTCGTCTCGCCGTGTTTCGGCGACGTGGACAACGACGGCGACGCGGACTTGTGGCTGGGACGGGCCGGCACGGATCTGGTGCTGCTGAACGACGGCAAGGGAAAATTCTCGCCGGCCGAGTTTGCCGGCCTGGCAGGTCCGGATGAGCTGACGCAGATCGCGCGGCTGGTGGACTTGGACAGCGACGGAGACTTGGACTATTTGGCCTGCCGCGTCAACAAGGGCGATGTTCCTCTGGGGGCTGAAGCCAGCCCGTCGGCGTGCAGCGTTTTTGGCAATAACGGCGACGGCACCTTTGCCGACTTGACATCCGACTTTGGCTTGGATTTCAAGGACACGGCGATCGCGTCCGCCGTCTACGACGACTTGGACAATGACTACGACCTGGACTTGGTCGTATTTCCGGCTGTGGGGCAACCCATCGTGTGGGTCAACAACCGTCTGGGCGATCATCGCGTTCTGGATGCCAAGGCGTCGGGCCTGGAGATCGTGAACGTGCGGAGCGCCGTGTCCGCCGATCCGGACAAGGACGGCGACCGGGACCTGCTGGTCTTCGCTCGCGACGGGATTCGATTACTCGAGAATCAAGGCGGCCTTCGTTTCCAGGAGGATCAGGAGTTTACTGCGGCCTGCGGACGGCTGGGCGGTACGGGCGGCCAGTTTGCGGACATGGACAACGACGGCGACTTGGACCTGGTCCTGGCCGACGCGACCCGCCGCGACGGCAGCCGAGGTCCGGCGCTGCTGATCAACGGCTGGCCGAAAAAGGGGTTTTCGGACGCCGCCGAGACCGATGCCGGCAACCTGCTGGGGGCGATCCGCACGGACGGCGACGCCAGCTGCGTGGTGGCCGATTTTACGGGCGACGGAGGCTGCGATGTGCTGTTGGCCGCGGCCGGCCAATCGCCGCAGCTGATCGAAAACGCCACGCCCGGCGGTCACTGGATCGAGCTGGACATGGTCGGAAAACGCCCGCAGGATTCCAAGGCCCGCTCGAACAACTCGGCGATCGGGGCCCGCGTCGAGGTGAAAGGGGGGCCCGTGTTTCAGCAGTTTGTCGTCGGCGGTTCGTCGGGCCCGGTCGCCATGGCTCCGTTGCGGATCCACGCCGGGCTGGGCGATACTCCGACCGTGGACTGGTTGCGGATTGTCTGGCCGGACGCCGTGCTGCAGGGCGAGATGGAGATGGCGGCCGATTGCGTGACTGCTGTGGAGGAGATCCCGCGCAAAGCCTCCTCCTGCCCGTATCTGTTCGCCTTCAACGGCGAGCAGTTCGAGTTTATCGCCGATTTCGGCGGCGTGGGCGGATTGGGCTACCTGGTGTCGCCCGGCCAATACGCGCCGCCCGACCCGACGGAGTACCTGCCGATCCCGCGGCTCGAGCCGCTTGACGGCCAATACGTGCTGCAGGCGCTCACGCCGCTGGAAGAGGTGACCTACTTTGACGAAGCGAAACTGGTGGCGGTCGATCATCCCGCGGGGACCGAGGTGGTTCCCTACGAGATGATGGCGATCGGAGTGCCGCCGCCGCCTTTCGAGGTGTTCTGTTTCGAGCGGCCCATCGAGCCGGTCCGTGCGCTGGACGAGCAAGGCCGCGACGTAACGGAACTGGTGCGTCAGGTCGATCGCCGCTACGCCGGTGCGACGAGGCCCGATCCCCGGTTTCTGGGCCTGGCGGACGAGCACCGTGTCGAGTTGGATTTTGCAGACCGGTTGCAGAGCCTGCCACCGGGCGCACGGCTGATCCTGGTCCTCAACGGCTGGGTCGAGTACGGTTACTCGCAGACGAATTTCGCGGCCAGCCAGGCCGGACTGCAGACGCGGGCACCGACGATCGAAGTGCAGCGCGACGGTCAGTGGGTCGCCTTGGTGCGTGAGGTCGGCTATCCGGCCGGCGTCAATCACGTGATGACGGTGGATCTGACCGGCCAGTTGCAGTCGAGCGACCGTTGTCTGCGCGTGACCAGCAATATGGAACTGTACTGGGACCGCATCTTCCTAGCTCAGCATCTGGCCCAAGCGTCTGTCAAGCTGGCCGAAGTCGCCGCGAGCAGCGCCGACCTGCATTTTCGAGGCTACCCGCGTGAGTTCTCGCCCGACGGCCGGCATCCCAACCTGTGCGACTACAACAACCTGGATCGCAGCGCCGGCTGGAAACTCATGTCCGGCGATTACACGCGGTTCGGCGAGGTGGCCGAGTTGCTCGAAGCCGACGACGACTGCTACGTGATCATGGGCCACGGCGAAGAGCTGACGCTGCGGTTCGCCGCCGACGCCTTCGGTCCGGTGCCGGAGGACTGCCGCCGGTCGTTCCTGCTGAAGACGGACAGCTACTGCAAGGACATGGATTTGTACACGGCCTTTCCGGACACGCTGGAGCCGCTGCCCTTCCACGGCATGAGCGGCTACCCGTACGGTCCGGATGAACGTTACCCGGATACGCCGAAAACCCGCGAGTACCGCGAACGGTTCAACACCCGGACGATCCGGACGCGGTGAGTCACGTGGGTTTTGACGCCAGCCTCAGACGTACAGTAGGAGTAGGCCGGAACAAGTCTTCGCAGTTCCGGCACGGGTCTGCGGAATGCGTCGAACTTCGAAATGCCGGAGTAGGAGTAGGCCGGAACAAGTCTTCGCAGTTCCGGCACGGGTGTGCGGAATGCGTCGAACTTCGAAATGCCGGAACTGCGAGGACTTGTTCCGGCCTACGAGTACCTGCCCATGAGTTCCATCCCACGTTACTATGCGGCCGCCTGTCAGCTGGACCTGCCGAACCCGAAGCTGCGCGGCGAGATCGGCCAGCGGGTCAAACGGATGCTGGACATGGTCGAGTATGCGGTGAAGGGCTACGAGCCGCTGTTCGACGTGCGGTTGGTGGTGTTTCCGGAATTCGCTCATGCCGCGCCGATCTACCAGACCGTCGAGCACTTGCTGGAGCGATTGGCCGTACCCATTCCCAACGAACACACCGATCGCTATGCGGCCAAGGCCCGCGATTTGGGCGTGTTCATCCAAACAGGCACGTTTCTGGAATCCGATCCGCGCTGGCCGGGTCATGTCTTCAATACGACGTGTCTGATCGGCCCCGACGGGATCTTGTCCAAGTACCGCAAGGTCCACACCTGGACGCCCTGGGAACTGCACACCAGTCCTCATGACTTGAGCGGCTACGACGAGCCGCTGTTTCCCGTGGCCGACACCGAAATCGGCCGCATCGGCGCGGCCATCTGCTACGATTGGCTGTTCCCGGAAGCGATTCGCCAATTGGCATTGGCCGGCGCCGACGTGCTGGTCCGCGTGTCGGCCTACATGGATCCCTGGGGCACGGCCGCGCCGCTGGACTGGTGGACGCTGATGAATCGCGCGCGAGCGATCGAGAACATGGCCTACGTGGTGGCGTCCAATCAAGCCTGCAGCCTGCAGAATTATCCGCCCTTCAGTTGGCCCGGCGGCAGCATGATCGTCGATTACGATGGGCGTATTCTGGCGCAGGCCGATCCGGGTCCCGGCGAGAAGATTGTGGTGGGACCCGTCGATCTGGCCGCGCTGCACGCCGAACGCGACCGCCGCACCGGCCATCAGACGCTGGCCAACCTGCGAACCGAGGCCTACCCGGCGTATCGCGAGCCGCTGTACCCGCGCGGCAGCGCGGACGGCGCACCGCTGACGCTGGAAGCGAACATAAACGCGGCGCGGTTGGCCAACGAGAGACTGCGTCAGCGTTGGAGTTGAGAAGACCCGGCCTTGGGGAATCCGCCTTTGGCAGATTCGGTCTAACGGTGTTTTTTCGGGAGGCGTCAGGCTTATGACACGGTTTTTGAGGACCAGTCTCGTTGTCGCGTTGTGGCTTGGCACGTGTCTCGCGCTCGATTTCGCGGCGGCGGAGGAGGCGGCCCGTTGGAATGTCGTCCTGCTGGTGTCCGACGATCAGCGGCCGGATACGATCGCGGCGCTGGGGAACCCGCTGATCCAGACGCCGAACCTGGATGACCTGGTCCGCCGCGGGACCGTGTTCACCCGCGCGACGAGCGGGTGTCCGCTGTGCGTGACCAGCCGGGCGGAGATGCTGTCGGGACTGAACTGCTTTCGCAACGGGATGCTGACGGCCAAACGGCTGCGGGACGACGTCACGCTCTGGCCCGAAGTCATGCGGCGTTCCGGCTATCACACCTGGTACGTGGGCAAGTGGCACACCAGCGGCCGGCCTTCGACGCGAGGCTACGAGGAGGTGGACGGGCTGTTCGGCAGCGGCAAGGCGCCTGCCCAGCCGCAATTGGATCGCCACGGTCGGCCGGTCACGGGCTATGTCGGCTGGCAGTTCCAGACCGACGACGGCCGGCGGATGCCGGAAAAGGGCATCGGGTTGACGCCCAACATCAGCGCCGAATTCGCGGACGCGGCCATTCGCTTTCTCCGCCGCCGCGTGGATCGGCCCTTTTTCCTGCACGTGAACTTCACCGCGCCGCACGATCCGCTTTTCTTCCCGCCCGGTTTTGAGCGCCGTTACGCGCCCGAGTCGCTGCCGTTGCCGCCGAACTTTTTGCCACAGCACCCGTTTGACCACGGCAATCTGCGGGGGCGCGACGAGTTGTTATGGCCCTTCCCCCGTACGCCCGCCGACGTGCGCGACGAACTGGCCGCCTATTACGCCGTGATCTCGCACATGGACCAGCAGATCGGCCGCATTCTGCAAACGCTCCAGGAAACGGGCCTGGCGGACAAGACGCTGATCGTGTTCGCCAGCGATCAGGGCTTGGCGATCGGCAGCCACGGTTTGCGGGGCAAGCAGAACATGTACGAGCACACGATCAACACACCGCTGATCGTGTGCGGCCCGAACATTCCGGCGGGCCAGCGGCGCGAGGCGCAGTGTTACCTCCGGGACTTGTTCCCCACGGTTTGCGAATTGACGGGCATCGCGACGCCGGATGTGGACGGCCAGAGCCTGGTTCCGGTGCTGCGCGGCCAGCAGCACGAAATCTACCCGTTCATCGTCGGGTATTTCGCAGATTCGCAACGCATGATCCGCCGCGGGCCCTGGAAGCTGATCTGGTATCCGCAAGCGGATCGGGAGCAGTTGTTCGACCTGGAGCATGATCCTGACGAGCTGGACAATTTGGCGGAGCGGCCCCAGCAACAAGGAACGAAGGCTGAACTGCGCCGCCAGTTGGAGCGTTGGCTGCGCGAGCAGGGCGATCCGCTGTTGGCCGGTGGCTGGAATCACAATCAGACTGCTGACAGAAAAAGGAAGTGACAGAAAAATCATCGGCGGGGCTCCTTCCCTTTCTGCCCGTCATCTTTCTGTCACCCCATCTTTCTGTCAGCCTCTTCTATTTCTGTGCTCTCGTCTTCCTGCCGCCAGCAATCTGCAAACCGGCAATCAGGCGCGAGATTCGTCGTTTTGGCTGTCATCCGGCTGCTCCGGTGCGGCGGCGTTCGGCGGCGCGCCTCCAGGCTCCAGATCTCCGGCGTCTGTTGCTGCAACCGCCCGTTCTTCCGTCGCTTTGTTTTCCTTCTCGGCTCGCCAGCCGCGGAACAGCCCCCAGCGGCGTTGTTTCGGGGCGGGCTTGATTTGGCCCACCTCGAAGGGCGAGCTGAAGAACAGTTGGAATCCCAGGTCGACCTCGGCCCAGACGAAGATCCGGCTGCCTTCCCATTGGGGGTCCAGCGGGACCTGGTGGCCGGCCTCCGGGTTCCATTGCGCCGCGTCGAGGGTCGCGGAGTACCAGGCGTCGACATCCTCGGGCGTCGCTTGGGGACGCGGCGGGCTCTTGCAGATTGCCAGCCGGCAGCGCTGAGACAATTGCGGCGGAGGCCAGGTCCAGACGATCTTCAGATTTCCCTGTTCGTCGCGCGTCACGGCTTGTTCGGGATCGGCTTGGAGGCCGATGCGCGAGGCGGGCAGGATCTCGCTTTCCAACCATTGGTAGACCAGCGGCTGATGATGGCGGAACTGGCGGCAGATTTCGCCGACGGTGGCGGCGTCGAACAATTCCACGAAGGTGGCGCGCTGGTTGTTCAGCAACGCGTTGACGATGGCCTGCCGCTTGGCCAGTGTCGCCTGTTGGGCCCTGGCCCGCAGCTGGCCGATCTCCTTGGCCAACTGCGGCGGCAGATCGCGGCCTTGCAGGGCGGGGTCGTCCAACAGTCGTTCTGCTTCGGCCTGGTCGCCGGCCTCGATTGTCCGCACGATCCGCTTGAGGATCTCTCGGCGGCCGGCGGTGCGGAGGTACCGCTCCCGCCAGGGGGCGGCTTCCTGGCAATCGTCCAGCAATTCCGGATTCCACAATTCGACGACGCGACGCTCCAGTTCGGTTTCGTCGGCCATCGGCGGGATGGCCCGCAACTGCTGCAGCAGCGGCAACCGCCCCTCCGCCTTGGCGACGCGTTGCTGCAATTCGTCCGAGGCCAAGACGCGGCCGCGGACGCGGCCCAGCAGTTCCCATGCTTTTAAGACCGCTTCTTCGGATGTGCCCGCCTGGACCGCTTTCACCAACTGGCGATAGACCTGCGTCCGTTTGCGGGCCTGCTCCGCGCGCCGGATCAAGCCCTCGTGATAGGTCTTGGGCAAGACCTTCAAAGCACCTGCGATCGTCGTTTCCGCTTCGAGCGTGCCGGCCTTCTCCAGTTCGTGGACTTTCCGGACACAGTCCAACCGTTCCTGAACCGCCGTGACCTGTTGCACCACGGGCGAGCGGGGATCCATGCCCTGGAACATGTCCAGCGGGGCGGAGGCGGCGATTTTCTTGTCGTAGGCCAGGGTCGGAGTGGAAGGGGCGTGCAGCAGCAGTTCCTGCAACATGGCGACGCCCCGCCGCCGCTCCTGGGCCTGCTGGACCAGCGGCCGGTAAGGTTCGGCCAAGGGATGCCCGCCGAGTTTTTCCAGGTACTCCCAGGCCTCGACCAGGGCGGCGTCGTCGATCGGCGGTCGGGCCAGGATTTCGCGGATGCGGTCCACGGTCAGCAGTTTCTGTGCCTCGCGTTCATAAACCTTGGCGCTCGGCCGGCCCTTGAGCAGATGCTGGTAGGACAGCCAGGTGTGTTTCAGCTTGTCCCAGGCCCGGAGCTGCCGCGCGGAGGCCAGGACGCGCAGCACGGGCCGGACCTCGGCCGCGTGGCTGGCGGCCTCCAGCACGTGCGCGGCCGACGGGTAGTTGTGCAGCAGCCCCGTGGCGTACAGTTGCTCGACGCGCTCCTCGTTGCCTTCCGCCAACGCCTGCTCGACGGCCTGACGGCAGGCCACGCGCTGCTGGGCCTCCTGGACGTACGGCTGCACGTCGGGAGCGATCCGCTCGCCGGGGCCCATCCGCTGGACCAGCTGGATGACCTTGTCCCATTCCTGTTGCGAGACCAGATTCTCGATCGATTCGCACCACAGCAGCACTTCGTCGATGGGCGGGACATCGTGCAAATCGTAGCGGGCCAGCTCGAACAGATAATGCGCCAGATCGCGGACTTGTTCGTCCGGCGATTGCAGCAGCTCGCGGTACAGCGGCGAAGAGGCCGGCGATGCGAAGTCCTCCGCGCGGAACAGGATCCGATCGTATTCCGGCTGGTCCACGTACGTGATCCACAGATACGGCGCGGCGGCCAGCGCCCGGAGGGCCACGTAGATGTACAGCGCCGAGAAGTTGTCCAGACCGGGGAACAGCAGCGTGTCCGCGTTGCGGCCCGGATGCTGGTACGGCGGCAGGCCGGTTTCCAAGTTGCGACGGCCGATCAGCGACGGCACGCACATGCAATCGTAATCGACGAGCTTGAAATGCCCTTCCGGCGAAACCATGACGTTGCCGTGCTGCAAATCACCGTGGACCACGTCGTGCTGGGTCAACTCGCGGACCAGGTGCAGCCAGACGTCCGCCGCGATCTGCAACGCCTCGACATAGCCTTCGCGGCAGCGGTCGCGCGTCCACTCGAACAGCGTGATCCCCGGCACCCAATCCATGATCAGCAAGGGATACAGCTTGCCGTCTCCCGCCGAGCGGATGCCACGTTCGTCGTAGTCGAAGTGGACGATGCTGGAGACCTCGCGGTTTTCCAGGTATTGGCTGATCGTGCGGTAGTGTTCCAGCCGCTCGTCCTGGCGGCGGTTAAAGATGCGGATCGCGAACTCGCGGCCGTCGGGCCGATAGCCGCGGTAAACCGTGGCGAAGTTCCCGCTGCGGGCCTTTGGCTGGCCCAGTTGATTCATCTCGACGCTGCAGTGCCGCAATTCCGGATCGCGGAATGCGATTTGGGGATTCTGCAGGACACGGGCAAAGTCGGAGATTAACGGCCAGGAAGACATCAGTCGCCAACGACGCGTGGAGGGGCAAGTCCAGAGATGTTCCAACAAACCACTATTATTCCCTGGACTGGGCACGGATGAAAGACGGCAGTGAGAAACCTGCGTCGTTCCGGGGCGAGTGGCTGTCTAATCTGACAGCGTGACTTTCGATGGTCGTACAAGCGGGGAAGAAACCGGACTTCTCAAGCGGCCAAACGCGAGAAAATCAGCGACGTGTTCTGGCCGCCGAACCCGAAATTGTTGCTCATGGCGTGCCGGCAACGGAGCTGGCGGGCCGCGTTGGGGACGTAATCCAAGTCGCAGTCCGGGTCCGGCGTTTCATAATTGATGGTGGGCGGGACGGCGTTGTCGCGCAGCGCCATGATGCAAATCAGTGCTTCCACCGCCCCGCAGGCGGTCGTCAGGTGGCCCGTCATGCTCTTAGTGCTGGATATCGGCACGTGGTAGGCACAGTTGCCCAAGGCTCGCTTGGTCGCCAACGTTTCGACGCGGTCGTTGATCGCCGTCCCCGATCCGTGGGCGTTGATATAGTCGATGTCTTCGGGAGCCAAACCGGCATCGGCCAGTGCCAAAGTCATGCATCGCGCGGCAGCCCGGCCTTCCGGCTCCAAGTCGGTGATCCGAAAAGCGTCGTGCGCTGTCCCCCAACCGGTTATTTCTGCCCAAATCTCCACTCCTCGTTTTCGTGCATGATCGAGTTCTTCCATAACTAGGACGGCGCCGCCCTCTCCGACCACAAAACCGTCTCGGTCGTTTTCGAATGGCCGAGAAGCCTTTTCCGGATCGTCGTTCTGCGTGCTCAAGGTCGACAAACGCTGAAAGCCCGTGATTCCAAAGGGATGGATCATGCTGTGGGAGCCGCCGCAAAGCATAACGTCGGCGTCTCCGCGCCGAATGACCTCCGCGCCCTCGCCAATCGCCTTGCTGCTGGAGACGCAAGCCGCCGTAAAGTTGGCATGGGGCCCCTGGGCGTCGAGCATCGCCGCGATGCAACCGGCGGCCGCGCTCGGTTCCAAGATCAAGTTGTCGTCGCCTCGGGCGACGAGGCGTGCTTGGCCGACAAATCGCTCCAGATCCAGCGATCCTCCGTGCGAGGCGGCAGCCGTCAACCGGCAGAACTGGCCAAAGTCGGGAAAGATCTCGCCGCAGCCAAGGAACACCCCAATCCGCAAAGGATCGATCGCGGCATCCGGCAGGCCCGCCGCACGGCTTGCCTGCAAAGCCGCGGCGACCGCGAATTGCGTTTGGCGTGCGTGCCTGGCCCAGGGGGCAGGATCGTCGACCACCCGATCCATGCTCCAATTGCGTACCTCGGCCGCGATCCGGACGGGAAAACGGCTCGCGTCGAACAGCGTGATCGGTCCGACTCCCGACTGCCCGCGCAAGAGACCATCCCAGATCTCGCGGACTTCCACGCCCAGCGGAGTGACACCGCCGATTCCCGTCACTACAACTCGGCGTCTCATGGATCTACCACCCTGTTTTGCCAACGTACGGACAATTGCGCCGTCTTCCCAGACTACCGATTATTCCTTCTTGATCGTCTGACTCCTATGGCTACTTTACCTCCTTCGCAGAATTCACCTCTGCAAGTCAATCGGAAAACCCACTTTTTCGGAATTCCCCCAGAATCTGTAATCGTTTGACTGGACGGTCAAACTGGGATGTCTGGAAATAGAGAACCGCCCTCTGGAAATAGAGAACCGGCCAGGGTGCTCGCGCAGTCGGGCTTGATCGCAGCAAGAGGAGGTTTTTGAGCGAGGGCCTCGACCGTAGTGTGGCGCGCCGCAACCCGAAAGCGTTAGCGAGGAAGATCCGGGTTTCTTGTTAACCGGAATCCGGCTCGCCAATTTTGCGAAGATATTCGCCCAGGCGGCTTTGGAGATCGATCAGGTTTTGCCACTGACACGTGTCCACGGAAACTCGCTCGCCTTTATCCTCGCGCACCGATTCGATCAGTTGCCGGATGGTAATCGCCAGATACTCAATGACTTCCGACAACTGGGCCGCTTGGCCGGGACTGAGCCGTTCCGGCAGGTCCGGCGGCTGCAACTCAAAGAACATCGCCTGGATGCCTTCGTGGTCCTTCCAGGGCACGCCGGATTCCGACGAGGGGATTTCTTCGGGAAGCGGAGAAGTTTTTCGACGTGACTTGGAGCCACGCTTTCCGCCGCAGAGGTCTTTGAGACGTTGCGAGATTTGTTCTCGCGTGCCGAAAACCATCACGGTCCGGCCGACTTGGATCACATCGCCAAAGCGAAGATTTCGCAACTGGACGTCCTCGCCGTTGACCCTGGTGCCGTTGGTGCTCTCCAGGTCGGTCAGAACGAACTTGTCGTGATCCGTCTGAATCTTGGCGTGGTATCGGCTGACGCGTTCGTCGTTCAGTTGGATAGTATTGCCTTCCTCCCGGCCGATGGTGACAGGGGGTTCCAAGTTAAGAAACGTGCGTCCGCGGTCGGCACCATCCAGAACGCGTAGGGTAAGCCGCGGCATGGCAGTCGGATGATCCAAAAGAACCAGGAATTGTTTTGGGGGGCCGCGCGAGGCTCTCGCCACACTCCGCCCAGACGCTGCTTATATCACTGCGCAGATTGCAGGGTCAAGATGCGGACGCGTTTTTCTCGACGCGAGCAAGGCCAAGTTTCGTCAGGAGGCTTCCCCGTCTGACCCCAGTATAGCAAGAACACCGCCACGGCGTAATGAACTTTGGCAATCAAAAGCATCGTAACGCCAAGCGGGGCCCATCGCAAGACAATCCGGGGTTTTCGGACGGCAACGGGCCGGCAAACCGTCTTCTGCCGTCGCCCTTCACGCAAAATGCCGCAAAAACCCGTTGTCGCGTCTATCTCACACCTCGTCCGGAATGACATACGGCGGGCGATATTCGCGGCGCAAGAAGCGGTCGGCTTCGGGGTCGTTCACGAACCGTTCCGTCTGCGGGTCGAAATGGACGCTGCGGCCCAGCTTGCAGGAGATCTTGGCCAAGTGGCAGACCGTGTTCGAAAGGTGGCCCTGCTCGACGTCCGCGTTGAGGTCCTCGTGCTTTCGGCTGCGCATGGCGTCGATCCAGTTCTTGAAGTGCGGGGCGCTCTCGGCTCGCCAGTCGGTCAATTGTCCGGCGGCGAGTTTGTCGCGGCTCTGACCAGCGGTCTTGAACGGGCCGGGTTCGTTCTTCGGCCCGAGGAACGAATAGTAGCTGGAGTAGTCCGGGAAGATCATGTAGCCTTTCGTGCCGAAGAAGATCTCGCCCACGCACTGGTTCTCGGCCACGAACGGGTACTTGTCGCGCATCTCGGCCTCCGAGTTCGTGTACCAATGCCGGAACTCGAACGTGACCAGCACCTTGCGGCCGGCCCATTGGCAGAGGAACGCCTGGGTGTTGGGCGTGTCGGCGTCGTCGGCATCGCCGGGCGGAAAACGGTCGCCCAGCGACATCACCGTGATGGGATGATCGTGCAGACCCAGACCCCAGCGGATCTTGTCGATGTCGTGGACGGTCTGGTTGGAGACGTCGCCACTGGCGAAGTTCGAAATCCAGTACCAGCGGCGATGGTGAAAGTTGCTGTACTCGACCATCTTGGCCGGACCGACCCAGGCGTCCCAGTCCAGCCCCGCGGGGACCGGCTGCGGATTGTGCTTGCCAAGATTGCCGCGCATCTTGTAGGTCATGCCGCGAGCCATGTACAGATCGCCGATCAACCCGTCCTTCAACTGCTGCATCCCCTCCCGGACGTTCGGGCTGGAGCGATTCTGGGTGCCGACCTGGACCATGCGCCCGTACTTGCGAGCCGCTTTAACCATCTGCCGCCCTTCCCAGATGCACCAGGTCGGCGGTTTCTCGACGTACACGTCTTTGCCCGCCTGGCAGGCCCAGATCGTTTGCAGCGCGTGCCAGTGGTCTTGGGTGCTGAAACTGATCGCGTCGATCGACTTGTCGTCGAACAACTTCCGCTGGTCCGTGTACCTCTTGAGCGTCAAGCCCTCGAGATCGGGATAAGCCTTCACCGCCCCGTCCAACTTGCTCTGATCGCAATCGCAGATCGCGGCGATCTCGACGTTTTCCGATTCCCGAAGGACCGTCAGGCTGCCGATGTGCGATCGCATGCGGCCGCCGAGGCCGACCAGGCCCACGCGGATTCGCTCGTTCGCGCCGCGGAGGTTCATCGCCACGGCCGGCATCGCGAACGTCGCGATCCCTGCCGCTGTTGTCGAGGATTTCAGAAAACTGCGTCGTGTCGTCATCGTGAGAACTCCTGGGTTGAGATTGTTCTACTTTTCTTGCGCGCCGAGCATGGATGAGAGCCGTTCCACAAGCAGGTCCGCAATCACGCGATGCCCGCGAGCGTCCGGATGCAAGCCGTCTGGAAAGTAGTCCAGTCGGGCGCGGTCCCCGTCAAACGCTCGATACACATCGACCAGCGCGACCTGCTTCTCGGCGGCCACGTCGCGCATGGTCTGCGCATAGTTCTTGACAAGGAAGTTGATGCCGTGCTTCCGGTACGGTTCCAGGTGCATGCCTCCGTAGCGTTCGGTCATGGGCGGACAGGTGATCAGCACGACCGTGATCCCGGACGCCTGAAGGCGGTCGACGATCGTACACAGTGCCGCCTTGAACTGGTCTCGTTCCACGCGCGGCGTGTCGGCGAACCCGTTCGTTTCCGGCCGATAGAACCCCGCCTCGTTCCCGCCGAACATGATGGTCACGATATCCGGCTTGCGGTCCAGCACGTCCGTCTTCAGCCGCTTGATCGCCAGCGTGACAAGATCGCCATTGACTCCTGCGTTGAGCACTTCGACCGTCTTTCCGAGTCTCCCGGTCAGTTCCCGCCGCGTGGTCTCTCGAAATGTCTCCTCCTCTTTCACCCCGGCCAGGCGTACGCCGTTGGTGATCGAATCGCCCAGGGCCACGATCCGCAGCGATCCAGTCATGCGAGTGCTCCCGTTGCCGGACGCCGCTGGTTCGCGACGCCCTGGTTGATCTCCCGCGGCGCATGCCCGTCCCTGGCCGGCCGGTGTCGCCAACGAGAGAAACACAGCCAGCGTGAAGAGGAATCTCATGTCGTCGTCCCTCGTGAAAGTCGTAACGAACAAAGGGTCAGCACCGTGTGTCACCGCCACCGGGACCCGACGGTGGAGGCGAATGAAGTCGAGTTTGGTGGCCTGAGCGGGCGGCGTCAATCGCACGCGTCCAGGAATCTACGCGAGGTCTCGGAAAACGCCAAGGAACGGAGGACCGCGCGGGACGTCGGCGTTGTCTGAAACACCACCTCCCACGGATGGCATGGCAATACCACGGATAGGAAGAGCGGAGTACTTTTCATCCGTGGTATTGCCATGCCATCCGTGGGAGGTCCGAGCGTTGACAGAAAAATGAAGTCCCGTTTGCGGATCGAAGCGGGACTCTGCGCCTTGCTTTTCCGGCATGTTATTTCTCTGTCACTCCATTTTTCTGTCAACTTCTTTTGCTTTTTCTAGCATGTGCGGTCGTAGATCGAGACTCAGGAAGTTCTTTCGGCCACCGTGGCTACGGCTTTTTCGGCAGCGTGCCGAGCCTCACCGCGCCGCATATCAGCTTTTGCCCAATGCGGCCCGATGCGTCCAGACTTTCTCGAAGGCCGCGACGTACTGATCGATCAGTTCGGGCACCGGCTTGGTGAAGCGGGGAAGCGAAATGCCCGTGCGCAGGGCTTCGTCCAGGCCCGGCAGTCGATCGGGGATTCCCGGCGGATGGTGCCACCACTCCGGTTCGTTGAAGACCGCATCGCGGTGACTGACCGAGTAGTTCAGGTTGCCGACCGCCACGCCCTCGGCCTTCAGGGCCTTGACCGCGGCTTCGCGCGACATGCCCGCCTTGGCCGGATCGATAAACAACGGGTTCCAGCGCCAGTAGACCCGTTTGACGCCCGGTCCCGGCGCCTGCTCGGAGATGCCCGGCAACTGGCATAGGCGGCTGTTGAGCGAGTGGTTCTGCTCACGTTCCAATTCGGTTTGCTGGTCCAAGACCTTCAATTGGCAGCGGGCCAAGGCCGCGCCCATGGGATGAATCCGCAGCTTCAGTCCCAGTCCCGTGGCACTGTATTTCCGGTACTTGCTGTCGCTGGGGAACTGCCCCGGACACTCGTAGTGGCCGAAGCTGGCCGCGCGTTCGTAATACTCTCGGTTCTCATAGTTGCCCATCCCGCCTTCGATGGCCGGCAACACCTTGCTGCCTTGGCAACTGAAGGCCCCGATCTGGCCCCAGTTGCCGACGTACTTGCCGTTGATCGAAGCGTTGTGGGCATGGGCGCAGTCTTCCAGGACCAACAGCCCTTTCTCCTTGGCGAAATCGCAGATCGCCTCCATGTCGCACGGCAGACCAAACAGGTGGACCACCTCGATGGCCCGCGTGTTCTTCGTCAGTCGTTTTTTGGCGTCCTCCAGGTCGAAATTCAGCGTCCGCGGATGGTTGTCGACGAAGACCGGCACCAGGCCGAAGAAGCGCATCGGCAGGATGCCGAACCAGGGGTCGAGGCTGGGGACCAGGATTTCGCTGCCGGGAGGGAGGTTCAGGGCGAACAGGGCCGAGGTCAAGGCGCTGGTGCCGTTGATGTGCGACTTGCAGTACGGCGGCTGGAAGTGTTCCTGCCACGCCTTTTCAAATGCCTGAACCTCGGCGTAGCCGGGATTGCTGACAACGGCATTGACCGCCTTTCGCTCCTCCTCGCCGAACAGGGGCCACGAGGTGGCGCCGCTGGCCGACGCGGTCACGGCCTTGCGGCCCCCGTTGATGGCCAGCGTTTCCACCGCCGCCGCTCTGGCGATCGTCGGGCCTCCCAGATACATCCCCGCAGCGATTGCCCCGCCGGATGCGAGAAACTCGCGACGCGAATTCCGCGCCGTCGCCTTGTGGGTTTTGCCTGGCATGATTCATCACCTCGCGAAAAAAGGTTCGTGGCAGCGGTGGCCGAAACAGCTTCCCGGTTCTGTCTGCCCTCACGCTACCCTTTCCCAAACGGCGAGGCAACTGCGGGGGGAGATTTTTTCGTCCACCGCCGCCAGGGACGGGGCCATCGCCGCAATGCCTCGTCGTCCCGCACTTGTCCGTTTGCCGACTTCGGCCGCGCTTTGGCTGCCGTGTCGATCGCGAGTCACTGCTGTTGAGCATTCAAGATCGCGTCCCAAGCGGCCTGGCGCTGATCCTGAATCACCTCGCGAGCGAATTCACGGCGATCCTGAATCGCCTCGACGGCCACTTCCCGCCGATGGTGAACGACCGCCGGACGAACCACCGGTCGAACGACCGGCACCGGCCGCCGAACCACGGCCGGACGACCCGCCACCGTCACTGGGCCCGCGTGGACCACCCAGGCCGAAGCGGTGGAATTGATCGAGAGCACCAATGCGGTCGCCAGGGAGAGCATCAAAGTCTTCATCGCACTAACTCCTGTTTAGGAAACGTGTTAGGACAAGAGGATGCCAACCTGCGTCGGCTGGCCTTTCTTTCTGTCCTCTCGTCCGCTTTCACTCCGATGTACCCGGCTGGCGAGGCGGTCTTGCGCGGCGGCAGAAAAAATCTTTGGCCGCAGACCGTCGCCAAACGGCGAGCAAATCGCCAGTGCGTTCTTGGGTCGCCGCTGAAAAAATGGTACGCTGGCGGCTGGTTCCGGCTTTAGGATCACTCCATGCCTGCTGATGGCCTGCACGGTTTCGCGAGATTCCCCACCACCCGCTGGTCGCTGGTTGACCGTGCCGGGCGTGAGGGCCCGGAGGCGGAACGTCGGGCGCTGGGCCAACTGCTGTCTCAATATCTCCCGGCGCTGCGGAGCCATCTGATTCACAGCAAGCGGTTACAGCCGGCCGACGCCGACGATGTGTTGCAGGATTTTGTGGCCGGCAAGATTCTGGAACGCGAGTTGATTGCCAAGGCCAACGAGCAGTTGGGCAAGTTCCGCACGTTCCTGTTGACCGCCCTGGATCGGTTTCTGCTGAACCGCATCCGCGATCGGAAGGCGCAAAAGCGGACGGTCGGCGCTGCGCACAACTTGGGCGAGGAAGACGATCAACTGCCGGCAAGTGAGCGAGCGGATGCCTACGACGTGGAGTGGGCGCGGCAAGTGCTCCAGGAGACGCTCGGCCGCATGCGGGCGGAATGTCAAGCGGCTGGCCGAGACGCGGTCTGGGGAATGTTCGAATGCCGCGTGTTGGCGCCGCTCACCCCGGACGCGCCCCCCGTCGAATACGGCGAGTTGGTGCGGCGATTCGGGTTCCGATCGCCCAGCCAAGCGTCGAATGCGCTGGTCACGGCCAAACGAATGTACGCCCGTGTCTTGCGGTCGGTCATCGGCGAATACGCTTGCGACGCAGCGGCGGTGGAAGCGGAGATCAACGAATTGCACCGGATCTTGGCCAACAGCGGATCATGAAATCAGGAGCGGTCATGGCAACTTTGGACAGCGCAAGTGCAGGACCTCGCTCGCTGGCATGCCTGATGCAGGCCGACGACCTGGGCTCCTGGAACGCCCCAGACCTGGGCCCCATTCTGGAACATCAATTGGACACGCCCTTGGCTCTGGACCTGGGGGCGCGTGACCAGGAAGCAGACAATCACCCGGACTCCGGTGATGTGCCTGCCGGCGCCGAGATGCTTACGTTCCGCCAGCTGTTGCTGCATCCGCACCCGCCGGTCCGACTGTTACACCGTGTGAAGCAGTTTGCCAAAGGTTGCCGCGGCCGGCCGGATGGGCCGTTACCGCCTGAAGTCGCCACGGTCCTGTATCTGGCGGCGATCGCAGCGGCTCGGCGGAATTGCCAACAGCGGATCTCGGCACTCGATAACGCTGCCTGGCAACACGGCGTCGAATGGGCGCTGGCCCAGCCCTGGCTGAATGCCGAAATCCGTGAACTGTTGAATCAGGTGCGGGAGTTATGACCGATCACCCAGACGCCGAAGCCCTGCCGCTGCCCAGCCTCTCGGCTTCTCACCTCACCGACCTCGGCCAGCTTGGTGAATATCGGCTCGTTCAGAAGTTGGGCGAAGGCGGCATGGGCGTGGTGTACAAGGCGGTACACACCGAACTGGACCGTGTTGTGGCCGTCAAGGTGTTGCCGGCCGGCCGCCTGGGCGACGACGAATCGATCGCGCGCTTTCACCGCGAAATCAAGGCCATTGGCCGGCTGGATCATCCGCACATCGTGCGGGCGCACGATGCGCGGCGGATTGGCGAAACGCACTTCCTGGTCATGGAGTTCATCCAGGGGCCGGACTGGGAACACCTGGTCCGGCGTTTCGGGCCGCTGCGCGTGGCCGACGTGTGCGAGTTGGGCCGCCAAGCGGCTCTGGGGTTGCAGCACGCGCACGAACACGGCTTGATCCATCGCGACATCAAGCCTTCGAACCTGATGCTGACTCGTGAGGGCCAGGTCAAGATCCTCGACCTGGGGCTGGCTCGCATTTGGGGTGGTACGGTATCGCAAGCACTGACCGTCAGCGGTCAGATCATGGGAACGCCGGACTACATCGCTCCGGAACAGGTTTGCGACAGCCACGACGTGGACATCCGGGCCGACCTGTACAGTCTGGGGTGTACGCTGTACAAGCTGTTGGCGGGCCGTGCGCCGTTCGAGGACGCCGCTCATGGCACGCTGTATTCCAAGTTACAGGCTCACGAGCAAGAGACACCGCCGCCGATCGGGGAGTTCCGCCGCGACCTGCCGCGCCGACTGGTCGCGATTCTCGATCGCTTGTTGGCCAAGGATCCGGTGCAGCGGTTCTCGGCGCCCGGCGAACTGGCTGCAGCCCTGGCCCCGTTGGCCGCTGGCAGCGACCTGCCGGCGCTCGCGGCGTCTGGCGACACGCGAACCGTCAGCGCCGGCGTCGCGCCCACCGCCGTCAAACGGCCACACGAAGCGAGGAGCCGGCGCTGGACCTGGATCGGGATAGGGCTGGCCGTCGTCCTGGTCGCTCTGGTGACGGGCCGCGTCTTCGTCGCCAGGCAGGACGGGCGGAAGGTCCAGAACGTTGCCGGCCAGCCACCGCGGCCGGCGGTGGGAACGGCGGCCGCGGCGGCGAGTCGGCTTCCCGGCTGGATCGTGCTGAGTTGGACTTGCGAGGCGGCGGGCAAGCCGAGTCTCTGGCTGTTCCGTCCCGACGGCAGTCGGCGGGTGCGGATCACCGAGGATCCCAACTGCTTCGACGTCCAACCCGCTTTCTCCCCGGACGGCCGGCGGATCGCCTTCCTGCGCACGGGGCCGCTGGGCGGTGGCAGCGCGGTTTGGGTTTGTGCTGCCGACGGGACTCGTGCCCGGCAACTGGTGGCCGGCGAGTCGGCCGCCGAGCGGCTGTTCTCGCCCGTCTGGCTTTCCGACGCCCGACTCGTCTACGTTCGCGACCCGAAGATCGACCGCCAGTCCGACATGGAACTGTGTCAATTGGATGTGGACCAGGGCAGCACGGAGCGCGTTCTGAGCTTTGCCGACGTGCTTCCCGGCCGGAATGCGATTGTCACCGATGCGTCGCCGGACGGCCGGCAGTTGCTGGTCGCGGCACAGCGCGGCGTTTTCTGGGCGACGGCGGACGTGTACCTGCTGGATTGGCCCGCCGGCTCGATCCGACCGCTTTGGCAGGATCCCGCCGGAGAGTACAAGGACGCCCGGCCGCTTTGGTCGCCCACGGCACGGGCCGTTGCCTGGCACCACAATTTTACTCCAGGCGGCCTGGCCAAAGTGATCCATTACGGCGTGGCCCTCGCTCGGCAGGACGATGGCGAGGCGTGGAACGTCGAATTTCAGCCGGACCGGCAGGCATTTGTCACGCCGCTGGCGTGGAGCCCCGACGGCACGCAGTTGCTGTGCGCGCGGCGGGAGTCAAGCGGCGCCAAGACGCAACTGCTGCTGATGGACGACCGATTTCGCGTGACGGGACAACTGTTTTCACTAGACGTTCGCAGCTGGCATCCGGAGGACCGCGAATTCGGCAATCTCGCCGACTGGGCAGTTGTCCCCGCCGACGTGCCTTTGCCAGACGCGGGCTGACAGCAAGTCGGGAAGACGCCGGCAATGGATCGTAGAATCTTCTGCCGTGCCGGTGTCTGCGGAACACCTCAGCCCGCGATCGCCGCCTGGATGCTTCGCAACTCGGCCATCGGCTCGCGATCCACGCACTCCAGTTTGCCGGCTCGACGATACCAGTACCGGCTGTTGTCGAGGTCGCCTTCGATCTTGTGCAGAACGCCATGAATCCAGGCCGCAGTGGGGTCGGCGTCATACCGCTGCACAATCTGATGGGCCGCGTCCCATTGATTCCCCAGGGCCAATTCAATCGCTTTCAGTAAGTCACTGGTCATGCTGCTTCCCGTGAAAGATGATCCCCGAGGTGATCGCCGACTGCGGGGTGGCGCTCGTTCGTCTTCTGGATCAAAACTACTCTCGGAACAACTCCGCGATGGCTTCCACCGTGCGATCGACGAGTACTTGCGCCCCTTCCGAGCCGATCATGTTGACCAGGACCTCCGCGCTGTAGCCGCCGGCCTGGACGGCCCGCGGCGTAGGCACGTAGCCGGCGTAGCCTGCGGGACTGGCCAACTCGATCAGGATCGTCTGGGGCGCCGCGCTGCGGGCCTGAATCTGCACGCCATAGTCGAGGAACAATTCGAACGGATTGGTGGCAATCGCGACGTCGCCCAGTCGCAACACGTGCATCTCGATCGGGAAGGTTTTCCACTGGCCCTTCTGCTGGGCCAGGTAGCGCTCGACGATCAGCCCCTGGTACCCCCGCCAGTACCACTCGTGGTGGCCTCTCTCCTTCTTGGCATCCATCTCGTCGCAAATCTTCTTCGCCGCCTCGTACTCGGCCGGCGTCACGATTCGCGCCGGCAGGTCGACTTGCCGAACCAGGTGCACCAGCGGCACGTCGCTGCGGATGTCCTTGGCGATCAGCGGGGCGACGTCGTCGAACGCCGCAACGGTCCGGCGGGCGATTTCCTGTGCGCGATCCAACCCGCGAAGTCGCTCCATGCGTGCTTCGGCATCCTTGCGAAACTGGACCCTGGGGGTCTGGTCGCCCGCCGGAGCCACAAATCCCAGCACGCACAAGTCCTGGCCGTACCGCTGATGAAGCAACTCGCGCACGTCGTGCCAGAAATCGGCGCTGATCACCAGGCCGCCGGCCGCCTGGGCCGTACAGGCCATCGTGATGGCCGTGGCCTTGAGCCGCCGCTGGGCATCGTAAAAACACAGAATGTCGACGGCGTGGTCCTCGTAGCCTTCGATGTGGCTGAAGTTGGGATCGTTGGTGTTCCCGTGCATCTTGGCCGTCCCGTCGCGGTAGACCACGCGCCGATTGTGGCCGGTGACGGCGTGCCCCAATCCCCAAGCCACCGCTCCCTCCGCCCGGTTGCTCCAGGCCCGCGTCACGGCGTCGCCCATGCGCTGGAAGAGGAACGGCAGGTACTCCTTCGGCGTCACTGCGTTGCCGTAGTCTTTGTCGTTGTAGGGGCTCTTGAGCACCATCGGCGACGTGTGCGTGTGGGTCGCGGCGAGCGATAGTTTGCGGATGTCAAAGCCGGGCTGGCGGGCGGCCAGATGTTCGCGGAATCCCTCTTGGACTCCGGGCAAGATACACAAATCGCACGAGACCAGCACCGCCTGGTCCAGAACCCGGTCGCCCTCCCGCGATTCCAAGGCCAGCACGTTGGCCGTGCAGCGGTTTCGAATCGAGGTGGCGACGTTCACGCCTTCCTGAGCCACCGGTGGTTCGGGGGTGATGTCGGCCGTGGCCGCCCCGATCCATAATTCCGCAGACAAAGCGGCCGGGGGGAAAGGCCCCCACATCAGTCCCAACGTCGTCAGCAGGACAAACGCAACGGCCGCCGGCCGACGCGATACGACAAACGCACTGGGAGGATTGTCTTGGATCATCTGTGCTCCTCCAGTAGGTGATTGGTGGTTGAACGGACATTAGACCGTGAACAATACTCTCAGGGAAGACGGCATGGCACATGGTGTATGCTCGACGTGTTCGACGATTGCCAC
>CAYPGE010000071.1:0-26773 GCA_964409865.1 uncultured Pirellulaceae bacterium
CCCTGTCCTTCACCGCTTCTCCCACGGGGCCAGCGGACTGCAGGTGTGTCAGGTGGCCGGCGACGTGTAGAACATCCGCCCATTGGAGACCACCGCCCCCAGGCACTCGCGCGAGTCGATGGACGGCCCCGTCGTCACCAGGCGATTGCCGTCGGACAGATCGATCATGTCCATGTTGGCGCCCAGCACGAACGGGCCGGCGCAGGTGAACCGCGTACAGGCGTAGCCGAAGTTGAACCGCGACAGGATCTTGCCGGTCTGCCGATCGAACACGTGCCCATCCCCGCCGGACGCATTGGAGAAGATGTACTCCTTGCCGACCGTGATGACGTTCACGGCGGAGCGTACCGGTTCGCTGCGCCAGATCAGCGAGCCGTCGCGCGCGTCCAGGCAGAACACGAATCGTTCCTTGCCGCTTTCGTCGGGGTGATTGTAACCGCCCAAGTACAAGCGGCCGTCGGCCCCGGAGATCGTACACCCGGCCGTGACGTGATGCTGGCCTGTCAGCCACTGGATTTCGCCCGTCTTCGGGTCCAGGGCCGCCGTGATCCCGTTGGGTCCGTCCGCCAAGCCGCGGCGTTTCCGCTGACTGGCCGAATAGCCGAAGAACGTCGAGTAGTAGAGCCGCCCGTCCATCAGGCACAGCCCGCAGTCGTTGCCCCCCGTCCCGTGTTCGGAGAGATCTTGCTGCCAGACCACTTGCCCCGTGTCCAGGTCCCAGGCCCAGATCAACGGCCGGTTGTCCTTGGGGTAGTAGGGATTGTCGTGCGTATAGATAAAGGCCATCACCTCCTCGCCGCCCGGCGCCGGTTCCGGGTCGCCGCGGAACATAAACGGTTTTTCCGTTCCCTGCGCCGCATAACGGCCCGACCCGGAGGCGTAGATGGCCAGGTTCTGCCAGATCACCGGCGGCGCTTGCCGGCTCCAGCTGGGCGAACCGGTGAACGGCACTTCCCAGACCAGCGCCCCCGTCGCCGCATCCAGGCATCGCATCCGCGAGTCGCGCAGCCCCGCCTGCGGGACCAGCAAGCGTTCCGAAAACGGGGACTGGCTCCGATCAGGACGATCGGTGCCTGTCCCCGTCTTCGGCGTTCGATAGTAGATGGGCGACGTGAACGACAGATAAACGCCGGGCCAGTACCGCCGCCACAGCAGTCGTCCCGTCTCTTGCTCGACGGCAAAGATCTGCCCTTCGGACGTGTGCGTGTACATCCGCCCGCCGCCGCAGACGGGCAGATGTTTGAACGTGCCCTCGTATCGCCGCAGCCACTTGACCCGCAACGGCAGCTCCAACTTCTGATCCGTGGCGTTCGTGTTCTGCAGGTTGCCGTAATTCGTGTACCAATCGTACTTCGGATCGGCGTACTTGCCGGTCAGCGGACTGCGGATGCTTTCCAGTCTCAGGTCTTTGTCGGGCAAAGCCGCCTTTCCGTCCGGACCGAGGGCGTACAGGTAGCCGTCCTCGCAGCCGAAGTAGATCCGCCCGTCGCACACCGCAGCCGGCGCCGAGATCGCTTTGCCAAACGCCGTGGCGAACGACCACGCCGGCCCCTCGCCCGACAGCGGCACCACGTACAGCCGTCCGTCCAGACCGCCGACCACGGCCTGATCGCGGAGCAACACCGGCGGAGCGATCGAGGGATAGGCGCCCAAGGGTTGCGCGCGATCGCTGTCGGCGGCGTGCTTGCAGAGGCCAAAACCTTCTTGGGGCCGGCAGCGGTTCACATCGCGGCCGCGAACGCCGACGGAGCAGAAGCTGAGCAGGCCCGGCAGGTTAATGGCCGTCTGCGTGTCCGGCACGACGTTGGTTTCCACCTTGTCATTGTCGCCCAGTCGCAGGATTTCCACGCGTCCGGCGTTGTCGCGGCGATGCCACTGGACGTACGCTTCGCCGTCCGGCCCCAAGCTCAGTCCGAAGGCGGCCGGGTACTCGCTGCCGTTCATATTGGGAATCAATCCGACCGCGCGCAACCGAGGCCGGTCGCCCGCGTCGTCCAGGAACACCACTCGGCCGCCCGCGGGGAGCACGAGCGTCTTGCCGTGGGCCGCCAGATCGCGGGAGCAGCAGAAATGGTCCTTCCAGGTCACCCGTCCTTGCTTGAATTTCAGCCAGTCTTCGCCCTTCCAGCGATCGCCCGCAAAACCGATCACCTCCTTGACGAAATCCCACGTCCAGGCCGGCGTCCCGTCCGCCTCGACCGCATACACCTCTGCGCCGACCGTGGCGAAATAGGCGCGCCCATTGGCCACCGTGGGCGCGGTAAAGATCGGCCCGTCGCAGCGGATCTCCCGGACCACGCGGCCGTCGCTGCGGTCCAGCACATAGTACGACCCGTCCGTCGTGCCGAAGTGCAGATAGGGGCCCACGACGGCCGGCGACGAAAGGTTGTTGCACGAAAACGGGGACTGGCTCCGATCAGGACGATCGGTGCCTGTCCCCGTTTTTGTGCCCGCCCCGCCTGACGCCGGCCGCGACCAGACGGTCTGCAGCGTCGCCGCATCCAGGCACCACGCCGTCCCGCCGCCGTCGACGGCGTAGACCCGCCCGTCCGCCACCGCCGGCGCCGTGAAAACGGCATCGCCCAGCGGCGCTGCGGCGACCAGTCCCAGCGGCGTGCTGACGCTCCGTTGCGGCGCATCTCCCGACCGCCGCGCGTCGAATTGGAACTGCGGCCACAGCTCCGCCGCCCACGCGCCGCACGGCACGCTCAGCAGCAGCGTCAACACCATCCGGCAGCGTCTCCACCCGGCGGCGGCACGAGGCCGATCGGTTCCAACACTCAACACCGCAACGCTGGGGAAACGCATCTCGTTCATGGCAGGCTCCTTGTCGCAGGGTACTTCCACACTTCCCCACAGCTTATCGCCGCGCAGAACGATTTCCAACAGCCCCAGCGCTCGTAGTGCCGCATTCATGCGGTCGAAACCGGCGGCATTAGCAACGGTGGCCGAAACGACTTCCCGATTCTTGAGCCGTATCGGCACAGCCACAGAAAGAGCCGGGGAACGCTGGCAGAAAAATGGAGTGACAGAAAAATGGCATGCCCGGAGAGGCAGGGGAACAGGCTTTGGATTCTCTCCGCAAACGCAACTTCTCCGCTATTCCATCTTTCTGTTACCCCATCTTTCTGTCAGTTCCTCCGACCTTTCTGCGCGAAATCGGGAAGTTATTCTGGAGCGCGTTGCCAGCAAGAAGCGGAACGATCCGCCGGCCAAGCGGGTGGCATTAGCCGCAAGCGAAACGCTCACCGGTCACCGATGACCGCCCACCGCTCACCGATCACCGTAGCTCCATGCCTGGATAGTAGTGCGAGTGATTCGTAAACGTCGCACCACGGCCGGTCGGCGATACCTGCGCGGGCCTCACCAAGCCGCCCGCGCGGTTGATGTCGGAACGGATCAAGCCCGCCTGCCCCTGCAGGTTCCTCAATCCGGCCTGCTACTGGTGTACGTCATCCTCTGCGGCATGTCGGTGGAGGAACTGCGGCCGTACCTGCGCCAGGTGCGAGAGTTTTTCTGGGCCAGCGGCGGCTTGTCTTCGTGAGGAGACCCACCGGACTTCAGTCGAAGTTCGTGCCGGGGTGGCAATTCGTGGCCGTGGGGTTCTGCCACCACGGGTACGTCTTCGTGGGCGATACATTCGCGGGGTCGTTGGCTCGTTCTCCCCGCGAGGTCATCAGCACCGCGTAGATCCCGCAACTGACGTTATCACGCATGAAACGCACTGAGCCGTCGCAAAGGGCGACAAGGAAGCCACCTGGGTGGGAACTTTCCGGACGACACCGCCCGTTTCTCGTTTGGGGCTAGCACCAAACGGTAATCACGCCTTTTTGGGGCGGTTCAAGAAATCGGGCTTTCTCGAGGGCCGGGGTCAGGTGGTTCAAAGTTCAAAAGTGGCGGGTAAACGGGCAAACCAATGGCAACTCGGTTCCCCGCCACTTTTGAACTTGGAACCACCTGACCCCAAGAGCGCATCGCCTGCCGCCCTTGGACCGGGCCTTTTCGAGCCGGGCCTTTCGAGTAGACTTGGACACGACGCTCAGCAGCAATTGTAACCATCACACTCCGTGTGATGATCAGCCAGAAGCACGGGACCGTTATTTCTCGAACGACGCTTTGGATCGGCGAATCAATAACTGTCCCGTTCTTGTTTGCGATCATCACGCGGAGCGTGATGGCTACTTTGAAATCGCGACAGTTATTGATTCGCCGATCCTCACGTCCTCGCCCAAGCAACAGCCAGGGTGTCCCCATGCAACTCCACCTGTACGAATTCGATCTGCCGATGCGGCACGTGTTCACCATTTCCCGCGGATCGGTCGTGGTCCAGAAGACGCTGATCGTGGACCTGGAAGAGAACGGCCTGCACGGTTACGGCGAAGCGACGGCCAATCCGTACTACGGGGCCACGATCGAAAACATGGCGGCGGCGCTGGCCGGCGTGCGGGCGGACATCGAGCGCTGGTCGCCGGGCGACCCGGCCCAATTCTGGGACGCGCTCCACCCGGCGCTGCGCGAGCACCCGTTCGCCCATTGCGCCCTGGACCAGGCCGCCCACGACCTGTGGGGCAAAAAGGCCGCCGCGCCGGTGTATCGCCTGTGGGGCCTGAACCTCGACCACCTGCCCCCCAGCAACTATACGATCGGCATCGACTCGATCGAGAAGATGGTCGCCAAACTGCAGGAGTTTCCCGGCTGGCCGGTGTACAAGATCAAACTCGGCACGGAGCACGACTTGGAGATCGTCCGGCAATTGCGCCGGCACACGGACGCCGTGTTTCGCGTCGATGCTAATTGCGGCTGGACGGCGGACGAGACGATCCGGAACGCGGCCGTCTTGCGGGAACTGAACGTCGAGTTCATCGAGCAACCGCTGCCGGCGGAGGCCCTCGACCAGATGCCGCGAGTGCGGGCCGAGAGCCTGCTGCCGATCATCGCCGACGAAAGCTGCGGGGTGCCGGAGGACGTCGCACGCTGCCACGGCTGCTTTCACGGCGTGAATATCAAGCTGGTCAAATGCGGCGGCCTGACGCCGGCGCGGCGGATGATCGCCCAGGCCCGCCAGTTGGGCCTGAAGGTGATGGTCGGCTGTATGACCGAGTCCACGGTGGGGATCTCCGCCATCGCCCAGCTGTTGCCTCAGCTGGATTACGTGGACATGGACGGAGCCGTGCTGTTGGCGCAAGACATCGCCACTGGGGCGACGGTCCAGCGCGGCGTCTGCCAGTACCCGCCACAGGACGGCAACGGCGTCCAGTTGACCGCCAAACCGCTGCGGACTCTGGCGTAAGCGGTTGCCGTCGGGTAGTATTCCTGTTGTCCGCGCTCCGTTCCGCCATTTTTCTGTCAACTTGTTCGCGAATCACGAGGTCTGTGCTAGATGCCCCTATTTCTGCGTTGTTTGATCTGCGTCGCCGGCCTGCAATGCCTGGCGTCGATGAGTGCCCCGGCTCAGGAGTGGACGCGTTTTCGCGGTCCGAACGGAATGGGCCTGAGCGACGCCACGAACCTGCCCGCCACGTGGACCGAAGCGGACTACAACTGGCGGGTCGCGTTGCCCGGCCAGGGGCACTCGTCGCCCGTGCTGTGGGGCGACAAGATCTTTCTGATGAGCGCCGAGCCCGAGACGGCAACGCGTTACCTGCTGTGTCTGTCCGCCGCCGACGGGCGGGAACTTTGGCGGCGGGAATATCCCTCCCAGACGCATCGCATCCATGCACGCAACACGTACGGCAGCAGCACTCCGGCCGTCGATGCCGAGCGCGTTTACGTGGCCTGGTCCACGCCCGCGCGATTGACCTTGCTGGCCTTGGATCACAACGGCCAAGACGTGTGGGACCGCGATCTGGGGCCGGTGGTCAGCGAACACGGCTTCGGCACGTCGCCGATGCTGTACCAGGACCTGGTCATCCTGTCGAACAGCCAGCAGGCGGAAGAGTTGGAGCCGGGTCAGCAGCCGGGCAACAGTGCGATGCTGGCCTTCGAGGCCCGCACGGGCCAACTGCGCTGGAGCCAGCCGCGCGTGTCCAGTCGCGTCTGCTTCTCGACGCCCTGCATCTACCAGCCAGCCGGCAAGCCGCCGGAACTGGTCTGTACCAGCACCAGCGACGGCGTGTTCAGCCTGGAGCCGCTGACCGGCCGGGAGAACTGGAAGTCGCCCGGCACGCTCACCATGCGCGTGGTCAACTCGCCGCTGATTGCCGGCGGCTTGATCATCGGCAGCGTCGGCTCCGGGGGCGGCGGGAACTACATCGCCGCCGTGCGTCCGGGCGCGTCGCCGCAGACCGCGTACATCGTCAAGAGGAACGCTTCCTACGTGCCCACGCTGGTGGCCAAAGACGGGCTGCTGTTCATGTTCAACGACAAAGGCGTGGTCTCCTGTCTGGAACTGCAAACCGGCGAATTCATCTGGCAAGAGCGCGTCAGCCGCGGCTTCTCCGGTTCGCCGGTGATCGGCGACGGCAAGGTGTACATCATCGACGACGAGGGGGTTGTCCACGTTTTGGCCGCTGCCGATCAGTACCAGTTGTTGGGCAGCCATCCGTTGGGCGAACCCAGCCGCAGCACTCCGGCGATCGCCGGCGGACGGCTGTACTTCCGCACGCTGTCGCACCTGGTTTCCGTGGGGGGCAAGAAACCGTGACGAGGCCGAGCGGCAACAGCCCAAGAAATGCGGATTGTGCGGACAAGCCGGGCTTCTGAAAACAGGCGAGGTATCGGTTATGTGGAACATCATCATCGGCATTCTGTTGATCGTCGCGGGGCTCAGCGGCCGGTTTGCCCTGATCGGGACCGGCAGCAGCAAGGCGTTGGCCGCCGTCGGAGCGGGGATCCTGATTTGGGGCATCGTCCAAGTCGCCCGGCGCCGGTGACGGGGTTCGAGGAGCGACGATTGGAGTTTGTTGCGGGGTTGGGATTTGAGATTTGAGATTTGGGATTTGAGGTTTCAAATTTGAGATCTGAGATTTGAGATTTCAAATTTGAGATCTGAAATTTGACATTTCAAATCCGCTCTCCGCTCTCCGCTCTCCGCTCCCGTCTGGCTGCGGGGCGTGCTAAGATACGGGCGATATCGCACTTCCATTTCTCGAAAGGAGCCTGCCATGAGTCACCGCTTTGATCGACGCGAGTTTCTTCGCAGCACCGCCGCCCTGGCTGCCGGCGCATCGCTGGCCGCTGGTTCCCGCACCGCACTTGTTCTGGCGGCCGACGCCGCCTGCAAGACGCCCCATTGTGTCAAACTGGGCTGGCAGCTGTGCGCCTCGTTGTACACCTACCGGCGATTCCCGTTCTACGAGGCGCTGGCCATGATCGACGAGGCGGGACTGAAGCACATCGAGCCGGCCTTTTTCCTCGGCCTGGACAAGCAGCGGCCGAAGTTGAAGACGAACGAAGACCTGTCCGCGGAGGAACGGGCCGAACTGAAACAGAAACTGGCGGCGCGCGGCATCCAGATGACCAACTACTACGCCAACTTGGGCGCCGACGAGGCGGCTGCGCGGAAGACGTTTTCCTATGCCAAGGAGATGGGCGTCAACACTCTCGTGTCCGAGCCGCCCGCCGAGGCGTTTGGCATGATCGAGGCTTTGTGCAACGAATTCGAGATCAACCTGGCGGTTCACAACCATCCCAAGAAGGACAACTATGCGTACTGGCAGCCGGAGGGCGTCATGAAAGCGTGCGCGGGCCGCGGCAAGCGGATCGGCGCGTGCTGCGACACCGGCCACTGGGTCCGCTCCGGCCTGAAGCCCGTCGAATGCCTGAAGAAGATGGAGGGCCGGATCATCAGCCTGCACTTGAAGGACGTAGGCGAGTGGGCCAAGCCGGAGGCCCGCGACGTGCCGCTGGGCCAGGGGCTGGCCGAGTTCGGCGCCGTGCTCAAGGAACTCCACCGCCAGGGCTTCCAGGGCGTGATGGGGATCGAGTACGAACACGATTCGCCGCAACTGCAGGAAGACGTGGCCGCCTGTATCGCGTTCGTGGAGAAGACGGCGGGCGAATTGGCTTGATAGCAGCGATGGCCGAAACAACTTCCCGAATCTCACACCTATGGCATAACTGCAAAAGAAATGAGGATAGCTGACAGAAAGATGGAGTGACAGAAAAATGAAATGCTAGGACAGGTAGAGAATGACCGCTGGTCCTGTGGATTACTGGATTGAGGCAAGCATGAAGCCCCCGAAGCGGAACCTACTGCTTGAATCTGGTTTGGTTCTAGCTGCGGTGTGCGTGTGGGCGATCACCGTCCGCGGCGGCGAACCAAAAACGGCCGGATTCGAATTCGAGCCGGAGAAGAACATCATCCCCGCGCCGGCCGATGCCGCTGGGTGGCCCGCGTTCCGCGAGTCGCTGGGCCAGTGGCGCGACGAAACGCGGGCGCGGTTGAAGTACGACGACGCGTTGTACCGCCGCCCGGAATTCGCCTGGTCCGCGGGGAATTTCTCCTGCTGCTTTCTCATGTTGTGCGACCAGACGTTCTATGACGCGACGGCAGGACGATACACGGTCGATGCTTTCCTGGATCACGGCCTGAGCGAGTTCGGCGGGTACGACAGCGTGGTCCTGTGGCACGCCTACCCGCGGATCGGCGTCGACGAGCGGAATCAGTTCGATTTCTATCGCGACCTGCCCGGTGGACTGCCCGGCGTGCGCGAGGTCGTGCATCAGTTCCAGCGGCACGGCGTGCGCGTCTACATCGACTACAACCCCTGGGACACCGGCACTCGGCGAGAGGCCAAGCCGGACTTGGACGTGCTGGTCGACATGGTGCAATCGCTGGACGCAGACGGCATCTTTCTGGACACGATGGCCCAGGGAGCGGCCGAATTCCGTGCCCGGCTGGACGCCGTGCGGCCCGGCGTGATTCTGGAAGGCGAAGGCGCGGTGCCGCTGGAGAACATTCACGATCATCACGCGTCGTGGGCGCAGTGGTTTGCGGACAGCGAAGTCCCCGGTGTGCTGCGGCACAAATGGCTGGAACGCCGCCACATGCAACACCAGATCAAGCGCTGGGACAACGACCACTGCGGCGAATTGCACGCGGCCTGGATGAACGGCAGCGGCATGATGGTCTGGGAAAACGTGTTCGGTTCCTGGGTGCCTTGGAACGTCCGCGACCGTTCCACGCTGCGGGTTATGCTGCCGATTCAGCGGCGGTATCGAGCGATCTTCTGTGGCGAAGATTGGACGCCGCTGGTGCCGGCGGAAAGACCGGGCGTCTACGCCTCGCTGTGGCGCGGCGAGGGACTGCGGATCTGGACGCTGGTGAATCGCGACCCGGAAGGCGTCGAGGGTACGCTGCTGCGTGTGCCGGAGTTGCCGGGCTCGCGCTATTACGATCTCGTCGCCGGGCGTCGAGCCGAGGCACGGTCCGAGTCCGGCGTGGTTGTGCTGTCCGGCAGGATTCCGTCGCGCGGCATTGGTTGCTTCGTGTCGGGCGTGGACGAGAACCTGGGGGCCGACTTCGACGATTTCCTCCGGCAGCAGGCCCGGCTGAACGCTCGCGCGGACCGGGAGGCCCAAACGCCGCGGCGCCAGACACAACTGCGGCCCGTGACGCGGACCAAACCGCAGGCAAGTGTGCCGGTGGGCATGGTGGAGATCCCCGCGGCGGACATCGAGTTGAGGATCGAAATGCGGGCCAGGGAATGCGGGTTTTACGACTCGATGCCGCCCGCCGAACACGGCTTTGCGGCTTCCTACCAGTTCCGGACCGGCGAGTTCCGCCGCCGCGTCTCGTTGACGCGATTCGCCATGGACGAAACGCCGGTGACCAACGCCCAGTTCGCCGAGTTCTTGCAAGCGTCGGGGTACCGGCCAAAGCACCCGGAAAACTTCCTCCGGCATTGGTCGGGCGGCAAACCGCCTGCCGGCCAGGAAGACCATCCGGTCGTATACGTCGATCTGGACGACGCCCGCGCGTATGCCGCTTGGGCCGGCAAGCGGCTGCCTGTGGAAGAAGAATGGCAATACGCGGCGCAAGGGCCCAAGGGTCTGAAGTACCCTTGGGGCAATCAGATGGAGGCGGGCCGGGCCAACGCGGGCGAAACCGGCGGCACGACGCCGGTCAAGGCTTTTCCCGGCGGCCGTTCGACCTTCGGCTGCTACGACATGTGCGGCAACGTCTGGCAGTGGACGGAAAGCGAGCGCAGCGACGGGCGGACCCGCTTCTGCATCCTCCGCGGCGGTTCGTATTTCGCCGCCCAGGGGTCCAACTGGTACGTCGACGGCGGCCCGCGCCCGGCGGATTTCGCCACCAAGTTCCTGATGATGTGGCCCGGCCTCGACCGCTGCAGCACGATCGGCTTCCGCTGCGCGGCGGACCTGGAATCGCGTACCGTGGAATGATCACTCCGGGAGAACCTGCAGAGGAACGGCGAAATCAACCGTCTTCCGACCTTGTCAGCCCTCTCCCTCCCCCATCTTTCTGTCACTTCATATTTCTGTCAGCTGTCTTCCGACTTTTTCTGCGCACGTAACACGGTTTGCAGAGCTTCGACGGCAGACATCTACCGCGCCGGGAAGCTCAAAGGATCAAGCGGATTCGTCCCGGCCTGTCGCTCCTGTTCGTCCGCAAAACCATCTGCGTCGTCGTCCCGGTCCGCGTTGTCCCCGATCCCGTCACCGTCCGTGTCCCGCTGTTCCTTCGGGTCCACGGGGAATGCGTCCCAGGGGACCGCGTTCGCGCGTGGTACGCCGTCCCCATCCCCATCCATTTCTTCGTGATCCGGAGTGCCGTTGGCGTTGCGGTCGTCGCCTCGGCCGTCGCCGTCGATATCCGCGTCCAGATTGTCGCCGATGAGGTCGTGATCTTGATCGGCCCACTCTTCCGGCTCCAAGGGAAAGGCGTCCTGGTCATCATCCACGCCGTCGGTGTCATCGTCGGGATCACGGTCGTTGGCGATCCCGTCGCAATCGATGTCCGGTGGGCCGTCGGGGGTAATCAGCACAGCGATATCGACGGTGAACTCCGGCGCGGCAAGCGTTTGCTCGCCCGCCGCGACGGGCTCCGTCCGCAGGATCGCGGCAGTCTCCGGGTGGTACCAGTAAGCTTTCGCGTCCACGGGAACATCGAGCGTAAGCTGCACACCACGACAGGCGTTTTGGTGGTCCTGGTAATGGTGCAGGTAAACGGCCGCCTGCTTCGCCGATCGCAGCCCGTACGCTCGTACCTGTTTCGGATCGGAGACGTGAACGGCCGCCATTTTCGCGTCTGCGTCCAAGCGATAGGAAAAGTCCTGCAACGCGCGGACATATTCGCGTTCCTGCGGCCCCAGCCAGATGTTCATAAAGTGCCCGTCACGGGCGTAGCTCGTATTCCAGAAGATGAAAGAGATTTCGTTGAACATCGCCGACCACAGGCGCAGACGCATGCGCCGAGCCGAGCCTGCGTCCCAGACGCCGCCCACGCCCGGCGCGCGGTCCTTGCCGCGCGGGGCGCTGTTGCCTTGCTCGCCGACGATCACCGGCAGGTTGTGTTTCTTCCAGCCGCGGGCGTGCGATGCGGTCACGGCGTCCGACTGCCGTTCGTCTTCGTTGCCGTACCAGTGCGGAGCGTTCACTTCGATGCCCGGCAACTCGGGCCGCTCCCAACTAGTCGTGATCGGATGGCGATACGGATCGACGGAACGCAAGTAGGGCGTCATTTGGGCGTACCAGCCGTCGGCGGCCTTCTGCTCGTTCAGGAACTCCCAAATGTCGACGTACGCGCCCCAGCGGTCGACGCTGTACTTGATGAACCGCTTGATCTTCGCCATCGCCTCGGCGTCGTCCGGATGATCGTTGAACACGTTCTGGTAGCCAAACAGACCGTACATCACGCGATAGCCTTGCTTCCGCACGTGCCGCAGCAATTCGTCCGTCATCACGCCTTCCTGGACGAAATAGTGGTCCAAGTCGCGATACAGATCGTACGAACAGTTCCGTTGCGACATGCGAAACAGGTTGAAGCCGCAGCGGGCGTAGCGGCGGAAGTAGACGTCCGCGTTCTGGGGATTCATGGCCGGCCCGCGCACGTACAACGGGCCGGTTGGCAGTTTCACCAGGTCCGTTCTGTCGGTGCGGAAGGGACCTTCGAGCGACATGGCCGCCAGTGCCGAGCCCGTGCCGGCCGGGTCGCCCAAGCACTCCTGCAGCCCGACCCCGTAAAACGGCGAGCCGTCGTCGTGGACCCAGCGAAAGGGATTGCTGGGATGTTGGCGGAGAAAGCCGGGATGGCGCCGGCGCCCTTCGACCACGCGAAACTCGCCCTTGCCAGTCGCCTGGCCGGCGTCGGGATTGGTGAACGTGTACGAGTAGTGCCACGTGCCGAGTTCGGACGGCGCGAAACGAGCTTTCCAAATCGACTGGTCCGCGAACTCGTACACGGGACGGCGCTTGCCGGTCGCGGGCGGCAGCCTGATCGTCGGCGGCTGCAACGAACCGTAGTGAAAGCCGCCAACCTGGATCCGCTTGCCGCTGGGCGATTGGAACGTGACGTCAATCGTCACGTCGTGAAACGGATTGGCACAGTGATGGGGATGCTCGAACGTGATCTCGAGCACGTCGAACGGCATTAACGCCGCGGTGTTCTGTGTGTGGCTGACGCGGACACCGGCGTCATCGGATGGCAGGCTCCGACTGGCAAGAAGGAGCGTGAGACCCAACGCGGCAAAGACGGCTGTGCGGTTCATGGCAGGACGACTCAAGGGGGTTCTGATATCGATCAGCAATGCGGAAAAATGGCGTGAAAATCTTCTCGTTTTTCCGTGGTTGGAGCAAGTAGGCGGCCAGAGAACCGAGCCAACCAGTTGCCGTTCTCGATGACCTTGGATCCCAAGAAGAGCGGAAAAGGCAAGAATCGGTATTGATTTCGAAGTCATTTATATTGACTTACAATGCTATTCCTGCTAGATTTGATTCATCCGTGCAGAGGAGCTGGCAAATGGCAAAGACTGGCAAATCTCTGGTCGACTGCAAACGCGTCGAGTTGGACGGCGTCCGCTACGTCATCGTGCGTGAGTCGGTGTTTCAGCGACTGTGCGAACAGGCAGGCGTGTCATCTGGCGAGGCTGGAGTGGAGGAACCCGAGTTCTCTTCCGGCGTCGGGCTGGATCGGACGTCGTTGGCCGAGAAACTCGTCCGTCGTCGGCTCGCTGCCGGCCTTTCGCAGGCCGAATTGGCGCGGCGGGCCGGCATCCGTCCCGAGACATTGAACCGGATCGAGCGGGGACGAACGACGCCTGACTTCGCGACCGTCCGAAAACTGGTAGTGGCCATGAACGCCGCGGAACGTCAGCTTGCTGCTAGCGCAACCCGCCTACCGAAGAAAAAAGGAGACTAAAGGATGGTGAATCCACGCCTTGCGGCACCCCCGAGTCCGATTCGGGACCGGGCTGAAGTATCGGAGGAAGTGAAGCAGATCGTCGCCGAACGAGCCGGTCGGCCGGCGGTGCGGATCAAGGAAACGGATTCGCTCGAGCAAGATTTGGGTTTGGACAGTCTGGACCAGGTCGAGATTGTGATGGAGGTCGAGGAGGAATTCGATCTCCACGTGCCGGACGAAGTGGCGAACCGAGCGCGCACCGTGGGCGGGATTGTCGATGGGGTAATGAGCTTGCTGGAATCGGCGAGAGACGATACCCCGTAATGCAGCCAAGCCGCAACCAAAGGGCTCAGACGTACAGAATTCAAAATTGGCGGCGTCAGGCCGTTGCCACTGTCGAAGGGTGTATGCCGCCAATTTTGAATTCTGTACGTCTGAGCCCAGGATGTGCGCGCGGCGCGCGTGTGAGAGTTCACCGGGCAAGCCGGTGGCATCTGACTCTTTGTTCTGCCCTCGATGTAGCTGCCAGCGTAACGGTCCCCAGGGCGAGCCTGGGGCATTCAGGAAATCTGCACCTGCAGCGACTGGCCGGCCGCGAGCACGACGGGCGCGGCCAGCGCGATCCGCACGCGGCCGGATTTCACCTCGACCGTGACCGTTAACGATTGTCCGGCGGCGGTCACGGTCACCTGCGTAGGACGCGTGTTATCCGGCACGGCAAACTCCAGCGAATGCAGGCTCAGCCGGCCCGATTTCAACTCGATCGTGTCCGTCTGCTTGCCGCCTTCGCGTTTCTGCGTGAACGTGCCCCAGCCCTCGGCGGTGGTGAACGCTGCGCGGAAGTCCTCCGGCGTCAGACGCGGGGCGAAGGCCAGATGGCCTTGCGGGCCGTGGTACTCGTAGCCGCAGGCGGCCAGGTACACGCCGTAGCTGGCCATCGACCTGGCGTAGTGGTCCCCGCATTCGACTTCGTTCCACGGGTTGCGCCGGGCGGCGTGGTAGCGGTCGTGGACCATGCGGGTGACGGCCAAGCCTTCGGTCAGCAGGCCCTCCCAGATCATGTGGCCGGCCACCTGGTACTCGAAGCCGTTCATGCACTCGTTGAAATAGCCGGCGGCCCAGTTGGGGCCTTTGCCCTTGGCCTTGTCGTAATCCCAATCGGTACGCGGGAACGTACACATCAGCAGGCCGCCTTCGCCGGGCATGGCGTACCAGCGGCCGGGCTTGTTCGCCTCGCGGTACGGGCCGACGTCGGGCGTAAAGTTGTAGCGCCACAGCGACTGCAGGGCGGCCTGCGTCTCCTTCTCCGGCAACACGCGGCCCAAGCCCACTTGATACGCCCAACTCTGCCCGAACACCTGATCGATATGGCAGCCGGTGCCGGAATTGATCGCTTCGGGATGCTGCGGGTCGGCGCGGTTGATGAAGTACTCGCCGTCGAACAACTGCTCGACGATCGCGGCCTGGCCCTTGTCGAAGATCTGTTGGCATTGCTCGGCGAACGCATCCTCGCCCACCTCGCGCGCCATCTGTTCGCCGGAGCGGAGCGCGGCCAGGTACAGCGAGCTGAGCCAGGCCACGGGGCCGTACCAGTCGGCGTCCAGCGTGTTGTGCTGCTTGCCCTCGATCAGCCCGTCGCCGTTGGCGTCTTCGCGGATCAGGTACTCCAACGCCTTTCTCACACCGGGCCAGACACGTCGCAGGAACGCATCGTCCGGCGACATCTGGTGCTCGCGGTACGTCCGCAGGATGGCGCCCGCTTGGCCATCGACCGCGGGAAAGTTATTGAATTCGCCGCGGAACAAGATGGCCCCGTCCTCGCGCTGGGCGATGCCAAAGTCGACCCGCTCGCGGAGAATCCGTTCCAGTTCCGGAAACAGACGCCCCATCGCGTGGGCGTAATGCCAAACGTGTCCGCAGGTGCCGGCACAGCAGCCGACGCCTTCCCAAGCCCAGAAGCGGCCGCTGGCCAGCCGGAAACACGTCGAGGTGGCCAGCGTCGAAGCGTTGGCGAACGTGCGGTCCAGGAACCAGTAGGGCAGCGTCGAGTCGTACCAGGTGTCGCGCCACAGCCGCGTCTGCTGGCATAGCGCGTCGAAGTTGGCTGCCAGGTGCTCGGCCACGGCCAGCGCCGACGGGAACCGCTGGGCGTAGTAGCGGCCGGTCAAGCCGAACTTTTCGTTCAGCTTGAGGTTCGGGAAATGCCAGGTCACGAGGAAGGTCGCCGTCGCCGATTGACCGGGATTCAGCGTCAGCTTCCGGGTCAAAGAGCCCGCCAGTTTCTGCTCGAACGGCTTGGTGGCGGGAGCGTCGGAGCCGGCCGGGCTGCGCGTAAAGATGCCCTGCGGCAGTTGCGAATCGGCCAGCGACGTGGTGGCGACGTCGCCGGGCTGCGGATCGAGCAGCGCCAGGCCCATCGTGCCGAAATTCGCTTCGTCCTGCAGCGGGCCGGCTGCCACCCGCGGTTTGTCGCTGAACACAATGTCGTCTACGCCGACGTTCCCCCAGCCGCCGCGCTCGTCGTCGACGATTTGCAGCCGCGCCGTCTTGCCCAGCCAGCGGCGCACGTCCCAGCTCTTGGCCCCCATGCGGTTGTCGTTCGCTCCGGTGGCGCTGGCGACGGCTTTGTCCTCGACGATCAAATTCATGCACGTGCGACCCGCGTGGGCTCCGCCGCCGATCAGGAAGTTGATGTAATTCCGTTCGATCACAAACGCCCGGCTGGTCAGCGTCCCGACGTGCGCGTCGCCGCCGCCGACGTCTTCGCCTTGACGGGTGTTGTGCGTGTTCACCAGGCGTTTGCCTTGCGAACCGACGTCGCCCTGGTAGTTCGGAATCTTCGCCTTCTCGATGGGCCCCGCGCCGAACGCAGTGCCCGTCGCCTGCCAGCCCTCGTAGGTTTCCTTTTCAAAGTCCTCGAACGCGATGTCCGGGCGGGGCTCCGGCTCCTTGACGGGCGGCGGCGGTTCGGCACTGCACTCCAAGAAAGTCAATCGCTCGTTGCGGACCACGCGGTTGCGGCGAGAACCGTTTTGGAGCGGTGCGCTGTGCAGGCACACGGCGTTCTCCAGCCAGCCGGCCAGTTCGGCTTCGATCTTGGCGGGCCCGTTGTTCTTGACCGTGAATTGCACCACGGTCGCCGGGAGCGAAGAATCGTCGGTGTTCAGCGGGACGAACGGCGAGAACGCTTCCAGCGTCACGCTCGCCGGGCACTGCGGATCCCGGTACTCGACGCGGCCGATCGGGTACTCGCCACGAAACGAGATCTCGCTCCAGCCGGTGCGGTCCAGCGCCCGGACTTGCGTCTGCTCGCCCGCCGCGACCAGCAGCGCGAAGCCCTGATCCAGCGGCGAGGCGGGCGTCAGCGGATGAGCGTAGTGATCCGCGCCCGTGCCGATGTGCCGGTTGAAGATGTCCCAATGCCACAGCTTGCCGTCGCCGCCCAGGTACAGTTGCCCGGCACAGATGCCGCCGACGGGCATGCCGATCTTGTCCAGTTCCGGCACGCGATAGACCGCCGGCTCGCCTCGCGCCGTGAGCGACTGGACCCACTCGGCAGTCAGCCGCTTGTCGGCCGGCACCAGTTTCGCAAAATCCTTGGCTTCAAAAGGTCCGGCCACGGCCGGCCCGGCGGTCAGGCACGTGACCGCCGCCGTCGCCCCCATCAGTTCCAGGAAATCGCGTCGGGTGGCCTGGGGGCCGCAAGACGATGAGGAACAGCCGCAAGTGGTGTTTTTCTTTGGTGACGACATGATGTTCTCCTCTCATTACTTGGCGACCTGATAGCAAACGACCGACTGTTCGCCCCGGATGTACATGCGGCCGTTGGCGATGGTCGGCTGTTGGGGGCGGCCCAGTTCGATCGGCACTCGCGTGCGGGCCAGTTCCCGATACTCCTTGCGACTGGCTTCGGCCATCACCAGGTCGCCGTTCTTGGTGAGGGCAAAGATCAAGCCATCCGCGATCACCAGGTTCTGGTCCTTGGTCCACTCCTCATTTTCCACTTTCCACAGCAGGCGGCCGTCATGGAAATCGGTGCAGTGCAGGAAGCCCGCTTTGGCCCCGCCGCCGAAGCCAAACACGGCGTCTTGATAGACGGCGACCGTGTTGTACATGTTCGTCTGCAGTTCGCTGCTGCGGTACAGTTCCCGGCAAGTGATCTTTCCGTTTTCGGCTCGCATCTGCAGGCACGCGGAGAAGTTGCGGCCCTTGCCCTCTCCGCCGCAAACGAACAGCCGCGAGCCCACAGCCACGGGCGTACTGACCAGACCGATATGGATTGCGGCCTGATAGGGGCAGCGCCACATGATCTCGCCGGTTTCCGCGTGGACGCCCAGCAATTCGCGGGTCCCATAAGTCGCCACGATCACCTGCGGGATGCCGTCCACGACCTGATACGTCAGCGACGCCGGAGCGCCCAGTTCGCTGCGCGCGTCCGATTCCACGACGGTCGACCAGCGCAGGGCTCCGGTCCGCTTGTCCAGTGCCACCAGCACCACCCGCTGCGGGTTATCGGCCCCGACGTACAGCGTGTCTCCGGCGATCAGCGGCGTGGAAGCCTCCGTGGCCCAGAACGTCTCGTCGGCCCGCCACAGTTCGGTGCCGTCCGTCTTCAGGCACGCGATCGGGCAGCGCATTTCCCAGACATCTTTCTCGTAGATGGCATA
Source organism: uncultured Pirellulaceae bacterium (assembly GCA_964409865.1). Taxonomy (GTDB): domain Bacteria; phylum Planctomycetota; class Planctomycetia; order Pirellulales; family Pirellulaceae; genus Anammoximicrobium. Next base: position 17,971 of record CAYPGE010000071.1, read on the forward strand.
GGGAATGAAGATCACGCGGTCCTCGTCGATCACCGGCGAGGTGGTCGGCCCCCACTGGAAATGCCGGTTCGGCTTGGGCAACAGCAGGTGCTTCCAGCGGGTGACCCCGGTGGCCGGATCCAGGCACACCGCCCACTGCTTCTCGTCGGTCTCGGCAGCGGTAAACGCCAGTCCGTTCGCCTCCACGACTGCGCTCTTGCCCCACCCGACATCCGCTTGCCACAGCATCTTCGGCCCTTCCGGCGGCCACTGGCGCAGCAGCCCCGTGGCCTTGTACACGGAGTTGCCGTCGTTGGGCAGGAACCGCAACAGGTCGCCCTGTCCTGGTTCGCCGCCGAATGCTCGCGACGTCGTCTCAGCAAAGGGCAAGGCCCAAGGTGCCAAGAGGATTCCGATCACGACGATGGATAGGCGATGGATTACCCTCATGTCTCCCGATCTCCAAACCTGCAGGTTCCTCAAAGAATGCCGTCTGGCCCCAAAAAACCGAAAAACCAGTGTACAAGCTGCAACGCGGATCTGCCAGTCGCCGTTGCGGCTGCCGCGGGATCATCCTCATAAGCAGCCTCGCGCCGATCCCCGGCCTCTCGCCGTCACTACCAAACTTGTCCGGCCTTGAGTCCATATCTTCTGTACGCTAGGATGCCCTAGGCAGCGGACGTTCAAGATCGCAACGCGGATCGAAATGACTTCCCGGTTCATGGAGAAAGATTCGGAACCGCTGACAGAAAAATAAGGTGACAGAAAAATGAAGAAACGAAGAAATTGCTGACAGAAAAATGAGGTGACAGAAGAACAAAGAAACGGAGAATTCGCATTCGGGAACGTAATCTTAAACTTCGTCCCCTATCCGTCCTCTCGTCTCATTTTTCTGTCACGCCATCTTTCTGTCGGCCTTGCTCCGCTTTTTCTGTAGTGATCACCGATTCGGATCGAGTTTCGGGAAGTTACTTCGGCCACCGTTGATAAAGGAGTAATCCATGTGCGTATCGAGACTCCCGATGTTCGTGTCCCTGCTCCTCGCGTCCGTTTTCACCTCCGCGGCGGCGTTGTCGGCGGACGCCGCGGACGGCAAACGCCCGAACATCGTCTTTTTTCTGACGGATGACCAACCGCAGGTCGGCCTGGGCTGTATGGGGAATCGTCACATCCAGACGCCCAATATGGATCGGCTGGCGGCGGAAGGCGTGTTGTTCACCAATGCGTTTGTGACGACGTCGATTTGCGCGTGCAACCGGGCCACCATCCTTACTGGCCAGCACATGCGCCGGCACGGGATTGAGGATTTTCAAAAGCCGCTGTCGGCCGAGGCGTTCGCCAAGACGTACCCGATGCTCTTGAAACAGGCGGGCTATCGCACCGGGTATTTGGGCAAGTTCGCGATCGGCTGGCCGAAGGCGGACATCCGGCACCTGTCGCTGCCCGCCGACCAATTCGATTTCTGGTACGGGTTCCCGCAGACGATCGACTTTCGACAAACGGAAAACGGCCAGGTGCGCTACCTGACCACGGTCATGACCGAGAAGGCGGTCGAGTTTTTCCGGCACAGTCCGGCGGACCGGCCGTTCTGCCTGACCGTGGCACTGAAAGAGCCTCACGGCCCGTGGAACTATTTCGACCCGGACGTGCCCGACATCTATGCGGATGCCACGATCCCGCCGCCGGCCACGTTTACGCAGGAGGCATTCGACTCGCTGCCCGATTTCATCCAGGATTCGCTCAGCGGCGGCACCGGGCGCCGGTGGCTGCAGAAGCCGGAACAGTACCAGCAATGGATCCGCACCGACTATCGTCTGATCACGCGCGCGGACATTGCCGTGGGGCGGATCATGGATGCCTTGCGAGAACACGGCTTCGACCGGGACACGGTCGTGATTTTCACTTCGGACAACGGTGAATTCCAGGGCGCCCACGGGTTGACCGGCAAGTGGTTGATGTACGAAGAGTCGATCCGCGTACCGCTGATCGTCCGGGACCCGCGACTGCCGCCGTCGCGGCGAGGGCAGCGGTGTGAGGAGATGGCGTTGAGCATCGACTTGGCACCCACGATGCTCGGCTTGGCCGGCGTTCCCATTCCCGACACGATGCAAGGCCGCGACCTGGGCCCGCTGGTGCGAGGCGAGGGCGTGACGTGGCGCGAAGATTGGTACTACGAGCACACCTACGCCCATCCGCCGCAACACCGGATTCCCAAGACCGAGGGCGTGCGGACGAAGCAGTGGAAGTACACCCGCTACACCGATTTCACGCCGCCCTACGAGCAGCTGTTCAACTTGGCCGCTGACCCGCAGGAACTCAAGAACCTGGCCGGCGACCCGGCCCAGGCCGCGGTCCTGGACGGACTCCGCGGGCGGTGCGACGAGTACCGCCAGACACTGCGCTGAATCGCGAACGCGAGGCAGCTTCGAAACAAGAACATTCCAATCAATGGAGGATCTCTCTCATGCGTTCGAGCATCGTTTTCCTACTGGTGTGTTTCTTCGTGGCCGGCAGCGTTTACGGGGCGGAGGCGGAGAAGCCGCAGCCGGCGGCGACCGGCCCGACGGCGGAGGAACTGAGCGATGGTTTTGTCAGCATTTTCGACGGCCGGACGCTGGACGGCTGGCGCGGCGCGACCGACGGCTACACGTGCGAGGACGGCGTGTTGGTGTGCCAGAAACGGGGCGGCGGAAGGCTGCTGACGGTCAAGCAGTTCGGCGACTTTGTGTTCCGCTTTGACTATCGCCTGGAACCGGGCGGCAACAACGGCATTTCCGTGCGTGGCCACGAGATCCAGGTCCTGGATGACGACGCGCCGCAGTACAAGAACATCAAGCCCTGCCAGTACCACGGGTCCATCTATTGCTGCGTACCGGCCAAACGCGGGCACACCAAACCGGCGGGCCAGTGGAACACCGAAGAGATCATGTGCCAAGGCAGCCACTGGAAAGTGTCCGTCAACGGCGTGGTCATCGTCGACGTCGATCTGGCCACCGTCCCCGGCCAGGAAGCTCTGGCCAAACGGACCAGCGGCCCGCTGGGCTTCCTCGGTCACGGGGCACGCGTCGAGTTCCGCAACCTGCGGGTGAAAGAATTGAAACCTGTGGAAGGCACAGGCTCCTAATCTTTCACCTAATCTTTCTCTTAATCTTTCACCTAATCTCCCCCGGCTCCAAGGCAGTAGGAAGAGATTAAGTGAAAGATTAGGTGAAAGATTAGGGTTTCAGGTTCCGGCGAAGTCGGCCAGGCACCGTTCGAGAAATCGCCGTCCGGTTTTTCCGTGGCGCAAGCTCCCAGCTTGCGTCTGCCCCCCTTCCACCGCGCTACTTGGCTGCCGCCGCCTCGGTCTTCAGTCGCGGCAGCGCTTGCTTCAGGCGTTGAAAACCTTCCACGGTGACCTGGGTTCCGCTGACGTCGAGCATTTCCAGGTTCGTCAGTCCCTTCAGATGCTCCAGGCCGGCGTCGGTGACCGCGGTCTGGCCGAGCCAAAGTTGGCGAAGCTGGGACAGGGATGCCAGATCCCGCAGGCCGTCGTCGGTGATTTGCGTGCCGGTCAGGTCCAGGATTTCCAATTCGCGAAAGCCGGCGATCGTCTCCAACGCGGCGTCGGTGATGCGCGTGTGCTCGGCGATCAGATGGTTCAGTCGCTTGGCCGGCTGGACATGAGCCAGGCCCGCGTCGCCCACCGCGGTGTACGCCACGTCGAGCCAATGCAACTGGGTCAAGCCGGCGGCGAATTTCAGTCCCTCATCCGTGACCGCCGTCCGACCCAGCGACAAGCTCTGCGACTCGGGCGTCCATGGCAGCCATACCAGGTCCTCGTCGGTCACGTTCAGGAACTCCCGGTACTGCCGGTCCAGATCGGCCAGCGGGACGGCGGCCAGCGTCGCCAGCGTCCGCGCGGTGTCGCGGCCCTGGTAGACGGCTTGCAGGTAGTCCGCCAACAGCGGCCGGTACCGGCCTCGGTCGTAGTCCATCAAGAAGGCGGCCAGACCCGCGGCCTGGCTGTACAGGATTCGTATGTCGTCGCGCTGCTGCAGGGCCCGGCGGCCGAGCGCGGCGAGCTGTTCCAGCGGCAGGTAGGATCCCTCGTTCAACGTGCGATAGCGGGCGTACTGCAGCCGGTCAGCGTCGATGCCGCCGGCCGTGTAGTAGCCGTGTCGCTTGCGGAGCGATTCCATGTACATGGCCACGCCCTCGACGATCCAGTAGTTGGCCGCCAAGCCCACGCCCGGAGGGACGCGTCCCGTTTCGGAGAACAGCTGGTGAGTTACTTCGTGGAAGCACACGTCGTCGTGGGGCTCATCGCCCACGTAGAAATACGCCGATTTCTGCGTTTCCAGATAGTAGCCTATGGTGAGTTCGATCTGCGGCTCCAGTCGCTGCAGCCGCGCCAGGTACTCGTCGCGGTTGCGGAACAGCAGGACGCGATGCCGATTGGTGCTGCGATCCGCCGGCACCTGGCTCTCGAACCGCCGCCTCAAGACAGCCGCGCTGCTCCAACGTTCAAAGAACAACTGCTGCCAAACCTCGTGCAACTCTTCGAGCCTCTCGATCAATTGCCGTCCGGCATCCTCGCTGTGATTGGTGGTCACGCGAAAATGCTCCGATTCGATCGTCCAATGCCGGCCGGCGTTGAAGCCAAGTTCCGCGTTGGCGATGGGAACTTGGCGACTTCGGACCACGGACTCCGGCTTGCGCCAGCGGCCGTTGTCGAGGCGATAGCCGAGAATTCCGCGTACTCGCTCGTGGTCCGGGTCGGCGTGCAGCACCTCGTGCAACAACTGGTAGGCGCGCGTGGGGCGCCCGGCGTCCAGTTCGCTGCGGGCCAGCTGGAACAGGGCTTCCGCGTGCTCGTGGCGGTAGGCGGTGAACTTGGCGTACCATTGCTGGACGATCTGCGGAGCGTCCGCGGGCGGCTTGGCCGGATCCGATTCCGCGGGCAAGAAGATGTACTGGCGGCGCGGGTCGCGCGGAATCGCCGCCTGGTGCGCGGTCTTGGCCGCCTCGTCCAGTTGCAATTGCGCGCATCGATTGGCCAATCCCTTCAGCCGCGCGGCGTAGGCGGTGTCCAGGGCGTCGCGGTGCGTCCAGTAATCACCGCTGCCGGTTTCTGCGGCCCAGAGCGCCGTCGCGACGACGACTGCCAAGATAAAGTAGCAGGCACGCTCCGCGTGCCGTCCGCCGCCAACGGGTGCCAAGACAGAGTAGCAGGCACGCTCCGCGTGCCGTCCGCCGCCGACGGGTTTGGGTTCGGTCATGGCCCCTTCCGGGCAAGAGGCACGCTCTGCATGCCTTGGCTGGCGGACGGCACGCGGAGCGTGGCTGCTACTGAGGGAGCGGCGAGTTGAACTTGAGCGACTTGTCACGAACACCTCTTCGTTGCAGAGAATCCCCCGTCCCAGAATGCTCACATCGGGAACGGTTCATCGCTGAGAGCCGTCTCCAAGAACTGGTCGATTTCGGCACCGGCGCCCTCCCAGACCTCGTCCGCCAAGCGGCGCAGTTCGTCGCGGCGGATGCGGTCGTAGTTGCCGCGGACCATGCGGCGGAAATCGCCCGCATCGTACTCCCGCTTTTCCCGGTCCCGATGCGGGGACACCATGGCCGCGTACTTGGCCACCAGCGCAGCCTCCAAGGTGGGAATGCGGTGCTGGGTTTCCTCGTCGATCAGGACGTGCTGCTTCAGGATCGTCTGCTGGAACTTGCCCCAGGGTTGCATCAGGTCGATGACCGCCTTGGGCTTGCCGTCCGGGCCGAGATCGGCCGGGTCGAGGAACCGGACCACCTGCGACAGTTCGCGGACGATCAGGTTCGGCCAGGCGCTGCGGATCGCCTTGACCGCCCGTTTCCGTTCGCTGTACGGGATCATCACGTCCACGTCTTGCGTGGCACGCGGCTGCGTCAGGTAGCCGACGGAACCGTGCAGTCCCATCAGGACCCAGTTTTTCACTCCCGCCGCCACGAGCACGTCGATGACTTCCTGCGGACCGATATTCATGGCTTGCTTCCGATGGATGCTGCGGTAGTTCGCCGTCAGCCACGCGCTCTTGCGCACGCCGTACGCATGACCGGCCGCACACGTGGGGTCCAGGTCATCCAGCCCCTGGCAAGCGTCTGCGTACTGAGCCATCGCCCGCCGCCGCCGCTCCAGATGCTCCGGCGTGAAAAACTCGGGCAGCGCGGCCTTCGGCGGAGCAACGCGGTTGGCGGATGTTGGACGTTTTCGGGGCATGCGGAATTCCTCCAGCAACGGATGCCCCTATGATACGCGACACTCGGGACGACGCCAAGAAGTCGTGCTTCCCGCGTGGCCGCTTGTCATGCGGCGGGCATCTTGCGTGACGGGCGCCGTGCAGGGAGACTAACGGACAGTTTGTCTTGGCTCTGACGCCCCAAAACCCCGTGGCCCTTTTTTCGGTCCCATTAAGGAGACGCCGCCATGTATCGCAACTGCCGCACAACTCGCCGAGTTTACGTAGCACTTCAAATCGCCCGTGTTTTTGCCATCTTGCTGCTGTCGGCTTCGCTCTCGGCGATCGCCGCAGACAGCGGCATCATCGCGCCGGGAGCGACGGTCGAGAAGCTGGCTGACGGGTTCAAGTTCACGGAAGGCCCCGCAGCCGACGCGGCCGGCAACGTGTACTTTACCGATCAGCCGAACGATCGCATCCTGAAGTGGAGCACGGATGGCAAACTGTCGACGTTTCTGGAGCCTTGCGGCCGCTCGAACGGACTTTTTTTTGACAGCCAGGGACAGCTGTGGGCCTGTGCGGACGAGAAGAACGAACTCTGGCGCATCGACCCGCAGGGAAAGCACACCGCGGTCGTGAAGGACTACGAGGGCAAGCTCTTCAACGGCCCCAACGACCTCTGGATCAGGCCAGACGGCGGGATCTACTTCAGCGACCCGTTCTACAAGCGAGCCTACTGGAACCGCGGTCCCAAAGAACAGGACGTCGCCGTCTACTACCTGTCGCCCGATCGTAAGAAACTGGTCCGAGTGGCGGACGACTTGACGCAGCCCAACGGTCTCATCGGCACTCCCGGCGGTCAGAAACTGTACGTCGCCGATATTGGCGCCAAGAAGACCTACGTCTACTCCATCCAGCCCGATGGCACGTTGACGGACAAAACGCTCTTCTGCGAGATGGGCTCCGACGGGATGACCATCGACGACCGCGGCAACGTTTACCTGACCGGCAAGGGCGTGACGGTGTTCGATGCGGCGGGCAAGCAGATCGAGCAGATCCCGGTTCCGGAGGGCTGGACCGCCAACGTCTGCTTCGGGGGCGCCGATCACCGGACGCTGTTCATCACGGCCAGCCGCAGCCTGTACGGCTTGCGGATGCAAGTCCGCGGAGCCGGGAGCCAGTAGGGCCGCTTGAGGAAGACGATCAAGAAAAGAAGCCCGGCCTTCTGAACGAGCCGGGCTTCTGGCAAGCCATGACTACGGTATCGAGTCCGTCTCCATGCCCTCGGTGGTGCTCACGGCACGCCACGCGGCCAGGTCGATGGAGTCGGATACGAAGCGAGTCGCCCCGTCGCACATCACCACTTGCACCCCGCCCGGATGCCGGCTGCGAGACGCGAACATGGTCGGGTTGGTGGCGTCGGAGACGGCGCAGGGCAAATTCAAGTCCGGCAGGTTGACGCAGTAGCCGGCCGTATAAATCCGGTCGGGCAACCGGCTGTTTGGTGGCAGGTAGGTGGTGAACTGGCACGCGTCGGCCCACCAGGTGAACCCGCGCAGGTCGGACCCCGTCCCTTGCAGCACCTCGCCGACCATCATCGTATTGCTGGTGCCGTCGATGATGTCGGCCATCACCTTGCCCTTGAACGGCTCGGCGGTGTACTTGGCAATCGAAAACGGCCCGCCGCGGTGGACGACGCCGTTCAAGTTCGCCGTCCGGCCGTAGTCCGTGTTGCCGAAGTTCACGGCATAGTTGTGACTGGTGATGCCGCCGATCGGCGCGTTGGGCCGGTCGCTGGGACACGTGAACGAAGCGAACCGCTTGGTCGTCACGTTCGTCGTGTTTGGAGCGGCGCCGTATCGAGTGCCCGTGTACGTCGTTCCGCCCACTTGCACGACCGTCGTATCGTTGCCGCCCCAATTGATGTATTCGTCGGTCATGATGCCCTGTTCCATGTAACGCAGAATGAGAACTTGCCAAGTTCCCCAACAGCAGCCGTAGGGCCCCATGCCGGGAGGAAAACTCTTCAGCGTGTCATGATGGTTGTGCATCCCGACCCCAATTTGTTTCAGGTTGTTGACGCACTGAGTTCGCCGTGCGGCCTCGCGGGCCGCCTGGATGGCTGGCAGCAGCAGGGCCACCAAGATTCCGATGATGGCAATCACCACCAATAACTCGACCAACGTGAATCCGATGCGACTGCGACGTGACATGGCATACCCCCGATCCAAGATGAGAGAAAAGATCAAAAAAGTCCCCCCCAAACCCCCAGTAAACTCATTTAGCAGCATTCGAGAAATAACTGTCGCCCCGTCAGAGTAGCCATCACACTCCGTGTGATGATCAGCAAGAAACACTGGACAGTTGTTTCTCGAACGCTGCTTTGGTCATTTCAGATCAAAGTCGAATACGTTGTTGCCGTCCTCCGTGACGTCGGCACTCAGCGTGCTTTCGACGTTGTACTGCGGAGGAATCAAGGCCTTCGCCTGCTGCGTCATCGATTCCGGGCCCGGCGGTCCCGCCGGCGCCGCCCCTGCGTCTTGAGCAGCACTGATACGGACAGTGTACTTGCCCGGCGGGAGTCCTTTGTCTGCAGGAACCGAGTACTTGCCGTCGGTAATCGTGGAACC
>CAYPGE010000072.1:0-4255 GCA_964409865.1 uncultured Pirellulaceae bacterium
CCCGGCGAAATGAGCGACGGGCCGCCGACGCCCGTAAAGACCGTGCCCCCGCGCGGGACGCGGAAGGCCATTTGCCCCGTCATCAGGCTGTAGCGTGTGGGCGTGCAAACCGTGGCCGGGCTGTGGGCATCAACGAACCGCATCCCCTCGCGCGCCAGACGGTCGATGTGAGGCGTGGAGACCTTGGCCCGGTCGTTGTAGCAGCTCACGTCGCCGTAGCCCAGGTCGTCGGCAAGAATCAACAGGAGATTGGGGCGCGCAGCGGCCGAGGCGTCGGCTCTGCCGACCGCGGACAACGAGACCAGCAACAGGGCGAAAGTCGTGAACATGGTCTGGTTACTCCTTTTCCGCCGCGTAATTGCCCCGAACCATTCCGCTGCCCGGCGCGATGTCCGTCTGGCCGGACAGCAGATTGTCGACGATCATGTTCTCCCGTCCGGCGGTGAGCCGCAGAGCAACGGGCCGGGCCTCGGCAGGACGATCGTCGCGGACGAGGCACCCGGAGACACGCACGCTGTGGACATCGTCCAGCAGCAGCCCGCAGGCGTCGCAGTCCAGGATCGTACACCCGGTCATGTTGACCCGCCGACAGCGCCGCAGGACCAGGGCCCCTTCGTCGGCCAGAGTATTGTAGACCTGAAAGCCGCTGAGCGTACAGTCTTGGCAATCCGTCAGCACCAGGCCGTCGCGGCTGCCGGGCGGGTAGTCGGGATTGCGGTCGAACAGATTGGCCCCGACCACGATCTGCGAGCCGTCCTCGACCAGCAAGTTGTGTTGGTGGCCGAGGAAAAACGTGTTCCCGGTGATGCTCACGCCGCGGGCGTGAACGAGGTGCACGTTCACGCAGGTGTCGCTGATTTGATTGCCGGAGATCGAGAAGAAGCCGACCTTCTGCGGTTCCGCCGCGCTGCGGCCCAGGAAGCAGATGTTGGCCGAATCGGGGGCCGAGCCGCTGTGCTGGAGCGTACAGCCGACGATCGCTCCTTCGCGGACCGACGAGCGTTCCTCGGTGCAGTCCAGCAGCACGTTCGCGGCCGGAGGTCCGTCGGCCGCCATGTTGGCCTCGATGTCGCAGCTGCCGATCTGCAGGTTGCGGACCGAACTGCCGCGGACCACGATTCCCCCGCCGCCGTTGTAGCTGATGTGGCAATTGGTGACGTTCACCTGGTGCAGGTCCAGTTTGTCCAGGTACAACCCCACGCCGCGGTTGTCGTACAGGTGGCACTGGCTGACAATCACGTTGCGGCTGCGCCCCGTCAGGTATACGCCGTGCAGCGCCTTGCGCACGGCCAGCCGGGTGACGATCGGCTGCATCGTGCCTTCCAGCCACAGGCCGATCGCCTCCGGATGCTCGCCGACGATCTCCAGGCCGTCGATCATCGGGTTGCGCTGCCGCTGCCAGACGTTGTCCTTGACGCTGTTCGGATCCGCGGTGCCGCCGTGCGTGCCGATGAACTTCAGCGCCGGCCCCGGCCCGGCCATCACGATCGTGGCCGTGCCCTCGCCCACAACCGACGTGGTGCCGACGCAGTCCAGGTCGATGACGATCGGCTGCGTGATGCGGTAGGTGCCGCGGACGAAGCGGATTTCGCCGCCGCGGTCGGCCGCTTGTTGGAGGGCCGCCGTGTCGTCGGCCTGGCCGTCGCCCTTGGCCCCCCAGTCGCGGACGGCCGCCGCCGCAGCGCCGGCCGGCACGTTCGGCTCCTCGGCCGCTTGGGCAACCGCCCAGCGGGCCAGACAACTCAGGCCGAAAATCACCATGCCCAGCAATATCTTGTGCAGACAACGATACATCGCGTAACTCCTGCCAACAAATGGAAGACGTAGGTTGGTATCGGGCTGAGTCATGGACCGATCATCGCCGCGTTGGCAGCTCGGTGGTCTTGCCGGAGGAACACAACACGCGCAGGTGGGCGATCGACTCCAGCCAGCAGCCGGGATCGCCGCCTAGGATGTCGGTTTTCTCCAGCGGGGTGACGGTGGCGATGTGTTTTTCCAGGTCTTGCAGCGTTTTGAGCAGGCCAGCGCGCACCGCGGGATCGTCTTGCACCCGCAACTGCAGGGCGTCGACCATCGCCTCCGCAAACCGGGAGCCGATATCGAGCGATTGGGCAAACCACCGCACGTCCTCCTGGTCGCACAAACGGGCGGCCTCCTGGGCGTGGGCCAAGGCCTGGCGCGTGTGCGTCAAACGCCGCAGCCAGCGGGCATGTTCCTGGTTCCAGTCGATGGCATGCGCCGTCGGCTGGGCTCGCAGTCGTGCCAGGCACGAGGTGACGCTCCACCACACGCGGCTGACCGGCCCGTCGCCTGATTCGCCAGGGACCGTATAGGCCAAGTACATGGCTTGCCCCGCGGCCGGTCCCCACAGGCGATGGCAGATGCGCTGGAACAGCTGGCCGGGCGCGAACAGTTCGGGCGGCCGGCAGAGGCCACGAGTCATGCGACGGAACAGCTCCGCGGCCGAAGCTTCGTCGGGCGGCGCGGGGCGATAGCCGCCGGCACTGCCGTTCCAGAGGAACTCGGCGTTCAGCACCTGGACGGGCTCTTCGTGTACACCTCCGTTCGACAAGCAGATCGACTCGGCGCCTTGATAAAACGGCGTCATGGCGCCGGAGATATTGACCAGATCGTCGCTCTGGTAGTGATCCCCGCCGCCGAAGGCGATGACGTGCAGTCCCAGGCGGGCACCCGCGCGGTCCATCGCGCTGCGCAATTGGGCGATCTTCGTGCTGCCGTCCGGTGCGTAGAACTGCTCGCGCAAACCGATCTCCACGTTGCGTGCCGATCCGAACAGCCGGCCCAAGGCGCAGAAGTACTCCACCTCGCGTTGCCAGACGTCGGCGGGCGTTTTCTCGTAATAGACCGTGTACAGCGGCGAGACGAAGATCAGCGTCAGGTCGTCGGCCGCGCGATAGCCGCCTTCGGTCGTCACGCCGTCCAGCGCGCTGCGGACCCGGCCGAACCACTCCGCCAGCGCGCCGGCCTGGCCCTGCGGGCCGGCCAGATCGTCGCTGGGCCAGCGCTGCCGGCAGGCCTCGCAGCGCAGCTTCCACGAACTGGCGCTCTCGCGCCAGGAACCCGTGTCGATGTCGTGGATGTACAGGAACCCCGGCTCGACCGCCGCCACGAAGCGTTTCAGCTCCGCGATCTTCGCCGCGGCCAAGTCTTGGTTCGACAGGCAGGTGCCGTAGCGCCGGCTTTGCTCGATGTGCTCCATGCCGCGGCAGGGATATTCGGGACCGTCGGGCCACGGACGCCGGTTCAGGAACGTCTGGCCGAAGTAGCCGCAGCGGTAGATCTCGCTCTTCTGGTACGACGTGCCATAACCTCCGCCATAACCGGCGAACACCAGCCGGATGCCCCGCCGGCGCGCCGCTCGCGTGCAATGGCGCATCAGATCGGCATAATCCGGCGTGCGCTCGACGTTCCAGCCGAAGCCGTCGAACCAGACCATGTTGATCTTGTACTGAAAACAGAAATCCAGCATCCGCTCGACGCGGGCCTGATACTTCTTCCGCCCGTCGCCCCAGTCGTAGCTCCAGCGGTTGGCCTCGACATTGACCAGCCAGTCGGAGGCGCACCGATAGCGGACGTCGGGCCAGTCGGTAATCTCCGCCAACGGCACACAGACCCGTCCGTCGGCCACTTGCAGGAGTTGCAGGAGCGTCGCTGCCGCACGGATCAGTCCCTCGGGTTCGGTGCCGATGGCCTTCACTGCCGTGGGGCTGATCTCCAGTCGATAGGCTTCCGGACGCGAGTCGCGTCCCAGTTGTGCGGCGAACTCCGCGCTCGCATCGACCTGGAGCACGATCGGCAGGCACCCCGGCGGCGCGCTGCGAGCGATCGGCGCCTGCAGCCGTGCCGCCAGAACCTCGGCCGCGTGCCCTGCTTGCGGCCCGGCCACGATGCAAGCCGCCGCGGCGTCTTCGCCCGGCCGAGCCACCAGCACCGGCTGGCCGTCGCCCCAACGCACCTGTTTCGGCGTGGGCAGCAACTCGACGCGGTCCGAAGCCGGCTCAGCATGGCCCGGCGGCGACAAGAACAGGAGAACGAGCAGCATCGCCAGCAACGATCCTACGAAGACAGTGAACCGGTTTTCAGCCATCACGTGCTCCCAAAGCAGGCCGGAACAAGTGCTCGCAGTTCGGGCAGGAATTCGTGCGGGGATCGGGCAGTTGGCCGTGCCGGAACTGCGCGGACGCCGGTTGTGCTGCGGTCTCCCGACCGCAGGTCTCCCAAAACCGTCGTGGAG
>CAYPGE010000072.1:4355-26612 GCA_964409865.1 uncultured Pirellulaceae bacterium
ACCTGCGGTCGGCGGTTTCGGCGAGGTCGGGAGACCTGCGCCGAACATGAGGTCGTGGAGACCTGCGGTCGGCGGTTTCGGCGAGGTCGGGAGACCTGCGCCGAACATGAGGTCGGGAGACCTGCGCCGAACATGAGGTCGGGAGACCTGCGCCGAACATGAACATCGATCCCAGAATCACACAAGACCATCTAGCGTTTTGCTTCTGTGAGTTTGTCGATCAGGTAGTCCTCGACCTTCGGGTGCGTGACGTCGGGCGCGCCGGGATAGACCAGTTCGCAATCGACGCCCGCGCTGCGCAGCCGCTCCTGGAGTTTCACGCCGTAGTTCGCCGTGTGCGTCGGGTCCTTTTGTTCCTGGCCCAGCGCGGGCGGGGCCGAGTAGATCATGTAGATCGGCGGGTCGTCCGCGGTGACGTGTTCGTAGGGCGAGTACTCTTTGATCCAGGGCAAAACCGATTCCCGCGCGGCGAGGAACTCCGCGAACTGCGTGTCGCGCGTCTTGTTGTCCTTCGGGTCGGGCATAAAGCCAAACGCGTGTCCGCCGTAACGGCTGTTGGGCGTCCATTCCTTCAGTTGTTTCGGATCGAGCGAGGTCTGGGCGCCGATCACGGCGGCGCACCACAAGCGAGTTGACTCGCGGGCGACCGGGTCGTCGCTCTGCGGGTCGGCCATGTCGTCGTGCAACGCGAGCCATAGGCTGGAACATGCGCCCGCCGAGCCGCCTGTGGCCCCGATCCGCTTCTTGTCCAGGTTCCACTCGCCCGCCTTGCTGCGCACGAACTGCAAGGCCCGCGCGGCATCGCTCAACGGCCACTGTACCGGCGGTTTGATTCCCGCCAGCATGGCTTGCGTCGAGTAGCGGTAGTTGATGGAGACGACCGAGATGCCGGCCGCGAGGTACTTGTCCAGGCTGGCAACCCGCGCCTTGTCGCCCGCCACCCAGCCGCCGCCGTGGATGTGGAACACCACCGGCGTGGGCCGCGACGATTCGGCTTTCCAAAAGTCGAGCACTTGCCGCTCGTGCGTGCCGTAGGCCACGTTGGCCAACGTGGATTTCGTCTGCGCCGGCTCGGCGGCGAGGGCGTGGCCGCACAGAACGGACAAGCACGCCAAAACAAGGCTGAGTCGTTTCATGGCTGGATCGCATTTCTACTCGGCTAGCGCCGAGAGTTGGAGGACGAACGGACCGGGGACACGTCCGAATTATTGGACTGCCCGATCGCGCCTACGGCAAGAGCCCCACAGACATCTCCCAGTGCAACTCCAGGGCAACTCGGCGGGGGCACGGCAAGCGGCAGAACCTGTTCACTGAAGTCCGCTTGACTACGAATCCGCAGGGAGGTTCTCCAGGTCGATCCGGTCCTGGGGACGATTGGCGGCCGCTTTCATAGCCCTCAACCACCGCAACGAAACATACTTGTAGCGTTCCCCCTGCGCGGCGGTGTCGAACAACTGCTCGACCGGCTCATCGGGACGACCCGGAATGTCGTCGAAAACACCCAAGAACCCGAAGTCGGTGACGAGCATCATCATCCGGCTGCCGCGGATGTACGGCAGGGAGACGGGGAAGGTCCGCTCGATTCCCGTGTCCGGATCGATTTCGTTGCCGATCCAACGCGCGTTCACCTCGGACAAGGCAGCCAACAACGACACTTCACTTTCGGGCGTGCGCCGGAAAACGACGTCCGTGTCTTCGGTGGCGCGCACGAATCCATGATAGACTACCGCATGGCCGCCGATGATGACAAAAGGGACGCTATGGCTGCTGAGCACGTCGAGCAGGGGAAACGGGTTTCCACACGCCATCGATCACCTCCGCGCGGCGCGAAGCCAGATTTCTTCGGAGAAAGTACTGATATCCGTGCGGCGACTGGCGCAGCACGCGGAACGAACCCTCCTGCAGCCTGGCAAAATCGGCGAGGCGCTGGGCGGCGGAACGATTCTCGCGCACGTGCCGCATGTATCGCGTGCGGATGTCGATCGCCGCCTGGATGCTCTGACTCCCGGTCGGCATGGCGAATCTCTCTGGCAGAATGTTGTGGCGCGCTAGGGACCAAGACGCTACCGCGCGAGTCGGCGTGGGTCAAGCCGGAGCGGGATTCGTCGCCGGTGCCGGCGGCCGGCCACTCACTTCGCCAGCGGCAGCCGGACTCGGAACACGCTGCCCTTTCCCAAGTCGCTGGTCAGGCTGACTTGGCCCCCGAAGGCCTGGGCCAGGTGCTTGACGATCGCCAGCCCCAGGCCGGTCCCGCCCAACTCGCGCGAACGGGCCTTGTCGACGCGGTAGAAGCGTTCAAAGATCCGTTCCTGGTCGCGCGGCGAGACGCCGATGCCGGTATCCTCCACCTCCAACACCGCGCTGTTGCCTTCTTCGCGGTAACGAACCGTCACCCGCCCGCCTTCCGGCGTGTACTGGATGGCGTTGCCGATCAGATTGTCGAGGATGGTCTCCAAGCCGCTTTCGTCCGCACGGACCACGACGGCGACAGGGCAGGAGGCAACTTCGAAAGTCAGTCGCTTCGCTTGCGCCCGTTCGCGGTAGACGGGCACGCAGCGCTCGATCGCAGCGCCCAGCGAGACATCCCGGATGTCGAACGCCTGGCGGCCCGACTCGACCTGCGCCAGGTGCAGCAGATCCTGGATCAGCTGGTGCAACCGGTCCGCCTGCTCTTCGATCCGCGCCACGAACAGCTCGTTGTGCTCCGCGTCATGGATCGCGCCCAGCCGCAGCGTTTCGGCGTAAGCCTTGATCGAGGCCAGCGGTGTTTTCAGCTCGTGGGAGACGTTGGTCACGAACTCCCGCCGGACGTTCTCCAAGCGGCGCAGCTCGGTGACGTCGTACAGCACCACCACGACACCGGGGCAGGGTTCGCCCGGCAGGCGGCTGGCGCGAACCACCAGGTAGCGGCGGTTCAGGCCGCCGTCCTCGAACTCGAATTCACAAGGCTCGTGCAGCCGAAGCGCTTCCTCGACCGCCTCGCGCACGCGACGATGGCGAGTCACCTCCAGCAACGGCCGGCCCAACACCTCGCGTGTTGCAATGTCCAGCAGCGCCCGGCTGGCCGCGTTGGCGAGCAGGACGCGCTGGCCGGCATCGACGGCCAAGACGCCCTCCGTCATGCTGCTCAGGACCGTTTCCAGCCGTTGGGAATTCTCCCGCAATTCGCTCACTTGCCGCGTCAACACGCCCCGCATGTGGTCGACGGCACGGGCCAGCGTCCCCAGTTCGTCCGCCCCCCCGGCCGGGATCTTCTGCTCGTAGTTCCCGCCCGCCACGGCTTCGGCCGCGTCCGTCAGCCGATACAGCGGACGCAAGATGCGGACGGTGATCAGGTACGTCAGCACCAGGGCGACGGCCCCCACGATCGACGCCGAGACCGCCAGGTACCGGTGCAGCGCGTCCACCTGGGCGTCGATCGACTCCAGCGTGACCGCCACACGGAGATACGCCGCGGGTGCGCCGCCCTCATCCAGCCGCAGGGCCAAATACGACATGCGGCGGTGCAGCGTTGGACTCGAACGCACTACCTTGCCGATGCCCCGCTCTGCCGCCTGCTGGATTTCGGCCCGGTAGCGATGGTTCTCCATCGAAGCCGGGTCTTCGTCGGTGTCGGCCAGCACCGCCCCGTCGCGATCCACAATGGTGACCCGAATCCCCGCCGCGCCTCCCAACTCCACCGCGATGCGCTGCAGCTGGTCCCTCTTGCCCGCCGACAGCAGGTCCCGGACGTCACTCTGCAAAGCCAGCGCCGTATCTCGCAAACGCAGCTCGACTTGCTCCTCGGTCAGCCTCCGCTGCCAACTGGCAATCAACGAGACGCAGCCGGCCGCCAAGCCGAAATTCAGGGCGGCGTAAACCAGAAATAGTTTGAGCGACAGCCGTGAGAACCGCATAGTCCGTGATCAGTATCAACCTGTGTGCAGCCGCGCTTCGACTCGGCGGAGTGCGTCGCGGACGTCGCAGTCGCCGGGTCCGAGCTGGACTTTGCCGCCGTCGACCAGCCAATGATCGACTTTTTTCTGCGCCGAGATGACCGTACTGTGGCTCCGCCGCCCAAAGTACTCGCCGATCTCCGAAAACGCGGCCCGCGTGAACTTGCGGGCCAGCCACATGGCCAGCATCCGGGGTTGGGCCAGGGTCTTCGATTTCCGGTGGGACTGCAAGCTGCGGGCATCGATCCCGAACACGTCGCAGACGGCCGTCTCGATGTCCGGCAGACGGACGATCCGCGTGGCGGAGCGAAACACGTCGGCCAGCGTGTTCTCGGCCAGTTCCACGGTCGGAGGCTGGCGCAAGGCTTCCACCATCGCCTGCAGCCGATTCAGGGCCCCGCCCAACTGGCGAACGTCGCCGATCACGCGGCACGCGATCAACTGCAGCACCTCGTCCGGCACCGCGAACTGCCGTCTCTGGGCCAGATGCCGAACCAGCCGCAAACGCGTCTCTTCCTCCGGCGGCTCGACGCTGCACACCAGCCCGCCGGAGATCCGCGCGAGCAATTCGGGTCCCAATCCGCTGATTTCCCCCAGCGGCCGGTCGGCGGCAAACACCAACTGGCGGCGATCGCGAAGCAAGGTGTCGACCGTGTGCTTGAGTTCGATGATCGTCGCCCGCTTGCCGCTGAAGAACTGGACGTCGTCGATCAGCAACACGTCCACGTCGCGGTACTTGCGGCGAAAGCTGGGCAGACCGCTGCCCTGCAGGGCCTCCAAAAAGTGCGAGGTGAACTGCTCGGAGGACATCAGCACGACGCGTTTCACGCCGCGCAACCGCCTGGCCGCGTGCGCCACGCCCTCCAGCAAGTGCGTCTTGCCCGTTCCCGTCGGCCCGTGCACCAGCAGCGGCGACACCTGACCGAGGTTCTGCAGCACGCGCTGGGCAGCCGTAAAGGCCACGCAATTGCTGGGTCCGAGCACAAATTCGTCCAGCGTAGACAAAGGCCGGCGACTTGCCTGCGACGACGACGGGCGGTGATCCGTGCCGGCGGCGGCAGCGTTCGGGCCGCGCCCGGCCGATGCCGGCGCCGGAAGCGGCTTCGGCTGCAGTGTTGAAACAGCGGGGGCCAGCTGGAAATCCAGCGAAACCGCCGCGCCGAGCAATTGCTTGCCGACGACTTCCAAGTCGTCGTGAAACTGGCCGCGGACGCGATCCAGCAAGAACTGATCGCCGGCGATCACCCGCACCTGCCGGCCCTCGACGCGCATGCGAACGCCGGCGCTGAACCACACGTCGAACCGGTCCCGGCCGATGCGCTCGGCCAAGGCGGTTCGTATCGCCAACACGATTTCCGTATCGTTGCGGTTCACTTCCGGACGCTTCCTTTGCGCATACTGCGGTCACCGTTGCTCGGTTCAGAAGCACACCTGCGAGCCGGCGCGGGCTGAAAAACTCAGTCCCCAATGACTCGACTTCCTGGCTACCGGTGACGGCAGCGCGATTCCTTCAAAGACGCTCCGCACCACGCGATCGGCGATTGCGGGAGGCGTCACTGTCGCCTGTCGAAAGGTCCGATTGTAGCCCCGCTAGCAGTGCTGTCAAACCTGTTCACCAGCGGCTGCCAAGTTTCTTTCCCGCGCCGCGCGCTTCACCCCCTGATTCTCGTCAAATCTTAACGCATCGGCGGCGCCGCGAAAGCAGTCGCCAGCCGGAAATTGCGATGGTGGCGTCGTGGAAAAGTTGTCAGAGTCGCAGCCTGTCCGCCGACCGCAGCTCCGCACCCGTCGCCGTAACCCGCGTTGAATCAGAAGGTAAACGCCGGCTCGGAAGTTCTCCGCCGAAACCGGGACCGGGACGGCCACGAGCGAAAAAATCACGCGACCTGGGCGAGCACGTAAGGCCCCTTGGGAATCACCGCGATTTTGGCGTCGGGACCATATTCCTCCAAAGCTTCGGCCACCGCCGCCTCGACGCTGGGGGCGCTCTGCACGAACAAGCCGTCGAGTGTTTCGGGAGACAAGCCATCGCTGACGACCCGCACTCTTGCTTTGCGGCAGACCTGCCCCATCTTCTCCAACTGCCATTGATCCATGACGAAGTATGCGCCCCGGATCTTCTCCATGAACTCGTCCAGACTGGCGTTTTCTCGAAACAAGCTGCGAAACGGCGGACTGCCGATTCCTTCGGCGAGACTGGCCGCCAGGATAATCGTCCCGCCTTGCTTGACGATGGGCAACGCGGCGCCCATGCCTTTGATCGACTGGTAGAACGTCGTGTCCAACGGATACCCGGCGCAGCTGGTGACCACAATGTCAACCGGCTCGGAAACCGTGTCGACGACGATCCTTCGAACGAATTCGCAACCTTCCAGAAAAGCTCGCTCCATGTCCCCCGCCACGAACTTCAGGGGACGCCGCTGGGCGTCAATCACCACGTTGACGATGAAATCGCAGCCCGCGCGGCGGGCAATCCACGTGTTTTCTTCATGCACGGGATTTCCGTCCAGGATTCCCGAGTCGGCGCGCGGATGTTCCAGAAAGGCAGGGCTGTGCCACACTTTGACGGTTTCCAAGGCGGCGATGCCCGGACAAATGAGTTTGCGTCCGCCGGAAAAGCCTGCCATGAAATGCGGCTCGATCAGGCCCGTGGCGATCTTCAAATCGGCCTGCACATAACGGGTGTCCAGCCAGATTGGCACGCCACGCGGACTGGTGCCCAGACAGGTATGCTCTTCCCGTCGCTGCCCGTGGTGGTTTTCGATCCGATAGTTTTCGGCGATCCAAGGCCCCACCATTTCCGCCAGTTCGCTGCCTTCGTTCGGCCGGTGCAGGCCCGTGGCGATCAGAATCAAGATGTCCTGTCGGGCGATGCCGCTCGCCTCCAGGGTTTGGAGAATCGGGCGCAGCAGCATTTCGTTGGGCACCGGTCGCGTCACATCGCAGATCAGCAGGCACGCGTTTTGCCGTCCGGCGGCGATTTGGGCCAAGGGCGGCGCGCCGCTGGGCCGTCGCAGAACCGCCAGCAGCGCCGCGTTCGGATCGGCCAACGGCGGAAGCGACTTGTAGGACAACGTGCGCACGACCGAGCGGTCTGGAAGCTCGACGTCCAGGCCCGTCCGCCCGTACTCCAAATGCACGCGCATCGCCCACCTCTGGAGGAACATTGGACATCGGAGCGCAGCCAAGCAATCCCGGCTGATTCGAAAAAGCCGGGCTTCTGCGCCGCCTTCGGAACTGGTCCGCGCCGCAGATCCTAGGTGGCGGCAGGCTTCTGCTCGCCCTCGGCCCCTTCTTCCTCGGCCTTCTTCGCTTTCTTCTTCTTCTTCAGCGTGATCTTCTGGACGCGGGTCTTCGGCAGACCCATTACCGAGTCGCCTTCCTTCCAGCGTTCCGCCTCGGTCAGCTTGCCGACTCGCTCGGCCCGAGTCAAAACGTTGCGATTGCGAATCGCCCCCATGCGGACTTTCAAACTCTTGTCAATCGTCATGCTCAACGCACCCTGTAATCAAAACTATCGTCCACGAAACGACTTGCGCGAACGCCGCTGCGCCGCAAGACCCCCTCAGGAACACCCCCCAGAACAAACGTCTCGCGGACGCTGGGCCGCCATCGGAGCTGCCGGCGAAAGGATTAGTATAAGAGGCCCCAAGTCGGCAGACAACAGGACGTTAGGCCGCCTGCGGGAAATTGCCGCGATTGGCTGTTTCCCGATGCTTCGTCACGGTACAGATGGGGCATCGACCACGACGGTTTGAAGCCGCCCGCTTCGCTCGACCAGCAGCGGCACAGGTGACGGCAGGGATGCCAGCAGCTGCCCCAATTCGTCGCCGTTGCAGAAATCTCGGTCTGCCACGCGGTAGATGCGGTCTGAAACCTGCAGACCGGCGAGAAAGGCCGCAGAATGCGGTACGATCTCGACCAGCACCACGGTGCCCGGTTCCGCCATGTCCTCGCGCCATGAGAAGCCAAACCGCAAGGGCTCGCCATCCAGTTGGACGGACAGTTGAAGGATTTCGCCAGGGGCACGTTCGACGACGATCGTCGCGGGCGAACTCGCCGCCCAAATCGCGGCGCCCAGCCGACTTTCGTCCGCAACCTCTTGCTCGCCGAGACGGAGCAAGCGATCACCGACCTGAAGGCCGGCCCGATCCGCGGCCGAACCGCGCGTCACGTGACTCAAGGTGACGCCGCTCCGCTGACCGTCTTGCGTTTTCCATGCGATTCCCAGCCGCGGTGCTCGTGGCACCGCCGGCTGCTCCAGACGCTCCCGATCTGCCGGGCTTTCGCTCCGCGACTCCTTGCGAAACTCCAAACGGCTGGATTGATTGGCCGCTTGCACCACCAGCGAGAACAGCAGGCGAGTGGCCACCGACGCGCCTTCGTAGTTGATCGTGTCCGCATCATCGCTCGGGCGATGCCACTCGTCATGCAACCCTGTGTGTATCATCAGCGTCGGAATCTCGCGCTGGACAAAGGGGAATTGATCGCTGTTGGCTTTCATTTCCCACGAAAAGTCGATCAGCAGTTCCGCCGACGGATTGCTTTCGCTCGTCCAGCGGCGCAATCCGCAAGCCGTGCGCGCTCCAAACACGTGTACGGTGTTGCCCCGCAGGCGCCCGATCATGTCGGCGTTGAAGGCCATCGCGACGTCCCGCAGCGGAACCGTCGGGTTGGCGCACCAGTGTTTCGAGCCGAGCATGCCTTTCTCCTCGCCGTCCCAGAGGGCGAAGAGGACGGACCGTTTCGGCGGCGGGTCCAACAAGGTGAGCGCTTCCGCGACTTCCAACACGCCCGAAACGCCGCTGGCATTGTCGTCGGCTCCGTTGTGAATCCGGCCCCACGGCCCGCGGCTGTTCCTGCGCGTGCCGTAGCCGACATGGTCGTAATGGGCTCCCACCAGCACGTATTGGTGCTTCAGGTCGGCATCGCAGCCTTCCCACACGGCCAACAGGTTCCGATAGGCGCCGCGTTCGAATGTCTGGGTGTACGCGTCCGCATCTCCGTTCGGCTGCAGTCCCAGTTCGGCCAACTTTTGGCTCAAGTAAGCCGCCGCCGCTCGTCCGCCGCGACTGCCGGCTTCTCGGCCCTCCATCGCGTCGTCCGACAAGACCTCGAGATGAGCCCGCAGGTCCGGAATCGCGATCGAGTTCATCGCCGCGTTGAACTCTTCGGCGCAGACCCACGACCCCGCCAGCGCGCAAATCAAGCTGGTCAACGCGACGGCGGTCAAGATTCCCCCACGCGACATGCTTTCCCCCGAAATCTGAGACACCGTCGCCTGACGCTCCGCAGCTGCACAATTGCCAGGAGCGACAGCAACTGGTGTTCTGGGCTGGTTTGTTGGCCGACGACACCCAATTATCTGAATATGGAATGTCGCTGAGAGAACTCCAGCCGAAGACGGCGAAAAGGCGGTTTGCAGACGGCCCGTTCTGTCCGTTCTTTCGTCAAAACCAGCAACGCAGGAGATATCGCGTCGAGGTCCCCGACCACAGATTGCTTTCCGCCGCGGGGCGGGCGATAATCGGCGAAAACACGACGGAGGAAAGCCATGCCCCAGACGCCTGAGTTGCCGACAACCGAGGACCTCCAGAAGCTGCCGCTGGAGGCAATCGTCACCTACGCGGCGCGGTGTGCAAGACGGGTGCAACCGCTGTACGGTCGCGCCGCGGGCATAGCGGAGTTTCCGAAGCACGAAGCGGCAGTGGAAGGGGCGATCTTGGTGGCCGAGAGGTTCTGCCTTACGCACGTCGTGGGCGCGCCCGCCTACGATGCCGCCTACCACGCCAGAACTGCGGCCCACGCCGCCGACGCCAAAGACGCCGCCCGGGCCGCGGCGGCTGCCGCCCGAGCGGCCGCCTACGCCTTCGACTTGCCCAAGAGTGCCGTTTACGACCGGGCCATTTACGCAAGCAGGGTTGCAGCGGAAGCCGCCGACGCGGCCCAGGCGGCCGCGCGAGCCGCTGCCCACGCCTCCCATCAGGCGGGTGTCTTCGAGACCGCCGCCAAAACCGACTTCGAATGTCTGTTACAACTGAATCCAGTGAATCCAGGAGCCAGCCCCGAATCTGGCCAGCCAATCGACCCCGCGGCGAACGGCCCCCTTGGTCCGCTTTGGCCCGAGGGGCCGCCGGAGTGGTTCGCGAATTCGTAATTCGTTGAGGCTTTGCATTCGCCAAGGGCCTGTCCCCAAAGGGGGCTGGACGCTGGAATTCAAGGGTTCTGTCGCGTCCTGGGGCCGGGTCTAAGTTGTTTGCGGACAGGCTGTTGTGAAATCGGCTGACGCAAGACTGTGTGCCTGGACAGCCGCTCTCCAGACCGGCTCAGATCCTTTTGCTTGCGAGTCGTGCTTCGATTGGCAGCCCTTCGCCAAGTGCCGTGGCATGCACGGCAGCGGCTCCGAGCAGCCCTTGATTGGACTGGCGACATCCACTAAACTTGAGTGTGTCCTACCTTAATTCCCCGCCTTAATTTCCTTCCTTGTTGGAGACTTGCCATGCTTTACCGACTTGAACCGTCCTCGGTCCCTGTCCAGATCAGGCCCCGCGTTCGACCGCGTCGAGGTTTCACGCTGGTCGAACTGCTCGTCGTCATCGCCATCATCGGCATCCTGGTGGCCCTGCTGTTGCCCGCCATCCAGGCGGCCCGCGAAGCTGCCCGGCGCAGCCAGTGCACCAACAACCTCAAACAGCTTGGCGTGGCCATGCACAACTTCCACGACACCTATAAGAAGTTCCCGCGAAACTATCTGCAAATCGGCAACAACGCGTGGGAAGCGGCCAGCATCAACTACCATCTGCTGCCGTTCGTCGAGCAGGCTCCCCTGTTTGATCAGAGCGCGACCTACTTGACCATCGCGACTTCGACTACTGCGGAAAAGACTGCGAACTGGAGTTGGTTCTACAACACCCTGTTCAACACGGACGTTCCCACTTTCCGCTGCCCGTCGGCTCAAGCGGCGCCGAGACGAGGCAGCCATCCCAACGGCTGGGACGGTCCGGGCACCAACTACGCCTGGTCCACGGGAAGTTCGGTGTATACGAATTGGGCTGGAAACGCCTTCAACGGAATCATCGCTTATCAGTACGACCGCAACATGGCCGACGTGATTGACGGGCTTTCGAACGTGCTCATGGGCTCGGAAATCCTGTGCGGATCGGGGCTCACGGGCACCACGGCGAAGTACCCCTATGACATCTTCTACACGAGCGACGGCCTGTTCAATTCGGTGGTGAACAAGGATTTCCCGACCGCGGCCGAATTGGACGCCATCGGCAGCGCGGCCAGGACGTCGCCGAGCGGATCCAGGTCGAACAACGGTACGATGTGGGGTTGGTACGCCGCTTCCCAGTCGACGCTGACCACCGCCACCACGCCCAATTGGGGTTATCCGAGCGCGGGCGGCAACTGCTGCCCTGGCGGTGCCCACGACTGGGGCAACGGCATCATTCCGCCGCGCAGCATGCACCCCGGAGGCGTGAACGCGGTGTTGGGCGACGCGTCGGTCCGCTTCATCAGCAACGACGTAAACCTTCTCCTGTTCCAGCGTCTTGGCAACCGGGCGGACCGCGAGCCGATCGGCACCTATTGAGCGAAGCGAAGTTGAGCGCGTCGGCCTGACCATGCCGACGCGACTGACGAACCCAGTCCAACTCGTGCCGTCGGCGTCGGCCTGGAAAGGCCGACGCGCCGAGGTGCGATCCACTACTTGACCGGAGAGACTACCATGATTCGGAGTTGCCTAGTTCTTGTCGCATTGCTGCTTGCCGTGGCTGTACTTGGCTGCGGGGGTGCCGTGAAAGAGGAGGTGATCGAGATCAAGGCGGCCAGTGACCCGCTGTCCTTGCCCAAGTCGGTCCTGCAAAACTACGCTGGCGGACAGCCGCTGGGCAGCGAAGCGACGTCGTTCCCCAAGATGGTCGAAGACGTGCGAGAAGCCGATCCGGCCAAGGCCGACATCCTGGAAAAAGGGCTGAAAGAACTCGAACAGGCGGCCCCGGCGGCTCGCGCGGGCATCGCCAAGACGCTGCTCGAGAAGCTCTGACCTTCGCTGAATTGACGGCCGTGACGAGTGGTGCTGATGCGAAAGCGTCGAAGGTTGCGCCGGTGCACGTGGGTACCGGGTTGTTCTTCGTGCTTTTCTATCTCTACATCTGGCGGGTCGTCGATCCCCGCCTGGTCCATCACAGCTTCGGGATCCAGAGTTTCTATCACCGGTTCGCGTTCCGTACGGACTGGCCGTTCTTTCAGGAGCACCTGACCCGCGTCGGAGGACCGGTCGAGTACGTCGCTCGACTGTTGTCTCAGTTCTACGCCTGGGGCTGGGTGGGGGCTCTGGTCGTCACGGCCGTGGCATGGTCGGCGAGCCTCGGTACCGATTACGTTGTCCGTCGTGCCGGCCGACCCCGCGACAACGTATTGCGGTACGTCCCGGCAGCAATCCTGCTTGTCCTCTACAGCGGCTACAACCATCCCTTGCACGCGGTCCTGTCGCTTCTGGCGGCGTTGGCGGGGTACGCGGTCTACGGGCGATTGGCTCCTCAAACTCCGGCAAAACGGGTGCCGGCGCTCCTGCTTGCCTTCCTGACGCTCTACGGGTTGGCGGGCGCCGGGAGCTTGCTCTTTGCGATCCTCGTGGCCGTGGACGAACTGCTGATCGGAGGCCGAAAGGCGGTGGCTGCCGCGGCCGCACTGTGCGCTGTGGTCGTGCCGTGGACCGCGGCGCTGCTGTTCGACCTTCCGCTCGCGACGGCCTACGGCGGCTTCTTGCTCTCGGACCCTGGAGTCCCGCCGGGAAGATGGTCCTCCACGCTCGCGCTCTACCTGTTCTTTCCCACCCTGCTTGCAGGAACGGTCTTGTGGGGCGCAGCGCGAGCCCGCCAAGCGGCCCCCGTCCGAGGTCGCCGCTCACCGAAGGCAGGCTCTTCTGCGACGGGAGCAACGCGGCGTTTCCCGCTCTCGCGCATTCCGCTGCGCGCCATGGCGGTGGCGGCGTTCTTTCTGGCCCTCGGCGCCGCCGCTTGGATCTCGCAGGACTCGTTGACCCGAAGCGTGCTGGAAATCGACTACGACTCGCAACACGAACGATGGACGGACGTCTTGCGCTCGGTCGACCGATTGCCGGCCGGGTTCTACACAGTCCGTTGCCATCGCAACACGATGCTGGCGCTCTATCACACCGGGCGTCTGGGCGACGACATGTTCCGGTATCCTCAGCGGCCGGGCGTCGAGTTGTATTACACGCCGAAGCCCTACCGCGACCTGGGGATCTCGTACCAGGAAAGCCGGCTGTTCCTGGAGTTGGGGCAGGTCAACCATGCGGAACGATGCGCGTACGAGGCGCTTGCCGCCTCGGGCGATCATCCCGCCGTCCTTCAGCAGCTGGCCGTGGTCAACATCGTCAAAGACCGGCCCGAGACGGCAACCATGTTCTTGAAGGCGCTGGAAAAGCATCTCTTCCACCGGCGGTCCGCGCGGGACATGCTCCGGCTTCTGGAAGCGAATCCCCGTCTGGAAAACGATCGGCGGGTGTCCCAAATCCGCGAGAACATGAGCGACAAGGACATCGTCCTGCGCGAGGAGACCGTGGAGGATTTTTTGCAGGCCCTGCTCGACAAGAACCCGCGGAACAAGATGGCCTTCGAACTGCTCATGGCCCACTATCTGTCCGTCGCGCGTCCCGATAAGATCGCCGAAAACCTGCCGCGTCTGAAAGGCCTTGGCTATCAGCGAGTTCCCCGGCACTATCAGGAGGCCATGGTGATGCAGGCCGAAGCTGCCGGCCCGCCGGCGGCGGATCTCGGCTGGAAGCCGGATTCGGAGGTCCTCCGCCGGGCCCAGGAATTCCAGCGGATTTGTTTCCGTGCCCCCAACCCGCGCGAGGCCAGCAAGGCCGCACTGGCGGCCGGGCTGAGCGATTCCTTCTTCTTCTTTTCGACCTACGGCGTGTCGGGACGGTGACAGAATGCACGGGAAACTTGGCCGCCATGCTTGGCTTGCCGCCGTCGTCGCGGTGATCGCGGCGGGCACGGTGTGGGCGCTGTGGCCCGACCGTCCCGCGGTGGAAGAATCCGAGACGGTGCCGCGGTTGCCGCGAATCACTCCGGACTATGCTGGGATTGTCATCCCCCCGAACATCGCGCCGCTGAACTTTGCGGTTCGCGAGGACGGCCGGCGGTTTGCGGTGAGCATCCGGGGCGCGGCGGGAAAGACCGTGCAAGTCGTCAGCAGGTCGCCCGCGATTCGGCTCCCGCCGGGGCCGTGGCGGCGACTCTTGGACGCCAACCGCGGCCAAGATCTGCGCTGGGACGTGTACGCCGAAACCGGCGGGCAATGGCGTCGCTACGAGACCATCGTCAATCGCGTGGCCAAAGACGAGATCGACAGCCATCTTGTGTACCGCCTGATCCCGCCCGTGTACAACCAATGGCACGAGGTGTCCATCCGACAGCGCAGCTTGGCAACCTTCGACGAATCGCCGGTCCTGGAAGGCACCTCGCTCGACACGGCCTGCCTCAATTGCCACAGCTTTGCCGCCAACGACCCGCAACGGATGAGCCTCGGCATGCGCAGCAGCCGGTTCGGCAAAGCGACGCTGCTGGCTGCCGGCGGGCAGGTGACCAAGTTGGACGCCGCCTTCGGCTACACCGCGTGGCATCCGAGCGGGCGGCTGGCGGCCTACTCCACGAACCAGGTTCGACAGTTCTTTCACGGCGCGCGGGACGAAGTTCGCGACGTGCTTGATTTGGAGTCGGCGCTGGCGTATTACCGAGTGGACGGCCAGCAGTCGAAACGCGTGCCCGGCGTCGCGGACAGCGGGCATCTGGCGACCTATCCTGCGTGGTCAGCGGATGGACGTTGGCTGTACTACTGCCGCGCTCCGCGGCTGTGGACGGACGGCGACGACGTGCCCCCCGACCGATACGCCGAGGTCCAGTACGATCTGATGCGCGTCCCCTACGACATCGAAACGGATCGGTGGGGCACTCCGGAAACCGTCCTCGCGGCCCAGCAGACAGGGCGCAGCATCCTCCTGCCGCGGATCTCGCCCGACGGGCGGTTCCTGCTGTTCTGCATGTGCGCCTACGGATGCTTCCCGGCGTTCCAGCCGACGAGCGATCTGTACCTGATGGACCTGGCGACCGGCGCGTATGCAAAGCCGCCGATCAACAGCCAGTTCTCCGAGTCGTGGCATTCCTGGTCGAGCAACTCCCGCTGGATCGCCTTCAGCAGCAAGCGCCGCGGAGGGACGTTCACCCGCTGCTACCTGAGCTATGTCGACGAGACCGGCCAGGCGCACAAGCCGTTCGTGGTCCCGCAAAGCGACCCGGAGTTCTATGATTCGTTCCTGAAGACGTTCAGCGTCCCGGAACTGATCGCCGGGCCGGTGAGCGTCAGCCCGGCGGACCTGGCCCGGACGGCGCGCTCGGGGCACGCGGTGGCCGTGAACGTTCCCGACGGCGAAATGCCTCCGCTGGACAACACCGATCCTTACCCCCAGGCCGGACCATAAGGGACCAAGCGAAAGTGACCTGGAGTCTTTCAGATCAGAAGTCCGAGCCAAGCAGTGTGGCGATGACTTGGATCGCGATCGCGACCAAAAAAACAACCAGAGCGGTCCGGTCCGCAGCGCGGTCACTACGGAGCGGTGAATTACGTGTTGGCGCCAAGGATGCGCCGGAGCTGGGGGGCTGGTCAGGCACGGCGGGACTCCAGAGGAATCGGGGCAGGCGAACAACAGCGGATCATCCAATGGTCATTTTAATCGGCTTATCTCGTCTGCGTTCAGAACGAAATCTGGTCAGCACAGCGGATTCGCGGGCAAGAATCCAAGCCGACGTCGTGGCGGCGGAACAGAACATCTCCGGTGATCCGCGGCGTCGACTGGGTCTTGGGCCCGGAGCATGCCGACAGTCTCCGCCGCGTGGCGAGACCGGGCAATTCTGCAAGAGGTGCTAGCACGTGCGAGTTGGCTTGATTTACCTGCCCTTTTTGTCAAACTCATGGCAACCCTGAACCATGCCGACGGCTGCGTCACGATCGACGGCGACCCGGCATGTCATCCGACGCAAGTCATTCGGGAGTGAGATGATGACGTGCAAGAAACTGGCTGTTTTGTGCATTGGCGTGCTTCTCGCGACTGCGGCAGGTGCAGTCAGCGGCAGCGACTGGCCGGAGTGGTGCGGGCAACCCTCGCGCAACATGGCTGCAAAGAGCGAACGGAACTTGCCGGATTGGGCTGATTGCGGTGCCAAGAATGAGGCGGGCGAAGTGGATCTGCCATCGACGAGGAATATCAAGTGGGCTGCCAAGCTGGGCCATCTCACCACGGGCAGCCCCGTAGTAAGCGGCGGCAAAGTGTTTGTTGGGACAACGTGGAAAGATGGCAAGGAGGCTTGCTTCTTGTGTCTCGACGAGGAGACCGGAGAACTGCTCGGCACCTTTATTTGTCCCAAGCCCCCCAGGGACGATCTGGAAAGATGGGCCATCAGTTCAACTCCCACGATTGACGGCGACCGGCTTTACTTTGTGAGCCCACATCAGGAAGTCCTGTGCATTGATTTGAAAGTACTTCTGGGCGAACCAGGCCGTCGTGAAGAAGAGGCCAAACCGAAATCCACGGCAGCTGACAAGAGTCTCCTCGAGGAGATATCCTTGAAGAGTATCCTTTGGAGATATGACACGTTCGGGTTACTGAAGGCGTATTATCACCATACGGCAAGTTCCTCGGTCCTGGTGCATGGAGACGATGTCTACGTCTGCACTGGCAACGGACGCTCTTGGGTTCCGGGCAGGATACCATACAGTCCCTTGACCCCCAGCCTGGTCGCGTTCAACAAGATGACGGGACAACTGGTTGCGCGCGATGACGAGCAGATCGGCGAGCAACTCTACCGCGGACAATATTCCTCGCCAGCCCTTGGCATCGTGAACGGACAGACTCAAGTACTCTTTGCCACGGGAAGCGGCGTCTGTTATGCCTTCGAGCCGGTTGATCCGGCAGTACCTGTCGTGCCAGACCGTTGGACGACCACCAGCCTGCGCGGTCCGATCGTGTATTTCATCGATGTCGAGGAAAAGGACACCGGCGGGCTTTCGGCATCGGAATATGCTCAATCCATCAACCTGCTTTCGGGGATGCCGAAACCTGTTCTGCCGCTCGAATTCCGCTTCTCGTGGCGAGCGCCGGCTACGACGCCCATCGATGCCGTTCCGACGGCCACCGTCCCCGACGTGCCAATTCTCAAAAAAATATGGTGGTTCGACTGTATCCCGCCGGCGTACAAGAAGGCCCCCTTCTACCCGCGCCAAATCAAGGGAGATGGCCGCGGGCATCCGTGCGACATCATCGGCACTCCGGTCTTTTGGAACAATCGTGTCTATGTCGCGATCGGCGGCGATCCGAATCACGGCGGAAGAGACTGCCAGGGAAGCATTGTCTGTATCGACGCAACCCAAACGGGCGACGTCACGGACAAGGGCAAGATCTGGTCGTACGAGGACTTGAATCAAAGTGTCTCGACCGTGGCGGTGGCAGACGGTCTGGTATTTGTGGTGGATAATGCGCACACGGTACATTGCTTGGACGCGGACAGCGGCTTTTGTTACTGGACGTATTCTGCGCGAAAAGGTGGAACGTGCTTTAGTTCGCCGCTGGTCGCGGATGGGAAGCTGTACCTTGGGAAAACCATTCTGTCGGCAAACAAGAAGTTCCAATTGCACGATGGCATCAAGAATGACCGGGACACGGCATACAGCAGCCATTGCGTCGCCAACGGGGTGTTGTTCGCTGTGATCGGCGATCGCCTGTGGGCAATCTGCAACAAGGCCGATCAGAGAGGCGGAGATGCGGTCGCGCCGCCTACGGCAACAAGTCCAGTCACCGCCCCGGAGCGCGCGGGTGATTCCGGCACCGCGCAGCCGCCGGCTGCAGCACCCGCGCCGTCGCTGGACGCGATCAAGAAGAACTGGCCGAATTTCCGCGGTCCGTTCGGCCAGGGCATTGCACACGATGTCACGCCGCCGATGGATTTTGATGCCACGGCAGGGAAGAACGTGCTGTGGAAGACGCCCATACCGAGACCGGGCGCAAGTTCGCCCGTCGTCTGGGAGGGGCGAGTGTTCCTGACGGGCGCCGACGAGCGCGCCCGCGAGGTCTACTGCTTCGACGCAGAAGACGGGAGAATACTCTGGCGGCAGGCGGCCCAACAGCCGGCGGCTTTGCCAAAGGTGACCGAGGGAATCGGCCATGCGGCTTCGACAGGAGCAACGGACGGGAAATTCTTCTTTGCCATCTTCTCGACCGGCGATCTCGTCGCGTTCGACATGAACGGCAGGATTGCGTGGACACGCCCGCTGGGCACTCCCAAGAGCAACTATGGCTACGCTTCGTCGCTGATCGTGTACAAGCACCTGTTCGTGCAGATCGACGACAGCAACGAGGCGAACCTGTACGCGCTGGACCCCGCCACGGGAAAGACGGTCTGGCAGAAGAAGCGAGCGGTGAGGGAGTCGTGGGCGTCACCCATGATTGTCGTCTCCGGGGATCGCGAAATGGTGGTGCTTGCGGAGAACCCGACGGCCACCGCCTACGATGTGAACACCGGCGCGGTGGTTTTGTCGACGGAATGTCTTTCGGGCGAAGTGGCGCCGTCACCGGCCTACGCCGGCGGCACCATGATCGTGGCCAATGAACGGTCAAAACTGTCGGCCATCTCGGTTGCGTCGGGCAGGGTTGCATGGAGCAGCGAGGACGACCTTCCGGACGTCGCCAGTCCATTGGCGACGGAGGACTTCGTCTTCACCGGGGATTCGTCCGGCATGGTGAACTGCTATGACATTCGCACCGGGAGAAAGCTGTGGACGCAGGAGTTTGAAGAGTCGTTCTATCCTTCACCAGTCCTCGCGGCCGGCCGCATCTACGCCATGGACAACGGCGGCACGATGCACGTCTTCCGGGCATCCCAGACGTTCGTCTCCCTGGCGGAAGCAAAACTGGGCGAAGAATCGGTGGCGACACCGGCATTCACCGGCGGCAACATGTACATCCGCGGCAAGCAGAACCTGTACTGTGTAGGGTCGAAACAGCCCTGAGTGGTGGGGGCCTTGTTCCACGATCGTCCGGCCGACTTTGCGTGCTGGATCGACTTCTGCTTCAAGGACAACCCGCAGTTGGCTCGTAGTGCCGCCTTCAGGCGGTTCGAAGAAAACCGGCTGAAGCCGGCACGAGGAACGCGCTGGAGATTCTGCAACCGTACTTACCGAGTTTGTGTTGCTGATCCCTTTCCTGTTCGCTCAAGAATGGTCGCCTTTCGCGGAGCGAAATCACGTAGCCCGGTCTCTCCGAGACCGGAAGCGAGTCTCGGAGAGAGACTCGCCTACGTGGATGTCTTCACCGCTTTGGAGCGAAAGGCGACACTGGTTTCTCGAACGGCGCTTACTTCCGCTTCTCCGCGATCTTGGCTTCGATGGTCGCCACCAGCGTGTTCTGGTCCGGGATGATCGAACTGAAGGCCACCGTGCCGTCGAGGCAGATCGTCGGGATGTTCTTCACCCCCAGTCGCGTCATGATGGCGATGCCTTCGCGCGTCGTCAGGCGGTGCTCCTTGACGACCACCGGCTGCGACAGCCGCTTGGCGGCCCGATGGACCGCGTCCATCATGTATTGGCACGGCGCGCAGGAGGCGCTGTCGAGCGTGATCACGTCCACGATGACGTGCGGTTCGGCGGCGTAGTCCGGCAGCGGCACCCCGGCCGCCTGCTCTGCGGTCTTGGCGATGATCGTGCGTTTGGCGACTTCGCGGCGGTACGCGTCGTGGACCATCTGGGAAATGGCCATCAGATTCTTCTCCGGCGTGCCGAACGGCAGGTCGCAGCCGGGCGCGAGCACAAAGCCGCAGCCGCCGCCTACGTCGATGCAGCGGATGGCGTCCAGCTTGGCGTCTTCTTCGTCGCCCAGCAGCAAGACCGTGGTCAGCTTGAGATTCCCACCGAACGATTTGTTGCGGCTGCGGGTAAAGTCGCGGATCCGCTCCAGGGCGATGTTCTCGTCGATGCAGATGTT
Organism: uncultured Pirellulaceae bacterium; assembly: GCA_964409865.1. GTDB lineage: Bacteria > Planctomycetota > Planctomycetia > Pirellulales > Pirellulaceae > Anammoximicrobium. Next base: position 24,357 of record CAYPGE010000072.1, read on the forward strand.
GTCGCACTCGGCGCGGCACATGACCTCCAGATTGCGCGTGGCGTCGCCGCAGACGAACAGCGACGACAGCCCGCCGCGGTCCCGGATGAACTCGAAGATCTGATTCACGACCGGCAGGATGAACTGCTCGAAATGGTCCGGCGAGATCTGGCTGGTCATCGGGTCCACCACGGCGATCACGTCCGCGCCGTTGTCGAGATAGGCCTGGGCGACCTTCTGGCCGACCGAAGCACAGAAGCCGATGACCGCCTTGACATAGTCGGGATGGTCGAACATCTGCAGGAAAATGTCATTGCCCAGCAGGTGCAGGGCCAGCGTGAACGGGCCGCACAGCAGCCCGTACATCGCCACCTCGTCGCCGATCTCTCCCTTCAAGGTGCGGAGGGCGTCCATAACCAGCGGAAAGCGGCCCATGCGGGCGTCGAACACCGGCAGCGACAGCAGCGACTGGCCTTGCTCCAGCGGGTGCGTACAAACCGACGGCGGAGTCTGCTCGGCCCACCGCAGCTCGCAACCCAGCACCTCGGCCTCCAGTTGCAGATCGAAGACGATCGGCAACCCGTCGGGTTGGTACAGCTCGTTCGCCCGCCGCAGTCCGGCGACGATCAACTCGCTGGAGTGCAGGTAGTCCCGAGCGGTCTGACCAGTGAGCTTGGCCCCATGCACGCCGACAAACGGCAGCCAGGCAGGACGAGGCGTAGTTTCGTTGCGCAGCGCTTTGAGCAGGACATCGCGTCGGTTCATGAACAGGTCTACCTTGTGGTGGTACTCCAACGGAATGAATTGGAGCTATTAGAGTTTCTTCTTTCTCTGGACTGTGAGGGCACCCAATCGGGACGACCGCAGCGCGATCGTATTATGAAGCCACGTGACGTGAGCTACAATGACCTGCTCGGCACCCAGGAGAATACCGGAAACGCAATCACCGGAGGCGATGAGGCCGCCTCGCGACTTGGCGATTTGGTCAGTGCAGTTGTTGGAGTTCCCGCTCGATCTCTGCCAACGGGATTCGTCGCGGGCAAGCCGAACGCTGGTCGAGGAAGTTTTGGAAAGCACGGCTCTGCCGCAGCGTCTCTACCTCCCGATCGAAATCGTCCGCCTCGGCCAAACAGAACTCCTGGCCGTCCGGCGCTACCAACAACACGGGTTCCTGACGGGCCCAGTCGAGCACCGCCGACAGATCGACATCCTGCTGCCCAAGATTTACCGTTTTCACAGTGGCACCTGCTTTCCACGCACCAGCAGTACGCTGCGTTCTTTGTGTCCGATCGAAGTCACGACTACTGTCTAAACCGTTTGTTCGACATCGTAAAAGACGCGGTACTGCTCCACACGCAGCTCCCACGTCGCCAAGGGATGATCCCGCAACGGCTTGCGATTCCTCGTTTCCATGAGCGGTTCGTACATCAGTTGCAGTCGAATCGCCGACACGATGATCCGGCGCGCCGCGGCGGCGTAGAAGTCGAGGTCACCTTTCGCTTCTTCGGTCATCTCGATCGTGTATTGCGCCATGCACAGGTCTCGTTCGTCTGCGAATCTCGCTCCTGCACGCAGGTCGCCCGCGAATTGGAACTTAGCAAATCCAGACTGGGCGTCAAGTGAGCGGCAAACAAAGGACGCACGAGCATAGACTGGCCGAGAACCGACGGGTAAGTGAATGTGTGCCTTCAGAAAGGACGAGATCTCGGCACGCCGCCCGTGTTACGGTCGCTCCGGCTTCTCGTACCACGCCGGCGTGCCGAACCAGTCGTGCATCTCTTTCTCGAACGGAGCGACGACTTCCGGCGGCTCGGGCCGTTGGCCGCGGTCGCTCGTCTCGGTGATCCAGGTGTCCAACGCGGCGCGCAGACGAACGAGTGCTTCGCGGTGTTCGGGCTGCGGTGAATCGGCCAGATTGTGGATCTCGTGCGGGTCGGACTGAATGTCGTACAACTCCTCGCCGGGGCCGCGCCGTTCCATGAGCGCCGCGGGCGGCCCGCTCAGCTCGCCGCGGGCGTGCAACTGGCGCATCAGCGGGATGATCGCAAAACACTTCTCCTTGTAGCGGTTCAGCGAAGCGAAAGTCGGACCCGGCGTGTCGTTGCGAATGTAATGATATCGCCGGTCGTGGACCGAGCGGATCCGCTGCACCGTTTCGTCGATGCGGTCGCGAGCCGCGAAGGCGTAGGTCCGCGGCGGATCGGCTTGCGGACCCAGGAAGAGGCGGCTCTGCATCAGCGGCGGGCGTTGAATTCCAGCGATCCACAACGTGGTGGC
>CAYPGE010000073.1:0-26548 GCA_964409865.1 uncultured Pirellulaceae bacterium
CGTCGAGGTTCGCATCCGCAAGCTGCCATAGCCGCGATTGCTGCAAATCGAGTCGTAGGGCCTGCCGCCGGAATACCTTCGCGGCACCACGGCCGCGATCCGGCAGGGGCTGGCCCGCGTCCCGCCGTTCGCCCGTGCCGCGTTCACGGGCGGAAGTCGTGTCTGTGTTCCCAGGCGGCCCCGGCGTCGCGATCACGGCCGACGTGGCGGCATGGGTAGAACTTTGTCTCGAGGCTCGCGACCGGGGAAGGCCATCCGCGTCCTGTGATCCCTTCCTGGACCAGCAGATCCAGCAGGCGGCCAGCTGCAGCCCGTTGTCCGGACTTCTTCGACGATCCGCTGATCGGCTCGCTGCGGATGGTTCGGCCGTCCGACAGGGTCGCCCAGGCGATGGTCGTGAACGTCGGTTGATGGCTGGGGCCGCGTTGGTCGAGCAGTTCGTAGCCGTTGGCCTGCAACAGGCCGGCATGGGCGGACAAGCCGTAGGTCCCGAACAGGCAAGCCACCGGCACGGTCGCCTGGCCCAATCGCAACTGCTTGGGGCCTTCGCAGCGGGCGAGGTCCAACAGCGCCCGGCCCGGCGATTCCTCGTCCTGATAGCCGGTCAGCAGGATGGCATCGTTGGCGTTTTGGGCCAGTTCCTGGCAATAGCCAGCGGACGGCCCCCCGGGAGAGCATTCCGCTGGAGGCCACGATGATGCAAGGCGACGTGTCAAGCACGCGGGCACGATCCTCCGGCCGCAGGACCGGCCGGATCGAGTCCGTGTAGAACGCATGCGGCGCGCGGCGGATTTCGTGCGACAGAGTGCGCGACACGTACGGCTCGTGGTTGCGGTACACGTCGCAGACGGCGCGCACCATGCCGTCGACGAACACCGGCACATCCGCCAACGTTCCGTTTCGCAGGGCACGCTTCAAAATCAGCAGAACTTCTTGCGCTCGGCCCACGGCAAAGGCCGGTATCAACACCCGACCGCCGCGGCCGATCACGTCGCGAATTTGTCCCAGCAACCGCTCCTCCGCCGCGTTGCGGTCCTCGTGCAAGCGTTCCCCGTACGTCGATTCGCTGATGACCAGGTCCGCTTGAAAGTCCGGGCGTCCCAGGGCCGGTACGGTCTGCTGGGCGGTGACGCTGTAGTCGCCGGTAAACAGAATCGTGCCCGCCGGCGTCCGCATGAGGATCATTGCCGCCCCCAGGATGTGCGATGCCGGCAGCCAGCGGATTTCGATCTCGCCGACCTGGAGCGGCTGGTGGTACTTGACCGGGGCCAAGGACCGCAGTAACGCATCGACCTGGTACGCTGTGTACAGCGGAACCTCCGATTCGCGGTCCGGGCCGCTCATCAGCCGCAGCGTGTCCCGAAGCAGGATGCCGACCAGATCGATCGTCGGCGGCGTGGCAAACACGGGTGCCGCTGGGCAGGCTTCGGCCAAGACGGGCAATCCGCCGGAGTGGTCCATGTGCGCGTGCGTCAAGAGAACGGCATCCACCCGCGTATCGGTCAGCATCGACAGATCCGGCAGGGGGCTGGCCCCGGAATATCGGACGCCGCAGTCCACGACAAAAGCCGATCCGGCCACCCGGACGAGGATGCACGAAGCGCCGATCGAACTGGCACCTCCCAGGAACGAGATTTCGATGGTGTTTAGATCGGGCATGGGATGCTGGATGTTCGTCGGCGATACGGGCGGTCCCAGGTGCGCCGAGAATGATTCGTCGGTTACGGGAAGGCTCGCCGTTGATCGTGCCGTTTCTTTGCTGTCGGTCCGCATTTTCAGACGCAACGTGGCGATCCGTCAAGAGTGTTTCGAGCCGTACCGGGACGGCGATTACAGGGGGCAGCAATCGTGACGAAATCACGGCGGTCCAGCCGGTGACGCACCGCCTGGCCGCGATCCGGCAGGTGCTGGCCCATACCGCCCACACTGAACAGGAAAAAGCAGACGCCCACAATCTCGGGAAGCGAAAGCGGATGAAGAAATCGGATATCGAGTACAGACATGCTGGCTGCGGTCCACGCGAGGAACTCGCCGGGCGCGTCGTCGGCGATGGCCCGCGCAGGGATTGCCGGTGCCGGCTGCTGGCGGGTTGCGTCGGGTGTGTGGTGGGCCGCGTTCGGCCGCGTCAGAAGATCTGCACGTTGTTGCGGATGCGGTGGCGGACCTCCGCCAGGGCCTCCTCCAGCGCCCCGCCGACCGTAGCGGTGATTAATGCTGGCATTTCCGGCTTGACTTGCGCTCGAATTCTGGCTGACCAGTGTGTTCCCGTGACCGTGTTTGAAAAAGGCGCTTGCTGCTCATGACACGATCTCTCGTTTCCGCTTGACGTAATCCCAGACCACATAGCGATCGAGGTCGCGGCCGGCGGTAAAGAAAACACGGCCCTTGGTGGATTCGGCCAGCCGGTAGGCGAACCGGATGTCCTCCTCGGATTGCGACCAACTGGGCACCAGGAAAATGTTGATCGTGATCCCCTCGCGCTGACAGAGCAAGCCTTCGCGGAGCGTGGCGGATTCGGTCAGCGGGTCGGGCGGGTACAGCAGGTACAGCCAGGGACCGTCGAAGTGGGCTGTCGGCAGACCGTCGGTGATCAAGATGATTTGCCGGTTCGGCGTGTCTTGGGAGGTCAGGAACTGCCGGGCCAGCAGCAGGCTGTGTTGGATGTTCGTAAAGTGCGGCGGTACCTGAAACTCGCTGATGTCCTCCCGGCTCATGTCCACGCGAAAACGCACGATCGGATCGAAGATCGTCACCGGTTTGGGCAACAAGTCGACTATCTCCCCGCCGGGACGCGGTTTGGCAAAGGTGTACATCTCGACGAAGTGCAGGTAGTCGCCGGGGTACTCGCTGCGGATCAGACCGTTGAGCGCCAGCCCCATCCGCTTGACGTTGATGTACTGGCCGTCGTACCGCATCGACCCGCTCATATCCATCACGACGACCGTGGCGCACTTGGGCGTGTTGCGGGTGCGGTGGACCACGATGTCTTCGGTCTTCAGCCGCAGCGGCAATTGGGTTCCGCTCCGCAGCATCGCGTTGATCATCGACTGGGGGATGTCCATCTGCGCGATCGAATCGCCGAACTCGTAGGGCTTGGTCTGCTGCTGCTCGACCGCGCCTTCGCCCAGGACCGGCCCTTGGTGCCGGCCGGTGCGCGAGGGCTGTAGTTCGCTGAAGATGCGTTCCAGGAGCCTGCCCTGGAACAGCTTGTACGCTTGCGGGGTCAGCTGGTAAGCGCCGTTCTCCTTGGTCAATCCCTGCCGCTCGGCCAATTCACGGAGATGATCCTCGACCATCTGCTGCAACTGCTGCAGTCGCTCCAGATCGCCCGGCTCGGCGTACTCCGCCAGCGCTTCCATGTCGATCACGGCGATCTGCGCGGTCTGGCGGGCCTGTTCCAGCTGTTTGAGCAACTGGTCGATCTTCTCCAACTCCTCCTTGACCTGCAGCGCTTCGGGCACCGTCAGCGGTGTGCGGCCGGTGAAGTCGTATTCGGCGTCCAGTTCCTCCACCTGGTACTTCTCGCCCAACCGCTCCATCAGCTGGAGCAACCCGCGGGCAAAGGGCGAACGGTCGTTGCCGACCGCGTACCACAGCCGTTCCAGGTCGAAAAGTTGTTCTTCTCGCGCGGCCCGCACGAAGCGGTCCCGGAGTTTTGCGGGTGGCTGCAACTGCACGACGGCCTGGCGATAGTTGCGGCCGGCGGTCTGCTGGACGGTGTCCGTTTCGTACTTGGCCAGGATCTTCCGCTTACGTTCCAGCAGCATGGCGATCAGCGCGTCGACGCTGGGGCCTAGTCCGGCGATTTGGCTGGGGTCGAGTCGCACCGCGCGGGCCAACTCCTCGTCGGTCAGATCTCTCATCCCGCCGAAGGCCAGCAAGTGCTCAAAGGCCGGCGACACCATGTCGGGCGGCGGTTGCGTGGGGCTGGGAAACCGCTGGGGATCGTACTTTTGGTACGTGTGGATCACGCCTCCGATCCGCTGACATCCCGCCATGCGTTCAGCCCCTCTTTCGTTCCGTATTTCGTGCTTCGGATTTCGTATTTCAAACGGATGCTCGCGTCGCGAGCATCCGTAACATCATAGGCCGGATGCATGCCGCCGGAAACGGCCAGACGAAATTCCCTTGGGTTTTGGCGGTTGCTAAGGTGCGACGCAGTGTCTACCATGTGGGCGGGTGAGAAGATGGACGACTTCAGCGTTGTCGTATGCGAGAAAACGGGCAAGTGGGCCGCCGCGATCCGGCGCGTGCTGCGGCCGGAGTCCGGTCTGTGCGAAACCCGCAGTTGGCCGGCGTGCCTGCGGGAGTTGCAGACCCGGACGGCGGCGCTGGTGGCTTTGGAGGTTCTGCCGGAGAATGCCGAGGCGGTTTGCCGGCGTGTGGCCGAGTTGACCAGGCGGTCTCGGCGCGTGCATGCCATCCTGCTGGCCGATCGCAGCCTAAAACCGCTCGAATGGCTGTTGCGCGAGGCGGGCGCCGTACACGTGCTGTTTTCGCCGCGCGAGATCATCCGCCTCCGGCCGGTCTGGGAGCGGTTCTGGGCGCTGATACCGCCCTCCCAGCTGGCATTTCGCGAACACGTCTGGTCGGGGTTGCCCTGGGCCAGACATGCGTCGAGTGATTAGAAAGAGAGAAACGAAACATGGCGAGCAACAAGATTGACGCGGCGGCGGTGAAAGTCGCCCTCGCGTCCTTGAAGGACCCGGAGAGCGGACGCGGTCTGACCAAATTGGATCAGGTGCAGGACGTACAGATCGAAAACGGCAAGTTGTCGATCGAACTGTCGCTCACGACCTGGTCGGCGCCGCTGTGGCGGGATGTGCGGGAAGCCGTCGAAGAGAAGCTGCGGGCCGCTTTTCCGGAACTGTCTTCGATTGTTGTCCGCCCATCCACCCACGACCGGCCCGCTCCCAAACTGGGCGAAATCGGGCTGACGGCCAAGAGCGTCATCGCGATCGGTTCCGGCAAGGGAGGCGTGGGCAAGAGCACGATCGCCGCCACGCTGGCCTTCGGACTGAAACGGGCCGGGTGCAAGGTGGGACTGATGGACGCCGACGTGTACGGCCCCAGCATTCCGCACCTGTTGGGCCTGAACGGCCGGCCGACGATCGAGAACGAGCGGATCCAACCCATCATGAAGGACGGCATGCCGGTGATGTCGATGGGGCTCCTGGTGCCCAAGGAAGAGGCGGTCATTTGGCGCGGTCCCATGCTGCACGGGGCGGTGACGCAGTTCCTGCGCGATACCAACTGGGGCGATCTTGATTACCTGATCATCGACATGCCGCCGGGCACAGGCGACATTGCGTTGTCGCTGTCGCAACTGCTGCCGCTGACGGGCGCCATCGTCGTCTGTACGCCGCAGGACGTGGCCCTGCTGGACGCGGTCAAGGCGATTGCCATGTTCCGCAAGGTGCGGATTCCGGTCCTGGGCGTGATCGAGAACATGAGCGGCTTCGTCTGTCCCAGCTGCGGTCAGCGGCACGACATTTTCGGCAGCGGCGGGGCCCGCCGGCGAGCCGAAGAGTTAGGCGTGCCTTTCTTGGGCGAGGTGCCGATCCAGTTGCAGATTCGAGAATACGGCGACGAAGGACGGACGGACGCGAACTTCGCGGATCCGGCTGTCGGGGCCTGCTTGGAAGGAATTTGCTACCGGCTGGTGAAGAACCTCGCCGAATCCGCCGCGGCGTCCCCCCCGCAGCCGCAACTGCCGGTGCTGGGTTGACCCGGAGTCCGAGCAGCCCGTCTGGCGCGGCCGCGAGGCGGGCTATCTGAGCGTGTCTTCGTACAGCGGCAGGTGGCGGTAGTAGATTTCCAGCGAGAGGATGTTCATGGTGGTCACGTACAGGCGGCCGGCGTGCGGCGCCCAGCGGTCGGGGACGGGGCCGCGCGGGTCCCAGCTGCCGGCCAGCGGGCCTTCCTTGATCTGACCCTCCATCAGCAGCGGGTGCAGGCGATCGTTCCAGGCCTTCCAGTAGTCGCCGCCCATGTGGAACATGACCTGGGTGGCGTAGTACCAGTAGTACGTGTCGCGCTGCGGGTCGCGGTTGGTGCCCAGCGACGGGAGGTTCTCCGCCAGGTACTCGGCGCCTTGGACCATGTTGGGATTGTCGCGCCGCCAGCCCAGATACAGCCGCATCAGCAGGCCGACGGCGGTCATCGTCTTGCTGACCTCGCGGCCGTGCCGCTGCTGGATCGTGTCCGGAGCCAGCGGGTTGTAGCGGTACAGGTGCCGTTCGCGCTGCGAGGCCTGCGACTTGTCGAGCCACTGGCGGATGCTGGCATACGTCGCTTCGGGCACCTCCAGGCCGGCCAATTCGCCGCTCTTCAGGGCCATCATCATCCAGCCCGTCACCGACGTGTCGCTGCCGACTTGCGGAGCGTACCGCCAGCCGCCGCGTTCGGGATGCTGCGAGGCGACGATGAAGTTCAGCGCCTTCTGGGCCGGCTCCTTCAGGCTGGGATCCTGCGTCATGCCATAGGCTTCGCACAGCACCAGGGTGGCCAGGGCGTGGCTGTACAGCCAGACGCTCTGGTTGGACTGTTCGTCCATCGGCAGGAACAAGTCGCCGTCGGGTTTCTGGTTCTTGAGCAGGTACTCGATGCCGCCTCGCACGACGTCCGCGTACTGGTGCTCGCGATGGTTGTAGCCCGCGCCCTGGAAGGCCAGCAGGGCCAAGGCGGTCGCTGCCGTATCCGTGACGAGCGAAGCCGGTTCGCCGTTGATGCCCTGCAAGCTCCAGCTGCCGTCGGCCAATTGGTGCCGCAACAGGAAGTTCAGCCCCAGGTCGACCGTCTCTTCGGTCAGCGGCGGCGGGCTCGACTGACCTTCGCCCCAGCCGCCGCCGGCGCCGCGCGGACTGCGGCGGCGGAACGGCTCGGCCGGCACGACCGCCGACGTGTTCAGCGCCAGAGGTCCGCCGACCTGGTGCCGTACGAACCGTGCCTCGCCCAGCGCAACCTGCACGCTGTCGCGCGCGGCGCGGCGGTTGTTCAGTCCGACGTCCACCGTCACTTCGGAGCCCAGGCCGCCGGGGCCTTCAAGGGCGTCCAGATTGACGGCCAATCCGCCGGCGGTGGCTTGCCGGGACACGTCCGTCCCGTTGATCGCATCGCCGGGACTGAGCGTCGCATCGGCTTGCGCGTTTGGCGTGAACGAGCCGCGGCTGGGCACATCGACCATGGCCAATTCGACGGAGCCGCTGGGCGGCACGGTGCGTTCGGCGCGTTTCAGCGGTGCACCGGCGTTGGTCAGTTGGCCGATGGCCGGGCCGTCCGCGGCACTGGGCGAGGTCAGGCGGTTGCCGGCGGCGACGCCCGGCGCGGTCGCGATGGCCACATCCACGGTGGGCTGGCCCGCCATCGCACCGACGTCGCCGATGCTGGGCGGCGCGATCCGGCCGCCGGGCAAGTTGCGGGCTTCGCCGCCCAGCGCGGCGATCGGCGTTCCTGCGGGCTGGCCGCCGGACTGCGGCATGCCGGCCAGCGACACGGCCTCCGCCTGGACGTCGGCGGCCAAGACAGGCCCGACGGCGGCGCGCGTCGGCGTGGCGGTGCCGCCGCCGATCTCCGGCTCGCCGCTGGCGCCCTCGGAGGCTTCGGCCCGCTGGTACTGGGCCGCGGCCAGTAATTCGCCGCCGCTGGCTCCAGCGGCGGGAGCGGCGATTTCGGCTGCGCGGTCCGCCGCGGGAACGCCGCCGGCATCGGTTCGCACAGGGGCGGTGGCCAGCGGATCGGCGTCGGCGCCAGCGACGGGCCCGCCGGACGCGCCGCCGGCGAGCGCCGCACTGGCCGGCGCAGCGGCGACCGCCGTGGGATTCACCCCCGCCAACGCGGCTCGAGTTGCCTCGCCGTCCGTACGCCGTGCCAGTTGCGGGGCAACCTGCAGGTCCGCCGCGACGTCCGGCTGACCGCCGCCCGCGACCGTCGCACCGGCTGCCGTCTCCGCCGCAGCAACGCGGCTCAGGCTTGCTGTCGGCGGCGCGTCGGCGGACGGGGCGGCCAGGCTCGCGGGCACGTCGCCGGGGGCTCCGCCTGCCGGAGCGGCGGCGCTGGGCTCCGTTCGAGCCAGCGTGGTGGCGGCGGCATCGACCGGCTCGCCGGCCGCGCCGCGGCTGCCCGCCGTGCCGCCGGCGGCGCCGGGCAGGACGACCGCAACTTCCAACGGCACAGCGCCCGGCGAGGGGCGGCCGGCGCGAGCCAGTTGCGGCGCCGCAGGGCCCATCACGGCGGCCGGGCCGTCCGGATTGCCCGCGGCGCGTTGCACGCCGGCGGCGGGCGCGCCCGGTGACTGGCCGGCGTCGGCGGTGAAGCCTGCGGCGGGGCTGGCGGGAGCGGGTTGACCGGCGTCGGCTGGCGCGGGGTTGGCTGACATCACGCGGAGCGTGATGGCTACTTTGGCGGCCGCCGGTTGAGCGGGCTGGGCGCCCTCAGTCGCGCCGGCGGCCGGGCCTGCGGGCGCTGCCGCGACCGCTGTGTCGGGCGCCGTCACGCGGCGCTCGGCCCGACCGGCGGCCGCGCCGCCAGCCATCGCCACGGCCGGCCCCTCAGGCACGCCCGGCGGCACTTCTGCTCGGCTGACCGACGGCGCGGAGACCGCGGCGGGGCCTGTTTGACCGGCAGCGGCCGGGGCTGCCTGAGTTGCGGCGCCGCCCGGAGCGGCGGCGCCGCCGGGCGATCGTCCGACCGCCGCGCTGACGGCTGCCAGTGTTTCTCTGGCGTCGCCTGCTGCTTCGACCTGCGCGTCGATTCCTTCGATCGTGGCCGGAAGTGCGGCGGCCAGGGCCTGGGAGGCCGCTCGCGCCAGCCGCCGCTTGCGTTCCTCTTCCTCCTCGTCGGTCGTGCCTCCGCCGGCTTCCGGGACGTCTGGAACGGCCTCCGACAGTTCGGCGCGGGCCAGCGCCGGTTTGGCGGCCGAATCCGCCAGGCTGACTTCGATCGGCGGCCCAACCTCCAGACCCTTCGCGGGGCCGCCTGACGATGCGCTGAGCCCGCCTGCGTCCGTGCGAGCGACCGCCGTGGGCGTCATTTCGGCCAGCGGCATCAGCGGCTGGCTGCCGCCGGTGGCAGCCGGGGCCGTGGGCACCTCGGCGGCGATCGGCGAAGTGAGCGCGGCCAGCGGCGCGCCGCCGACGTTGTTGCTGCGCGCGATCTTGGGCACGTCGGTATCGAAGTTCAGCGTCGGCTGGCCGCCGCCGCTGCCTCGTCCGGTCTGGCCCTCGGATACGGCCCGGCTTGGACCGATGTCGATTTCCGTCACGCCGGTGGTGCCCGTCACGGGTCCGATGGGGGCGTTGGCGTCGGCCCGAGTCAGGGCGGCGCTGGCGCTGGCGGCCAGTTGGTCCGCCTGGCGCGCCCCGGCCGCCAGCGCGACTTCGGCGTCGGCCTGCGCCTGGAGGGCCGAACTGGGGACCAGGTCGCCGGCGATGGAACGGCGGACCAGTGCGGCGGCCTGCGGCGACAGGGCTGCACCGGGAAGCGCTTGCTGCGTCGCCTGGGATCGTCGCGCGGCAGAGGAGGCGATCAGGGCCGGGCTGTCGGCGGCGGGGCGAGCGCGGTCCAGGTTGCGGCCTTGCCCGATGCCGGCCAGTCCCGTGACGGCCTTGGCCAAGGCCATGCGAGCCGGTTCGGCCGAGGGGCTGCCGACGCCGCGGGTGGCCTCGGCGGTGGCCGGGCTTTCCACGTTCTCAGGCGAAGCGGTCACCGCGGTCCGCGTGGTGGCGCGTGCCACGGCCGACGCCGGCGGTGCGTCCGGCGCGATACTGGGCGCGTCGCCGGGCAGCAGCGGCCGGGAAGCGGGGCGGCCGACTTGGGTCGTGGTGCCGGCCGATGGGACGTCCAGGCTCGGCTGACTGCGCGTCGCAGTCGGATCGGAGGCCGGCTGTCGCGCGACGGTCGCCAGCGAAGGCCGCGGCTGGTTGCTCTCGCCCTGGACGCCGGCCGTCTGCGGCGCGACGTCGGCCACGATCGTCGTCAGGTTCGGGGCCGTCGCCGTTTCCTGGCGGCGGGCCGTGGAGGCCAGCGACGAGGCGGCCAGCGAGGGCGCTTCCTCGCCTCGCGGGCGGCGCGTGGCGGCCTGCGAGACGCCCGCCTGGACCGCGGCGCCCGCGGCGGCCAGCGCAGGTTCCGCAACGGTCCGCGCGGCAGCGGTGCCCGGCGCGGTCGCCTGCCGTTCGGCCGCCGTCGCTACGGCCGCCGGGGCGGGCGACGAGCCGCTGCCCGCCGTGCCGGCCGTCGGGACGGTTTCGGCGCCGGTGGCTGCGGAGACTTGCGGCGCGGTGGTTTGCCGCCGGGGTGTTGCGGCGGGTGCGGACGGGGCGGAAGCCGCGCCGGAGCGGGTCTCGTCGGCTTGGCGACGCGCGATTTGGGGCGCTGCGGGCCCTTGGGCTGATGTCCGAGGCTCGCCTGGGGTTGGGTGGGACGTCGCGGGGCTTCGGGCTAACGCCCGAGGCTCGCCTGGGGCCACGGCGGCAGGCTGAACTGCGGCGGGGGCGGGGCTCGCAGCGGCGGGCGCGGCTTGAACGACCTCGGCCCCGGTCGGCGTTGTCGGCGCGGGTTGAGGCGCCGCCTGGCGATGCGGCGTCGCGGCGGCCATCGCCGGGGCGGGCTGCGGCGACTCGGCCGTCGCCAACGCCTGGCGAGGCGGCAACTGGACCGTCGCACTCGGCGCAGGCGCGGCGGACTCGGCGGGTGTGGCCAGCGCGGGCGCGATGGGCGTTTGCGTCGGGCTGCGGGCCAGCGCGCCGGCTTCGGGCTGAGGCGCGGCGGCTGCCTGCGACGGCTGCGCGGCCGCGGCGGCGGCCACGGCGTCCGCGGTTGTCGGGGCTGCCGGCCGCAGCGGACTGGGGGCTCGTCGAGCGGGCGCCGGCGTTTCGGCTTGAGCCACTTGCGGCGCTGCGGGCGCTTGCGGCGGCCGCGTCGGGGTGGCGATCGCCGCTGCCGGCGGTGGCGCAGCAGGCGCGGGGGATGGCGGTTCCGCGGCGGCTCGGGCCACCTGGGCATCCGCCGCAGCTTGTCTGGCCGCCGGCGGCCTTTCGGTCCTGGCGCGCGGCACGGCGGTGGCGACGGCGCCGGCCGGCGCGGGCTGGGGCCGCGCGGGCGCCGGCGCGCTGGCCGGGCTGACTTGGCTGGCCGCCGTGGCGAGTTCCGGCCGAGTTGTGGCCCGCGTCCGCTGATTGGGCACAGGCATGGGGGTCTGAGCCAATTCGGGACGTTCTTCCGTCCGCTGCTGGCGCCGCTGCGGCTCCTGGGCGACCGATCGCTGCACGTCCGGCGTCGGCGGTGCGGACGGCTGCTCGCGGTCCGGACTGGCCGTCGCCTGGCGCACGGCGGCGGTGGTTTGCGGTTGGATCTGGTCGGGGCGAGTCTGGCGGGCGACAGACGGTGCGTCGGCCAGATCGACTTCGGTCCGCGGAACCTGGATCGGGCTGGCGATTTGCCGCTCGATCGTGGGTGTGGCCGACGATTGGGCCTGCGGTGCCTGCTGCGGCGTGCGCCGGGCGATGTTCGTCGCCGGCTGGACGTCGGTCGTGGCGGGTTCCTGCGGGGCGGCCTGGCGAGCGACCTGCGCCTGCGTCTGGCGGCGCTCGACTCCGCTTTCCTGGGCTTGCAGGTTGGCGGGCGCGGGGCGCGACGGCGCTGGCTGCACTTGGGCGATGTCGGCTGCCGTCGTGGGCGGCGTCGTGCGCGCCGACGACATGCGGCGACTGAGTTGCGAGGCTTGTTCGCTCAGGCGCGGAGCGTTTTCCTGCGGTTCAGGCTGCCTGACGACGGCCGGCTGGGCCGTCTGCTCCGGTTCGGGAACGGGAGTCGGCTGCGGCTGCGGCGGGATCGTTTCCGGCTCGGCCGGCTGGCGCTGGATCGTTTCCGGCTCCGGATTCGGCAGGGGTGTCTCGGTCTCGACCGGCCGCGTAAAATCCTGCCGAATGCGGCTCTGACGCATCGGCTGGACGTATTCCGGAACGGTGACTCCCTGGCGTCTTTCGGCCGGATCGTTGCGGGCCAGGAGGGCATCCAGGAAGCGACCGAAGATTTCCGTTTCGATCGAAGTCACGAGCAGAACGCCGTGGAAGAGGAGTCCCAGCAGGATGGCCAGTTGCATGCTGCGGCGAAAATTCCGGTTGTCCACCAGCGTCAAAGCCGCCGCGGCGCCCGCCGTCAGCAGAGCGGCGACGACCAGCCACGTGAGCGCGTTGGCGTACCAGCGGGGATCGTCAAACCGCAGGTAGGCCAGCAGGGCTCCCATGGTGAACCCGCCCAGCAGGACCAGCGCTACGATGACCGGCCAGAGCTGTTCATCGAGGGGCCGAAACTGCGGCGGCTTCAGCTTTCGGATGATGCGTCGGATTTTCGCCATGATGCCAGTCTCTTATTCCGTTGCATGGCTCTCCGAGCCGTGCTGCACGATTCCGTGGGGGTCTTGCGGCTGGTACTGCACGGCTCGGAGAGCCATGCTACGGGGAGTCCTCGCCGGCGGTCGTGAGCTTGTAATCAAAAATGCCCGCCTTGTTGCAGGCGTTCATCACAAACACGGCTGAATCCAGTTGCACGCGCCGGTCGGCGCGGATGATCACGGATCGATGGTCGGCGGCCGCCTGCCGCAACATGCGCTCGACCTCGTCGCCGCTGACGATCTTGCCGTCGACAAAGAACCGGCCTTGATGGTCAATGTTCACGAACAACTCGCGCGGCTGCGCGATCAACGGTCTGGCCTCGCTGGCGACGGGCAGCATCACGTCCAATTCCCGGTCCTCGGACGCGAACCGCGTGACGACCAGGAAGAACAGCAGCAGTTGGAACACCACGTCGATCAGCGGCGTCAGGTTGAGCACGCTGAGCGACGAACCTTTTTTGATTTTGACTGCCATGCGGCGTCATCTCCGGAAGCCCCGTTTTTCCGAAACCGGCGGGCTTCTCTGGTAGCTTTCATATCAGTTCCCCGCCGCCGGCGGTTGGGCCTGCGGCTCGTCGGCCGCCGGTGGTGCGCCCGCCTGTTCGGCCTGTTTGGGCCCAAAGCGAACGCGGCCCTCGAATCGCTCCACCAGCGGCAGCAAGTTGAACATGAGTTCGTCGATTTCGTGAAACATGTTGATGATCCTGGTCTCGAAGAAGTGCGCGACGATGGACGCCGGAATCGCCACCATCAGGCCCCCCAGGGTCGTCACCAAGGCGATATAGATGCCCTCGGCCAATTGGGTCGCCCGATCTTGTCCGGGGGCCAAAAGAGTCGTGTGGTGAAAGGCCACGATCATGCCCCAGACGGTGCCGATCAGTCCCATCAGGGGCGTGACGCCGGCGCACAGATTCAGCCAGCGCACGTTGGCAAAGGCCCGATCGGCTTCGCGATCGCTGGCTTCGGCCACCGCATGTTCGATTTCGTTGTGGGGCCGGCCGACCTTGACCAGCATGGCGCGGATCACCGACGACGCGGCGCAGGGGAACTGCTGGCAGATGCGGTAGGCCTGACGGGGATCGAATCCCGTCTGCTCGCCGCTCAACTGGCCCAGTTGGCTGACCAACTCCTCCGGCACGAGGCGGCTTCGCCGCAGGGCCAGGCCGCGTTCGATGGCGAACACCGCGCCCAGCACCGACATCAACACAATCGGCACCATGAACCAGCCGCCCATCACGAGCAGCCGGAAAAAGCTGATGCCCTGGGGGCCCGCGAGGGACGACGGCGGCGAGGCTGGGGCCGCAGGGGACTCGCCGGTGTCGGCCGCGGCGTCATCCGGAGCGCCGGCCGCGGCGGGCTCCGTCCCCTGGGCGCTGGGTCCGGCAACGTCCTGTGGAGCTTGCTGTGCCCACACAGCGGGACCAAGCATCACCCAAGTCACGGTCACCAGGAGCACAGCAGCCAACCGCCAGCAGTTCGCGCGGCGTTGGTCAGACAGTTCGTGAAGCATGGATTACCCTTGTCGAGTTTCGGATACCCGCCACCCTCGGAGGAACCGGTGGGCTAACGCCCACCGCTCGCCGAAGCGAATCGGCCGGTCACAGTTTGGACAATTCCTGCACTCGTATCTTGGCTTGGGCGGCCAGTTCGTCCTGGGGATGTTTGTCGATCACATACTGGTAGGCCTGCTGGGCTTGTTTCAGCAGTTCGGCGCGGGCCGCTCCCTGCGCGTCCTTGATCTGCACCTCGGCGCAGCGCGCGGCCTCGAACCCCGCCTTGGCTTGCCACTTCTTGGTTTCGGGCGTCGCCGCGTCACCTCCGTAGCCGAACATGGCCCGCTGGAAGTGACGGTACGCCTCGGCGAAATTCTTTTGGCCGAAGACCAATTCGCCGATCATAAAGCGGGCCCGTGCGCCGGCTTCGCCGCGGGACAGGGTAGCCGCCTTCTCATAGTCTTGCATGGCGTCCGCTTCTTTACCAGAGTTTTGCTTCGCCCTTCCCAACTCGCAGTAGGCTTCCGGCAAATAGGGCGAATCCTGGTGTTTTTCGGGGATCTGGCTCAGCAAGGTGACCGCCTGGTCCCATTTCTCGGTCTGCAGAGCGCTCTGCCCGCCGTGCAACAGGGCCAGGACCTGACTGACCGGCGAGGCCAGCTTGACGTCCTGCGTGGCGAGGTAAACGGGCAAGGCTTCCTCGTATTTTTCCAGGCGGAACAAGCACTCGGCCTTCATGAACAGGGCATCGGCGGCCAAGGGGCCCTGAGGCTGATCCGTGGCCTGTTCGCCAAACTGGGCCAGGGCTTCCTCGTACTTCTTGTCCTGGAACAACGACCAGCCGAGTTTGTAGGTGGCCTTTTCCCGCAGTTCGCCGGGCTGGCTCTTTGCTTTGGCCGCCGTGTACGCCTTGGCGGCGTCCTGGTAGGCGGCTTGTTCATAGTGCGACTCGCCGACGTGGAAGTTGGCTTCCGCCGCCAGCGGGCTGTCCGGGTACTTGCTGGCCAGATCGGCGAACGCCGTCACGGCCTCGGCCTTCTTGGCATCGTCGGGCACGGACTTGAGGGCCCAAGCCAGTTCGTAGGTGACTTTGTCGGCCGCCGCATAATCGGGGCTGGCCGTCAGCAACTGCTGGAAGGTCTCGGCCGCTTTGCCGAAGTTCTTCAGCGCCACTTCGGCCAAGCCGCGCTCGTACAGCGCCTCCGCTTTGTTGGCGGCGTCGCCCTGGCCGCTCAGATACAAGTCGATCTCCTGGACCGCCTCCTCGAACTTGCCCACCTGGCGCAGGCACATGCCCAGCGCAAAATGCGTGTCGGCGATCAGCGCATGCTGCGGGTGGCTCTTGACCAGGGCGTGGAAGGTCTCGACGGCTTCGGGATACGCCTTGTTTTTCAGTTGGGCCCAGCCCTTGCCGTACAGGGCGTAGGCAACGAAGAGCGAATCGGCGGCGGCCGCGGCGACCGCGTCGTACTGGGCGACCGCCGTTTCGTAGTCGCCCGCTGCGTAGGCGAATTCGCCGTAGCGATAGTGGGCTTGATCGAGCAGGCGGCTGGTGGGCCAGTCCTCGATTAGCCGCGAGATCGCCTTGATCGCCTCGGCGGTTTTGTCCTGTTTGTGCAGGGCCCGTGCCAAATACAGCAGCGCCTCGTCCGCCTGTTTCCATTTGGGGCTGGCCTTGAGCGCGGCCTGAAGAGCCGGCACGGCGCCGTCGAACTGGTCCAGGCAGAAGCGGCTGACGCCCAGCACGAATTGGGCTTGGGCCTGGTTGTCGGCGCCCTTCAACTGGGCCACGATCGGCTCCAGCGCGGCGACGGCATCGCCGTACTTCTTCTGCAGGTAGATTGCCAAGCCCTGGCGCACTTGCCACGTCTCGTGATCCGGATGATCCGGCGACGACTTGACTAATTCGGCGTACAACTTCTCGGCCTCCGCGTGCTGGCCGCGCTGCAGATGGCACTCGGCGGCCACGTATTGCACGTCGGGGGTCAGGCGGTGGCCGGCGTGGGCTTTGAGAAAGTCGGCGGTGTATTTCAGGCCGTCGTCGTAGCGGCCCAATTCCAGCGCACCGAAGGCGGCGTTGTACAGCGCCTGGGCGGCCAGTTCATGTTGCGGATGATCCGCGGCGATTTTCAGGTACAGTGCGACGGCTTCGGGACGCGATTTCGGCACCTCGTACAGCGCGTCGGCCTGATCCATCTGCAGATTGACGGTAAACGGGCTGTCGGCGGCCTCAGGCAAAACTTGCTTGGCCAGGTCGACCGCCTTCTGCGGCTGTTTGTCCCGCAGGTAGATGCGGCACAGCCAATGCGCCGCCTCGGCGCGGCCGGCGGACGGGGCTTGCGCCACCTGCTGCAGCCACTTGGCGGCCTCCGGGAACTGCTCGGCCCGATAATAGCATCGGCCTGCCGACAGGGAGGCATCGGCGGCGTAAACCGACTGGGCGAATTCCGCCGGGATGCGCGCGTACGCTGCGGCCGCTTCCGCGAACTTGTCCTGTTTCGACAAGCAGAACGCCTGGCGGTTCAAAGCGTGATCGACGGAGGCGAAGCCGGCGATCTTGGCCACGTCGGCGAACAACTTTTCGGCGGCGGCGAAATCGCCGGCCTGCAGGACGGTCTCCGCCTTGCGCATCCGCACTTCGTTGGCCAGGTCGTGCTTGGGGAACTCTTCCAGGAACCGGTCGTAGCTCCGGCCGGCGTCGGCGTGCTGCCCCAGTTCTTCCTGCGTGACGCCCAGGGCGTACAGCACGTCGGAGCGCAAGGACGATTGCGGATAGTCCTCGGCCAGCTGACCGTAAGCCGCCGCGGCCTCTTTTTTCTTGCCCTGGTTATATTCCGCCTCGCCCCAGAAAAACAGCGCCTGCTCGGTGTGCTTGCCGTCGGGGAACTTCTTGACCAGGTCCGCGAACGTCGCCGCGGCTTTGGCGTACGCCCCTTCGACCTGTTGGCCGCCCAGCGAGTACTGGCACCAGCCCAGGTTCAAGTAGGCGTCCTGGATGAGGTCGAATTGGGGATGGTTTTTGACGACCGCCTGGAAGGCGGCGGCCGCCCGGTCGAAGCGTTTCAGCTGCAGATGGCAGACGCCCAGGTACTGTTGGGCCTTGGCCGCCAGCGGATCTTGGGGGAATTTTTTCAGGAATTTTTCCCACTCCTCGGCCGCCAAATCGAACGCGTTGTTGTTCTGAAAATTGGCGGCGTCCGCATACAGATTGAGCGCTTCCTGAGGCGAGTTGGCCGGTTTGGCCGCCTCGGCCGCTTGCGTGAAAACGGACGGTGGGCCGCTCAGGAATACTCCCAGAAAGCCGCAGGCGACGAAAAACGCCCAGCCACACCTTTGCCTGTTTGCTGTCATGCCCTCTACCCCTCATTTCCTGCTGGATTGCGGTGGTGAACTGTCCCAAGTTTACCTATTGAGCCAAGAAGCGAAAAGGTAGCGACGGACGCCCTCTGCGCTTGACGCGACAGAGTGATTGTAAGCTCGCCGGGGAAATGGTATGTTATTAGCGTCGGTTTTTCATCGCTGCAAGCAAACCTTGTCCCGCGTACGAGCGTAGTAACGGCTATGCACGATCACGCCAGTTGGAGCCTTGGTTTCGGCCGCTGGGGCGGCGTTCATGTGCGGCTGCACATGTTCTTCTTCCTGTTTGCGGCCGTGACTTGCTACCTCAGTTGGTGGGAGGCCAAGGCTGCCGGCTCGCCCCACGTCGACCGCTTGGCGATCTCCAGCCTGTTGATTCTGTGGGCCAGCGTGTTGCTGCACGATCTGGGGCACCTGTGGGCCGCGCGGCGGCTCGGCGGCCGGATGGACGAACTCGTCCTGGCGCCGTGGGGCGGGCTGACGACGGCGCAAGGGATTACGGATCCGCGTGCCGAGTTGCTGGCGCATCTGGCGGGGCCGGCGATGCACGTGGCGGTCTGCCTGGTGGGTGCGCCGCTGCTGGTGGGGGCGTCGGGAGATCTGCGGGGACTGTTGAACCCCCTGGCTCCCGAACAACTGACGGACGGCACTCTGGCGGTGAGACTCGTCAAGCTGGCGTTTTGGATCAATTGGACGCTGTTGCTGTTGAACTTGCTGCCCGTCTTTCCTTTCGACGGGGGAGTCGCGTTGCGGGCGGCCCTGCTGGTCAAGTGGCCCGAGATGGGACGCCGCGGCGCGTCGTGGGTCGTGGCCAGCCTGGCCAAGGTCGCCGTGATCGGCGCCGCCGTGCTGACGTTCGTGCTGCCGTTCGACGATTCCTATGGCCTGGTGCCCCTGCGGTTCGCCTTGATCCTGCTGTGCATTTTCCTGTATTTCAGCGCCCAGCACGAGGAGCGGCGGAGTGCGGCCGAAGAGTCGGATTGGGACGAGCTGTTTGCCGATTCCCGGTTGCCCGCCGGCCTGTCGTCCTTGGAGCACAACGTCGAGCAAGCCGGCGATGCCTCCGGTCCGCTGCAGCGGTGGCTGGAGCGCCGCCGCGAATTGAGGCTGCGCCGCCAGCAGGCCGTGGAAGCGGAAGAGGAGCGTTGCGTGGACGAGATTCTGGAACGTCTGCACGAACGTGGCATGCAAGCCCTCTCGCCGGACGACCGGGCGCTGCTCGACCGCGTCAGTGCCCGCTACCGCAGCCGGCTCAGCCACTGATCGGTTCGCGCGATGGTGCGGATTGCGCCGGCGTTACGGCCGGGCAGGAACCGGCGGCCCTCCGCAACGCCTTGCTCTGGGCCGGATCGTGACCTAGCTTCCAGTTGGCAGCTGTCCGCGCTGCGCTTCCTGATTCCATCCTGGTGCGTGAAGTCCTTACCTTGAACCCGGCCAGTGAGATGCTGTCCGCCTCTGCCAGCGCCGCGAGCTGCGACGGCGAAATCGCCGCATTGCGCTCGCCTCCGTTGCCGGCTGCCTTCGATTTGTCGCGCGCCCAACATCACGCCCTTCCGCTCCGGCTGGCCCGCGTCCTGCACGAGATGACGGCCATGATCGACCGGAAGGACCCCTATACTTGCGGGCACAGCGATCGCGTCGCTCGGATCGCCGTGGCACTGGCCAGCGAGTTGGGCTGGCCGCAAGACCGGCTGGTCGTCGTCCACCTGGCCGGGCTGTTGCACGACATCGGCAAAATCAGCATCGCGGCGGAGATCCTCCGCAAGCCCGCCGGGTTGACCGAGGAGGAGTACGAGCAGGTCAAATTGCATCCCCGCGTCGGACATGAAATCCTGTTGGACGTCGAGCCGTTGTCTCAGGTGCTTCCGGCGATCCTGTATCACCACGAACGCTGGGACGGCAGCGGCTATCCCAGCGGCCTGGCCGGCGGCCGCATCCCGGAAATCGCGCGGGTCGTCGCGGTGGCCGACGCCTACGACGCCATGACCAGCCAACGTCCCTATCGCACCGGCCTGCCGTACCACGAAGTCCGGCGCATCTTCCGCGAGGGCGTGGGCCGCCACTGGGACCCGCTGGTCCTGGAAGCCTTTCTGCGAGCCGAGCCTTGTTTCCGCTGCGACCACCGGCCCCTCGGCTCCGCCTCCCTCGTGACGCTGGCCACCTGAGCGGATACAATCCACGGAGGGTGATCTGCATGAGCGAGGAAACAGGTCCTGCCGGTGAAGCAAGAACCGAGGCCGCAGCGCCCCGCCGACGGCGCTCTGGCCGGGCGCTGAACATCGCACTCCGCACCGCGCACATCGGCGTCACGGGCGTGCTGTGCGGCGGACACGTGTTCGGCGTCCCGCCCGAACAGTTGTACGTCTGGCTGTTTTGGGTGATCCTCACGGGCGGCCTGCTGGCGGCGGTCGAGGCGTTTCCCCACGTCTACTGGCTGGTCCAAGGCCGGGGCCTGTGCGTGCTCGCCAAGCTGTGCTTGCTGTGCCTGATTCCCTGGCTGTGGAACTACCGAGTTGCCGTCCTGGCCGCCGTGATCGTGCTGGCGTCCGTCGGCTCGCACATGCCCGCCCGCTTCCGCTACTACTCCGTCCTGCACGGCCGCATGCTGGACGACCACAAACCGGTCCGCGGCTGAATCGCGTGAAAGACGTTCATCGGCGGGCATTGCCCGAGAAGTCGCTTTCAACGTAGAATACAACCATGGAAAGTATCATTTGCAGCGTGAAAGACATCGCGACTGCTGACCGGCGGGCGCTCGAACACGTCGTCGGTCAGCAGCTGGCTGATCATCATCAGTTGGTCATCCAAATCGTGAACTCAGACGTGCCAAGCACGCAAGTCGCGCCTGAGCCGCGGACCATTTCGCTTCCCGATTGGTGCAAGGTGTACGATGGACTGTCGGATGAGGAAGTTTCCGCGCTCGAAGACATAGTCCTCACGCGTGCTGATCTGACCCGCGAAGCAGAGTGATCGCATGGAAGCCGCCGTCCTCGATACGCCGCGGCGGACATCCTGGGCGGGACGCCGATCTGATCATCGCCGCCACGGCCCTCGAACATGGCCGCGTTCTGGTCACGGGCAACACGTTGCACTTTTCCTGGGTCCGCGGCCTCAAGCTGTCGAACTGGCGACTGCCGTAATCGCTGTTATAACCGTTTGGGGGTGCATCACACGCCAGCTTCGTTGCCCAACGCGGTGTCCCGACGGTACGGTCCGCGCCGGTTCGCGGCGTGCTTGTACCCACGCTGCGCAACGGATAAGATGATCCGCCGGGGTATGTTCCAGAGCGACGGACCTGCGGGGCCGAGGAGGAGAAACAACATGATCCGGGCATTAGTGCTGATGAACGTCCAGCGCGGCAAGGTGCCGGTCACGGCCAAGCAGTTGGCGGCGATGGACGAGGTGGTCGACGTCTACTCTGTCGCCGGCGACTACGACCTGGTGGCGATCATCCAGAGCGCGGAGTACGAACGGCTGGCGGAAATCGTCACCGAGAAACTCCAGGCCATCGACACCGTGAGCCAGACCACGACGCTGATGGCGTTCCGCAACTACAAGTTCGCCTTGTGATCCAGTGGAGACGCAAACGATGATCCGCGCGGCCTTGCGAAAACTGACGGTTGGCGAACAATTGCACGAAGAGGAGATCTTCGACATCATCGGCGGCATCCGGCGGGGTGAGATCACGGACGTCCAGATCGCCGGCTTTCTGGTCGCCCTGCTGATGAAGGGGCCCACGATCCGCGAGGTCGCCTCGATTGCGCGGGCGATGCGGGCGAACTGCGAGCAGATCTCGCCCCAGGTCCGGGGCGAGCTGATCGACACCTGTGGAACCGGCGGCGGGCGCACGACGTTCAACTGCTCGACGACCGTGGCCCTGGTCGCCGCCGCCGCGGGCATCCCGGTGGCCAAGCACGGCAGCCGGTCGCTGTCCTCCTCGTCCGGCAGCGCCGACGTGCTGGAGAAGTTGGGCGTGGCCATCGACCTGTCTCCGAAGCAGGCGGAGAGGCTGATCGAGACGGCGGGCATCGGCTTCCTGTACGCTCCCAATTTCCACCCGGTCATGCACAAGGTGCTGCCGCCCGAAATGGCCTTGGGGATCAAGACCATCTTCTACACCATCATCGGCCCGCTGATCAACCCGGCGGATGCCAAGCGGCACATCCTGGGAGTCTACAAGCCGGAACTGGTGTCGATGGTGGCCGACGTTCTGGTCGAACTCCAATTCCAGCACGCCCTGGTGGTCCACGGCCTGGACGGACTGGATGAAATCTCCGTGATCGGCAAGACCTCGGTGGCCGAAGTCAAAGACGGCTGGGCCAAGAAGTATGAAGTCGTTCCGGGCGATTTCGGGCTGCCGCGCTACACCTACGAGGAGTTGGCAGGCGGGGATCCTCAGCAGAACGCGGACCTGGTGCGCGCGATCCTGGCCGGCACGGAGCGGGGAGCACGGCGGGACATGGTGCTCGCCAACGCCGCCGCCGCGCTGCTGGTGGGCGGGAAAGCCCCCGACCTGCGCGCGGGCGCCAAGCTGGCAGCGGAGTTGATCGACCGCGGCGCAGCCCGGAACAAGCTGGACCAGCTGATCGCGGAATCGAACCGGATCGCAGCCGCGGGCGGATGAACATGGGTGATCGGCAGCGTCGATTCACGGCCGCTCTGGACGCCGCGCGGGCCGCGGGCCGGGTGCCTTTGATTTCCGAGATCAAGGTCAAGAGCCCCAAGGAAGGCGACCTGCTGGCCGGCCGGGACCCGGTCGCCTTGGCACGCGGCATGGAACGGGCGGGCGCGGCCTGCCTGTCCGTGGTCACCGAAGGCCCGCGTTTCGGCGGCAGCCTGGAACTGCTGCGAACGCTGTCAGAGGCCGTCTCGCTGCCGATTCTGCGGAAAGACTTCGTGACCGACCGAGACGAAGTGCAGACCACCAAGGAGCACGGCGCGTCCTGCCTGCTGCTGATGGTGGCCGTGCTGGATTGGCCGCGGCTGGTGGAATTGCACGAGGAAGCCCGCCGCTGCGGGCTGGAAACACTGGTCGAGGTGCATGACGAGCTGGAATTGCGGCAGGCGCTGACGCTGGACCTGGATCTGCTGGGGATCAACAATCGAGACATTCGCCAACTGGAAACGGACGACGGCACCGTGGCCAACTCACTCCGCTTGCTGCGCTTGGTCCCGGCCGGCATGCGGGCCATCAGCGAAAGTTCGATCGCGACCCCGAAAGAGGCCCGCTCGGTGATCGACGCCGGCGGCACCGGCGTGCTGGTGGGGACGGCCATCCTGCGGGCCGACGACGTCGAGGCCGAAGTCCGGCGACTGGTCTCGCCCCCTGCCCGCCCGTCAGGCAGGTCTTCCTCCGGCGAGCGGTGAGGCGTTAGCCCACCGGTACTTCCTGCGGCGAACGGTGAGGCGTTAGCCCAGCGGTACTTCCTGCGGCGAGCCGTGAGGCGTCAGCCCACCGGTTCCCTTGATGCCACCGGGCCGTTCCTGGGGAAAACCGATGGGCTAACGCCTCACCGTTCGCCAGAACCCGATGTGAGCCGTCCTAAAAAGGAAGGAGTGGTCCGACGATGGTCCGAGTCAAAATCTGCGGCAACACGGATGCGAAACAGGTCGCTTGGTGCGCGGCCGCCGGCGCGGATTGCCTGGGTTTCGTGGTCGAGTACCCAGTCCCCGTGCCGTGGAACCTGTCCCGCGAACAAGCACGAGATCTCCTCGCGGTCGTTCCTCCGATGACCAGCCGCGCCGTGGTCACCGGGGGCGCGCCGGAGCAGGTCCTGGCGATCGCACGGTTCCTGTTGCCGCATCTGGTTCAGTTACACACCGACAACACGCTGGAGGAGACGGCGCGGAGCGCGCGGGAGTTGGCGACGCTCGGTATCGGCTTGATTCGAGCGCTGCGGATCGACGTCGCCACGGGTCAAGCGTGTGGCGAGATCGCGGACCCCGTGCAGGCGGCCCTCGCCCTGCAGGAAACGGGCATCGCCGCAGTCCTGTTGGACGCGCGCACCAAGCAACTGCCTGCGGGAACGGGCGTCCGCGTGGATTGGGGAACGGCGCGGGCCATCCGTGACGCTCTCTCCCTGCCTCTGATCCTGGCCGGAGGCTTGACACCGCAAAACGTCCGCAGCGCGGTACAGCAGGTCCTTCCCTATGCGGTCGATGTGATTAGCGGGGTCGAGGCATCCCGGCGCGTGAAGTCGCCGGACCTGATTCGGCAGTTCATCCTCCAGGCGCGCGGCGCAGGGGAGCACGGGCCGCCTCCGCATTCAGGTCCTCCAGCAGCCGCTTGAATGCCGCCTCGAATGCGTTGTGGTCTTGCCAGTTCGAGAAGTCGGGGATGGAGTACTCGCGGATTTCCCGGCCCAGGTCCTGGCCCGTGTCCGCGTCCAGGCACTCCCACTGGCGAATGTCTTCCGGCGGGATCAGGCCCATCGGGAACAGGATTCGTTTCCCTTCCCTTGTTTCCCGCTGGCGAGCGTGATAGACCTCCGTGGCCAGCCAGGGGCCGGCCATGCTGTGCTCGGACAGGACCAACAGCAGTTTGTCGTGAACGCGGATGGCTTCGTCGATCTGTTCGGGGATCCTCCGGCCGCCCTTCAGGTTCTCCGGGGCATACCAGACTCGCAGTCGTTCCTCCCGCATCCGCGAGTACAATCGCCTGGCAAAATCCTCGTCCCCCTGACTGTAGCTGATGAAGCAGGAACAGAGCTGGACGGCCTGTTGCGAGCCGAGCAACGAGGGCAGGCCGGCGATCAGTTCATCGGGGACCCCGCAACCCCGCAGGAACGCTTCCGGGATCTTGCCCTGCGATTTGAAAAGCGTGTCCACCCCCACGGTGCTGGGGCCGGTATGGTGGACCGCTTCCAGGCCCTTGGCGACGGACAGGTCGACGTCGTCGAATTCCGTGGCCCCGATGTGCGCCCCGTGGAAGTTCGCCTCGCGGAGGTCCGCCCCGTGGAGATTCGCATCCCGGAGGTTCGCCCCGCTGAGGCTGGCCCCTTGGAGCCTGGAATGGCTCAGGTCCGCCGTCCGGAGCGTGGCTCCACAGAGGAGCGTCTCGCAGAGGTTAGCGTGGCGGACGTGCGCCCCGTCGAGGTCCGCCCCGATGAGGTTCGCCCACATGAAGTTCGCCCCGCTGAGGTTCGCAACCCGGAGGTGCCCGTCGCTGACGTGCGCCATGTGGAGGTCCGCCTCGCACAGGTTCGCCCCGCTCAAGTTCGCTTTCTGCAGGTCCGCTCCGCCCAGGTTGGCCCCGTGCAGGTTGGCCCCGTGCAGGTTGGCTCCGCGGAGGTCCGCCCCGTCGAGATCTGCCGCGCTGAGGTCCGCCCTGCTGAGGTTCGCCCCGGCCAGGCTGGCCTCGAACAGGTTCGCTCCGCGGAGATTCGCCTCGCGGAGGTCCGCTTCACTAAGATTGAGCGGCGCATCGGGATTCTCCTCCCGCCACTCCTGAATCGCGTCCGCACCGCGCTTGACGATCTCCACATGCTCAGAATTTGCCATCACCGAACTTCCTGGATCGACACCAACTTCCGGATGGCCTAATGCCTATCCCCAAAGGGTTCAGGACCCTTCAATTCAGGGGTCCAGGCCCCTTTGGGGATAGGCTCTCAGTTCACGATTTCAGCCCTGCGCTTCGCGAGGCCGCAAAGCACCCGATGGCAGTAGAGTAACGACCGCCCGAGCGAGCTTCAACCGGCCAGCGAGCGAAATCGGCGTAATTGTCCGCGGAAAGTCTGGCTCTTTCAAGGATTCGCGGCCCGGCCATTTTGCCGCTCTTCCTTCCGAGCTTTCTCCCGCTCGTACAGCAACGACAGGCACTTGCGGCACGTGACCGCGGCGCGATCGTCCGTAGCGATCCCTTCCATTTGGGCCCGGTGAGCGGCTTCTTTGTCGCGAGGATTGCACAACACCATCCCGTCATCATCGAGGGCGTGCAGGTCACGCTTCTGTCTTTTGTCTCTGGACACGGCCACCTCCCGAAAGAAGCCATCCCACTCCGCGAGGGCCGGCGCACGCCCAGAAATGACACCCGTCATCGGGCGGCGGTCCGTGAACGGGGAACTCTCCGCCTCGCCCTCGCCGAAGGAATGACTATTAGAACCGCTAACAAAAACGTTCGGCGCGGGTCTCTGACCCCGCCGAAACCGCCGACCGAAGACATCCGATTTCGGTTTTGTTAGCGGGTCTTAATGTAATTGATGACCAGCAGTACGTCTTGAGGGTCAATCGGAATGCCGATGATTGAGCCGCCAATTAGCGCGATCCCCACCCCCACGCCGCCGCCCCGACGGCGAACATCAACTTCATCCTGACGTTGTTCCTCGCCGACGTGCTGTCCTTTCTCCTTGCTTCACCGCTTCCTCACGCCTACAATCAGACACGTCGGGAAAATCAGGTTCCTTTTCCTCCCATCCCATCCCTTCCCTTTGCCCCATGAACGAATCACTTCTGCTTCGCGACGCCACCGTCCAGGACATCCAACTGGAGCTGCTGCGTCGTGCCCGGTGGAATGCTCTGGACGGAGAGCGGGTGCTGGCCGGCCTGCTGGGCAAATGTCAATTCGCCGGGCTGGAAGCCTACGAATGATTCTCATTGGAGGTGATGTCTCATGAACGGAAAAACATCGTCAAACGAGAAACCGAAGGAAGCGTCCTTCCCAGCCAGGCGTCGCTTCCTCCAAGCGGCGCTGGGTGCCGGTCTGGCCTTGGGGGCAAGAACCGCCGTCAGGGCTTCTGAACCACGGCCCCCTGGAGCCGCCAGAGTGCGCGTGGGACTGATCGGCACCGACGGACACACAGGTGTCATCCTGGGGAGCATTCCTCAACTGCCCGACGTCGAATTGACCGCCTTCGCAAAGAGCTTGCCGGAGGACGACGTCGCCAATCTGAAGCGAGCCAAGGCATTTTCCGACAAGACCCGCATCTACGACCACTTTGAGCAGATGCTGGAGAAAGAGGAACTGGACGTGGTCGGGGTCTGCCTGCCCTATTATCGGAACGCCCAGGCGTCCATCGCCGCGGCCCGCCGAGGCGTCCACGTCGTTTCCGAGAAGCCGGTGGCCACGACCCTGGAAGACCTGGCGGCTTTGAAGGAGGCGGTGACCCAGGCGAAAGTCCGCTTGACATCGTTGATGAACATGCGTTGCTTTCCGCCCTATCGGGCGGCCAGGAAGGCGGTCCAGGACGGACTGATCGGCGAACCGATTCTTTTGACATCTCAGAAATCGTACCGGTTTGGGTCCGCGAGACCCTGGTTCTACAAGGACTTGAAAACCTACGGCGGGACCATCCCGTGGGCCGGGATT
>CAYPGE010000074.1:0-26357 GCA_964409865.1 uncultured Pirellulaceae bacterium
GGAAGAAGGACTGCTCGGCGACGGCGGATAGCTGGGGGAAGACGGTCTGGAGACTACGCTGCTTTCGGAAGAAGGACTGCTCGGCGACGGCGGACCGCTGGGGGAAGACGGTCTGGAGACTTCGCTGCTCTCGGAAGAAGGACTGCTCCGCGACGGCGAACTCTTGGAGTTGCCCAGGAAACAACTGCTGCTCAAGGATACATCCGCCATGTCTAAAGCCTGCCAAAGGCGAAGAAGCTGCTCCCGGGTGCGTACGGTTGGCGCCAACCGCCGAATTTAGCAGGTCTCCTGACGCAGTCAAGGGAAAGTCGCGGAAATCCGCACGTTGGCAGGTTGCGCTAAGCCGCGCGCGGTATAATCGGTCGGATGAGTTTCTTGACCACACACCATGCGCTCGCAACACGGAGCCACACCGTCCCCTTGGTCTTTCCTCGTGACCTCTAACACCGTGCGAAATCCCGCAGAAAATGAAGCCAAACGCGACGGCTCTTGTTACCAGCTTGACAGAACGCCTTAGTTGGGTTATGAGTTCGGCAGGACGGCAAGGCAGCAGAAGGCTTGCCTTTTCCGCCCCGGTCATTTCAGCAAAGCAGCTTGGCCCCGAGGGGGTGATTATGCCGGACTCGACGTCGATCACTTACCCGTACGATTCGGAATCGAGTGACTTCGCGCCGTTGGATTCCAGCGGCGGACCGGGTCCGGGATCCAGCGGCGGCCCGCCGCCGACATCCAGTGGCGGACCGGGTCCACAGTGGTCCGCAGTCCAGCGGCGCTCCATCGGCGGCATCCAGTGGCGGCCCATCCGCAGAGTCAAGCGGGGTTGCCCCGCCGGGTTCCAGCGGCGGCCCGTCTGTGACTTCCAGCCCGGGTCCTTCGGCGGCTACCAGTGCGGCGGGCTCGGCAGGTTCCCGAAAGACAGCGCATTACAGTGTCACTGACCCCCACGAGCCGTTAGCCTGACGCACGCTGGCTGATTAGCGGCCTTTGCAGAAGCAAGTTCTGGCTCTGCCCGAAGGGGCTTGCGGAGGA
The DNA here is from genome assembly GCA_964409865.1 of uncultured Pirellulaceae bacterium. Lineage (GTDB taxonomy): Bacteria > Planctomycetota > Planctomycetia > Pirellulales > Pirellulaceae > Anammoximicrobium. The sequence goes on from CAYPGE010000074.1 coordinate 1,030, forward strand.
GTCCCTTCCGGTCTTATTCCTAGCAATGATCCGAAACATCCCTTCTTGAGACGCCGACATGCCTGCTTCATCGAACGATGACGCCCGGAGCTCCCCCGAGTCGGATCCGTCCCGTTCATCTGAGCCGAAGCCCAATCCGGCCCCGCCATCAAACCCATCAAGCGAGTCCAGTTCGCGGCTTTCGACCGATGGGGAGTCGCCATCTCCGCCAGGGCCGCAGCCGGTATCCGGCGCACAGGCGAAACGGATCATACCCGTGTGCGACGTTTCAGGCCGTCCCATCGGTGTGGCTACCGAGACCCTCGACGCGCTCGGCCGCGTCGTCACCACGGCTTACGATCTGGGCCCCACTATCAGGCATTCAGGATCACGGACGACTTACGACTGCGCCGCCGCTGGACGGCGACCTCCAAAGCATGAAGAAGATCGGGGCTCGACGGGTTGCGGCAACGTCTCCAATCCATAGACGGTTGGCCGTTCGCGTGGCCATTTGCTGGAAGATCGCGCTGATTTCAGCGTGATAATATTCGCTTTGCCGAGCGCTGGAGGTGCCCGGATGGCCCGTATCCCCACCCATCGTATCGGCCGCACTACCTGGCGACCGAACGCATGGCCATTTTTCGAGCTGCGAACTCCCCGCGGTTGGTGGATCGAACAGACGGCCCATGCGTTTCTCGTCACTGCTGAAACTGTGGCCTCGTGGATGAGGCGTGTCGATGAGCAGGGGGACGCCCCTGGTATAAGTCCCCGAACTCGTCAAAAAGTCCCCAGATTTCGTCCGCGGAATGGTCCGGAGGCTGAAAACGCTCAGTCAGATCGCGACTACCAGGAAGCCGTCCGTCGGAAAACTGCAGGGCGCAGCGGAGAATTCTTCGAGGATCAAGACCCGGTGCGCGGCTACGAGCAGTTTTTCGAGTACGCTGGGGCAGGCAACAAAGCAGGACCACCGGGCAGCTGTCCAATAGCGGGCCGAAGAACAGACGACAGGTTCCGCTGGTGTTGCCATCGCAACGCGGGCGGGCCTCCCTCGCCCACGCAAAGCGTCTTCTTAACGCTGTAATCTGTAATCCTACGGGAAATCCTGGCAGGCATTCTGCGTTTGCAGCTTGGGCGTTGACGATGCAATGATTACGGATCGTGAGGCGTGCGGCCGGACAAAACCCGGCGTGGAACCGGGCAATCTGGATAAACAAATCCCGATTTCTTGGTCAGTCTACGACTCAGCATGGAACCACACCATTCTCCATTGATTTCGTCAGATTCGCGAGCCTCTGGCATCTTGACTATCCTGAATCACAGGGGAATCGGGAAAAATCCCTTCGTCAATCGGCAAGATAGGTTTATTGAGTTGCCACATTTGATCGGGAGGCGTTCTTCGAACACCGCCCCAACGTGTGCAATATGACACCGGACAGGCTGCTGATCCATTTTGAAACCTCGCCAGCACTTCGGCTTCTCCAAGCGAAGAACGCCCCGTTCGTGGTGTGTTTTCTGTTCGAGCGATTCAAGCGGTCTCACGTGATTGCCATTCCGCATTCCGGGGACAACCACATATTCCGTGCTGCTCGCGTACTTCTGCAATCAGGCGACGAACCGGGGCTTCACGCTTGTTGAGATGCTCTACCTGAGCGACGGTGGCGCAGAGAAAGTATACGGCTTCTCCGATGGCGACCGGTCGATTGCCCGCGACTGTGCTGGACTGAAGGGGATCGAAAAGCTGCCGCAGGAAATGAAGCGGCGCGGGTTCAAGGCGACCACGAAGTACAGCGAGTATAGTCAGTGGTTCCGTAAGGCGACGGGCATCAAAGAACAAGCGATGGACATGCTCAATCAGACCGTCGCCGTCAAGGACATCCAGCGGCTCAACGATTTCATCCGCAAGCACATGCTGGAGGCGACGCCGTGGAGCGAAAAGGTCGACGAACTCTTCAAGCACTTCAAGGATCTCAGCGACGCACACCGTGAACTCGAACGCGTGCGTCAGCAGCGGGACCTATTGGAACCGATTGAGAAGTATGGCACGGCGTTTCGCCAGCAGGCAGAAGAACTGCGGCGAGCCGAACGCCTGCAGGCGGCGGCAGAATCGTATTTTCCCCAGAAGATTGTTGAACTGTTCGAACCGGAAATCGCTCGCGGACAAGTCGAATTGCAGGAAGTCCGGGACGAGCAGGAGCGACTCAAGTCCGAGATTGTCGCCGGGCAGGACGAATGCCGCCGGCTCAAGAATGAGATCGAACAGGCGGGTGGCGAGCGGATGCGGCAGATCCCGTTGCTGATCGACACGCACGCCGCTCAAGCCGCCGCCAAGCGTGCCGAATTTGGACGGTTCATGCGTGCTCTGCACGATGCGGGGCTGCGCGAGCCTGCTCCCGACGCCGGCGCATTTGACCGTCTTCGCGGGCAACTCGCGCCGCTGCGTGAGAATCTGTCCGGCCAGGTCACCACGATCGACCACCAGCGCACGGCGTTGATCGAATCACGCGTCGAGCCGGTTCGTTCGCTGCGTCAGGCGGAGGCCGAGTTACAGATCCTGATGCATCGCCAAGGGAACCTGCCGCCGGAGTACATCGACATGCGTCGGCGGCTGTGCGACGAGTTGCGGCTGACGGAGCGAGATCTGCCGTTTGCCGCCGAGCTGATCGCCGTGAAATCGGACCAGCGCGAGTGGGAAGGCTCGATCGAAATGGTTCTGCGAGGCTTTGCCTTGAGCCTGCTCGTGCCGCAGCGGCACTACCCTCTTGTCAGCCGCTACATCGATCGAACGCCGCTGCGCGATGCGCGCGGCCACGGCCAGAAACTCGTCTACCTGCAAGTCGCCGAACGGACACGGTCAGTCGATGGCCCGCAGCCCGAATCCCGCTCGTTGATCTGGAAACTTAGTTTTCGTGACGGCTGGTCGCCGCTATTGCCTTGGGTGAAAGCCGAGTTGCGGGAGCGGTACAACGTGCGCTGCTGCGACACGATCGAAGAATTCCAGCAAGCGCACGGGCTGGCGATGACGCGGCAGCGACACCTCAAGCACAGTCTCGCGCGGCACGAGAAAGACGACCGCGACAGTGTCGCCGATCCACGGAATTACGTGCTCGGCTGGGACAACCGGGACAAGAAGCGACGGCTGGCCGATACGATTGAATCACTCCGGGCGGATATCGCGCAAATCGATTCGCAGATCGGACAGACGGAGGTCACGACGGAACAACTCCGCCGCCGCATTGTGGCCGTCGAAACGGCCGAGCAATTCAAGACGTTCTCCGAGATCGATTTTGCAGGCCACGAACGCGAAATCGCCGAATTGCGTCTGGAACTCAAGGCGTTGGAAGAGAACAACGACACAATCCGGCTGCTCAAGCAGCGGTTGGCGGAGCGTGAGCAGGCTCTTGAGGCCCTGCAGCGAACACGTGATCAGTTGATTCGCCGCGAGCAGACGCTCGAAGGCCACATCGCCGGTGGAAAACGGATCGTCGAATCTCACCGGCAGACGTTGGTCGGTAATTTGGCCGACGGGTCGTTCGCTGCCCATTCCGAATGCTTTGCCGATCTTGACCATCTGCTAGCCGACGAGCCTCTTACGCTCGACAACTTCGGCCGGCGGCCCGATGAGGTCCGTCGCCTGCAGCTGCGCGAGGTTCAGCGTTTGCGCGAGGACCTCCAGCCACTGCAGGACGCCGTAGTGAAGGCGATGGGCAAGTTCCTCAACGCCCATCCCGACGAGCGTTTTGATCTGGATGTCTCCATTGGTTTTCTGCCGGATTTCCTGCAGGTGCTTGAGCGGATCCGATCTGAGGACCTGCCGCGATTCACAGATCGCTTCAAAGAACGGCTTAACGAGAAAGTCGGACAGGAGATCGGCGTCCTGCGGGGCAATCTCAACACCGAGCGAACCGAGATCGAGGAGCGGATTCAGCTGCTCAACGACTCGCTACGGCAGGTGCCGTTTGGCCATGGATCGCACATGAGGCTCGTGGCGAAACCCGTCCGCGACCCGGAAGTGGCAAAATTTCGGCAAGACCTGGACGCTTGCGTCAGTGGCCAATTTGAAGGAACCTTGGCGGCCGATGAGGCCCGCTTCCGGCAGATCGAATCGCTCATCAACAAACTGCGCGACGAGGAGCGCTGGCGCCTGAAAGTGACCGACGTGCGGAACTGGTTCGATTTTGCCGCCGTTGAGACCGATGACAGGACCGGCGAGGAACTGAGCTATCACGACGATAGCGCCGGCCAGTCCGGCGGTGAAAAGGCTAAGCTCGCCTTCACGATCCTAATCGCGGCGATCGCATTTCAGTACAACCTCGACCCAGAGCGGTCGGCGAGCGACCGCTTTCACTTCGTCGTGGTGGACGAGATGTTCTCGCGCGTCGACGACGGCAACTCGGCGTATGCCCTGGAACTGTTTCGCCAGTTCGGCCTGCAATTGCTGATCGTGGCGCCCCTCGATGCCAAATCACGTGTGACCGAGGACTATGTCGGCTGCTACTTGCTCGTCTCGAAGGACGACCGAACGAACCGCTCGCAAGTGCTTCGCATGACGGCCCGCGAGTTCTCGGAACAGTTCTCCGATGACGACGACCGAAAGCCTCGGAAGGCCCGATAGATTCCTGTTTGGGCACCACTCGGACAACGAGGGTGCTTCGCCACACGCCGAAATGATCCATCCTGACGAGATCCGCCGCAAAGCCCTAAACCTGTATCCGGGCTTTCTCTGCGCCTGGCTGGCTGGAGAGGCGTTCTTTCCGCGTACCATCCCGGCAAATCGGGAACTTGACGCCGATGACCACGCTGGCTCAATTGCTGCAGTGACGAGGCTCCGCGAGGGAGCAAAGGAAATCCGCGGCTACGGCTACAGCGTCCTGTGGCGGGAGAAACGGTCGCGAGCGTTCGGCCGGAACCCATTCCCAGAGCGGATCTTTTTCGAGACGCAAGACGACTTCCTCCGGCTCATTGGCAAACAATCGGAGTTCGCGGCATTCGTTGGCGCCGTCGAACGACTGCGAGGCGAGTTCCCGGAACTCGGTGGCTGGATTGCCTCACACCGGCAGGTCTTGATCGAAGTGGCGCCGGCTCTTGATGGTCTGCTACAGGTGTTACGTTACTTCCGAACGAACCCGCGACCGAATTGCTTCGCCCGCGAGTTGCCGTTGCCAGTCGATACGAAGTTCATCGAGCGACACGAACACGTCCTGCGCGACTGGTTCGACCTCGCCCTGCCGCCCGACTCGATCCGCAGCGACGAGACTCATTTCGCCCGCCGCTTCGGGCTACGCTATCCGGAGCAGCACATCGTCGTCCGGTTCCTCGACGCTGACTTGCAGCGTGAACTGGGTTGCCCTTGGTCCGAGCTGTCGCTGCCGATCACTGCCCTAGCGGAGCTCCCCGTGCGCGATGTGGCGGTGGTCATCGTCGAGAACAAAGTCAACCTGTTGACATTGCCACCATGCACGCGAACGATCGGACTCGGCGCACTCGGCCGCGCCGTATCCGAGTTGCGCACCGTGCGCTGGCTGGCGACGGTCCCGCTCACGTACTGGGGCGACATTGACGTTGAAGGCTTTGAAATCCTCTCCTCGCTGCGTGCCGAGTTCCCACACTCGCAAAGCCTGCTGATGGATTGCGAAACGCTCGCTCGGTACCAGTCGCTGTCCATCGCCGGCACCGGCCGTCGCCCGTCACAACCGCCGCACCTCACCGCGTCCGAGTCACTTGCGTTCGACCGCTGTGTGCAAGGGAACATGCGTTGAACAGGAACGAATTCCTCTTGCCGGCTTGGCGCAGTTCATTTTTCCGGTCGAGTCCAGTCAAGTCCCAATCCAAGTCGAATCCGCCGCAGTTGAGTAGAATCCGTGGAACCGACGTTTATGCGGAGCATGTCAGGAGGATGTCAGCGGAGCCCGGCGTGCAGAATTCTACCCAGGCCAACCACCGGCTCCAGGGCTTGCGGTCCGCGGAGTCCTTTCGGTTAACGGCAAGCGTTGTTGGCCGATCAAGGCCGCCGAAGTCAATGTCCCGTCGGCGCACCGTCCCGCCCTCCAAGACATCGCTGGCGGACATTCCGTGTAGCAAGATGTAGTTAATTGCCCCCGCTTCCCCGTATTTTTCGCCAGCCCTTGCCAGTCCAGGAAACGTTGATTCGGTGGGATTTTCCGCGTATTTCTTGGAGCTTACTTGGATTCCGCTGAAAATGCTAATACTTATCATCGGCCAGGATCAGAACGACGTTGGGGGGCGGGGCAGCGGCGTTGGACGGCAGGGCGAGAACCAGGACGATGAGTCCGACGCCGAGAAAGCACTTCACGTTCATTTTTCCTGCTCCTTGAGGTCATCGAGCATCTTAGCAGCTTCGGGGTCTGGAGGTCAGAACGTCCTCCATGTTCTCCTATTCTCGCGACAGCTTACCATGAAGCAGGGCCTCGATCATCGCTCGTCTCCCCCACGACAAATCGCTCAACCCGTCAACGTCTTCTGGACGTCTTTCAATAACAGCATCAAGTGCAGTTCGTCCAGCGGCGAGGGTTGGAAGCCCAACTTCTCGTAGAAAACCTTGGCCGCTACGTCCTTCGCGTGCACGATCAGGGCGCGCAAACCGGCGATGTCGGCTGCCTGGAGCGTACGCAGCAAGGCGTCTTTCACGAGCCCTTTGCCCAACCCTTGCCCCTGCTCGCCACGGTCCACGGCCAGCCGCGCCAGGAGCATTACGGGGATCGGGTGCTGGGCCAATCCTTGGCGAATGCGCGGAGCGGCGGCTTGAGGTTCGATGCTGCCGTACGCCAGCGTGTAGTAGCCGACGACGCGTTTCCCACGCGTCGTGACGTAGGTTCGGGCTGCGCCCGCCTGCTGGTTCGTCCAGGCGAATCGCTGCAGATAGTCGTTCAGGGGCTCTTGGCCGCAGTCAAAGTCCTCGCAGCGATCGTCGCGTTGCAGCGGCCGGGGGCGGCCCAGCGTCGCGTCACTCATCGAACACTCCCCGTTGCATCAACAGTTTCCGCAAGGCCGGGATGTCCTTGGGAGGAGCGTCGAGGGCCCTGTTGAATTCGCGCCATTTCTTGTCCGGCAAGCGGAACTGGCTTTGCTCAGCGAGAATCACCTGCGCCTCGGCGTACGCCCGCTTAACCACGAAGGTGCTGACGCTGGTATTCAGTGCGCTGGCCGCGCGCATGAGTACGTCCTTCTCATGTTCGCTGACGCGAATGTTCAACCGACTAGGCTTGCTGGCGGACGTACGTGGCATGGCGAATCCTCCGAACCTCGAACGGCTGGCCAAAATCGTGTGATGGCATTGTACTCACGCCAGCCAAACGCGGCAATCCGATATGCACATGTAATCCGGCGAAGATGCAGCCAGCCGTAAATGTCGCAGCAAGCTGCAAATCTGTGACTACGGAGTCGCTGGCAGGGTGAACCTCACCCTCTGGATGTCGTGAAGTGCCCCTGCCGGATGCCGCGGTCGATCGCGCTGGGATGCCAATTCGCCTGCTCCGCCGCTGGCGGTCATCGCGAGGTCTGCATCAGGGGACGATAGTAGCGGGCGCGGAAAGCTGGTTCCCGCAGGAGCACCGCTTGAAGGAAGCGGTAACTGTCGGCCAAGTAGCCTTCATAGCCTGTGGCGTTGCCATTCCAGTCGGTCCAGTCGATGCCTTGACCGCCAGCGTCCCGTACTCCGTTTTGGAACTTGCCCTGAGCCTGACGTTCCAGCATCGCCCGCAGGACGCGATCGGCTGGCTCGGGCTGACCGACGACGTAGTGGGCGGCCAGAAAGTGCAGCACCTGCCCCGCCGAGATGCCGCCGTTCTGATAGTGGCCCAGCGTATCGGTGCCGTCTTCCCGTTGCGGGATGCCCAAGCCGTCAGGCAGCAAGTAGTCGCTGCGCCGCACGGGGACCAGCATCGGGGGAATGCCCAATTCCACGTGAGTGAACCCCACCTGGTCCATTTTGGCCCACAACCGGGCGAGAATCTCCCGTCCCTGGACGGGTTCCACCAGGCCGTACTCGATGGCCAAGCCGTTCACCACGGGCGAAGCATAGTCGTGTAGTTCCCCGTCCTCGCTCTTCCACCACGCCAGCCAGCCGGTGGCCGGATTGTACAACGTCTTCGCGTAGCTGGCCTTCAGGCGATCGGCCAAGTTGGTATAGCGGGCCTGCTTGTCACTGCGTCCCAACTGAGACTCCAAGTCAGCCAAACAGCGCCACGCTCGGTAGATGAGGGCGTTGGTGTAGCCGTCTTTGTGGCCACAGTTGAGTGCGTCGAACCAGGCGCACGATCGAGCCGGTTGCTTCAGCGTCCCTCGATTGCCGCTCTGGACCGCCTCCACGAAGCCGTCGTTGTCGACGTCCCGTCGAGCCAGGAACTCGGCGATGAACTCCAACCGTTCGATGCGCCGCCCCAGCCACGCTTTGTCACCCGTGGCCTCGACGTAGTCCCAAGCCGCGATGAGCGGTCCTGCGTTAGCGTCCAGGAAATTGCCGTAGTCCCAGTAGCAGACGACTTCGCCGGTCGGGCGCGTGCGCTGCTCCAACCACCAATCGAGAGTTCGTCGGACGAGCGCCGCGACGGAAATCTCCGGCGTCCGCTGCGGCGTCCACAAAGCTTGATCCGCGTAGAACCACAGGGAACAACTCGCCGGATCGCTGATGACATTGTTGGCCAGCAGACCGGCCGGCGCGCTGAACGGGCGTGTCTGATCTCCCCACCGGGCGCTCGGCTGGAAGGCGCCGAACCAACCCCGTCGAGCCTTTTCCCACATCGTGTGATCGGCAAGTCCCCGAGGCGCAGGCAGACGGATTGGCACGAGATTCAACGTGCAGCTCTCGCCCGACTTCAGCGGCGGCAGTTCCACGACCAGATCCACGATCTTGTCGGCCCGGCTGCCTTCCAATCGCGATTGGAGCGGCTGGCCAGTGGACTCCGAGAACAGCATCTGTCCGAAATCGGGAGCATTGATTACCGCGGGCAGACGCAGGCTGCCGTCTTCCTCCCACTGGCTGGGCAGCACCGTGGTTGGGGTGACGCGCGGGTCGAAAGGAATCAGAAGTTCCACCCCGGCGCTGGGTTCGCTGCTGGCTCCCTGCCGAGACAGAGTCATGGAAATCGAGGCCGAGGTCGCGTTCAGACTCCAAAGCAGTTCGATCGCCGGTGCCGGTGTCAAGCGATACGTGGTGGTTTCCGGCTTTGAGTCGACCGAGCCGAGCGTCAGATCATCCCCCGACTTACCTTGTCCCTCGGAACGCGATCGGAGACGCATCGCTGTGCCAGTTCGTAACAAGTTGGTTGCGGCGCGCGAGCCGTCTTCGGTGTCCCAGCTCAGGAAAACGACTTGGGGCCGCTGCTTGTCCATTTCGATACGCAACACCGCTTCGCCGGCCCCGAACGCCGAGCCCGCCGCGAGCCCTATCAGAGCCAGTCCCGCCAGCAGGCCCGTTGCACCCGGATTCTTCTTCGCGACAGTCTGCACTTGGTCATCGATCACAAGTGTGGCCGCGATGCCACACCGCGCCAGACCCGTCAAGCGAATTGCCATGTTAAACCTCCTCGTAATCTGCTGCTGGAATACCAACAGCATACGGGACGTCAGCCCAAGTCTCCACACGCCAAGCCCTGACTCAGCTGGTCGGCAGCTCCCGGCTGAGTGGCGCATCACGGGCCAGTGGCGGCCTTCCCCGGCCAAGACCATTTCACCAGGTCGTCGCTCCAGGCCATGCCGAGGCTGACGTGGTTCGCCCAGCCGCCCCGTGGATCGCCTTCCGGCCAGCGGGAACCGTGGAAGAACAGCCTCCCCAGGTCCACCGTAGCAGCAGGGGAATCGCCGGCCGTGGCCCCAAGCGGCCAGATCCAGCACGATGTGGGGCCGCCAGCGTTCTTTCTTGACGATTTCCACGATGCGGTCGGCTTCCGCCTGCTGCTCTGCGGGCCTCATCGCGCCCATCACCAGGTCAGCGGCCAGCGGATACGTCTGTATCCAGGACGGTTCGAGCTTCGCCTTGGCCGCTTCGATGTACTTCGGCTCACCGGTCAGGTAGTAGAGCACGCCCAGCAGGATCGCGCCGCCCCGGTTCTCGGCGGCAAGCTGCTTGGCGTGTTCCAACTCGGTGGCGATCCGGGGGTGCTGCAGGCGTTCCCGAAGCCGGGGCAAGTCGGCCTTGGTGAACAGCAGGCGGGGATGTTCTCTGTGTGCCAAGGCACAATCGGCCGGCAGTTCGACGCCGCCGATTGTGACCGTGCCGTCGGCGGCGCAAACAGCCCAGACCGTCAGCATCATCGCGATTGTAGCTCCGCAGCAGGATCTCGACATGGTGCATCCCTTGCACATGCTCTCCAGCACTTTTTGCTCGAACTCCTTGCCTTCCCGCATCGCCCGGTTCAGGTCTTCGTCGACGGTGCCGTCCTGCGTGTCTTTGGCCATCTCGCTCAGAGCACCGGCAGCGTACGATCGCAACTTAGAACCGCTAACAAAACCGAAATCGGAGACCTTCGGTCGGCGGTTTCGGCGGGGTCAGAGACCCGCGCCGAACGGTTTTGTTAGCGGTTCTTAGGATCGTCCAACGCCGCCAAAAGTCGCCCGCCTTGGCCGCCGTCGCCCCGATCCAAAGCCAACATCACCCTGCACTTTGTGTAATCGGACACTTCGCTGGCCAGCAGCGAGGTGAGCCACGGGATGTCTTGGGCGCCTCTCAGTACGGCGAAAGCGTCGATGTCGAGCAGCGGATCGGCCAAATGAGCCAACAGCGTGGCGATCTCCTGCTCCTGGACGCGGTCCGCCATCTCACGAGCCTCCGCGATGGCCCGGAGATCGTCCGTCACCGTGCACCACGCGTCCGGCTTGCTGCCACATCCGGTCAGGGCCAACAAAACGACGCCGGCGCTCAGCCCAAAAACGGTCTTCGGTATGGTCATTAAACGATGGGCTTTCCCGGCGATGTCCACGCCGTGATCATTCCACCAGCCCGACGTATCCGGTGGACAACACCACGTCATCGTACCAGACGGTGTTGTCTTTCGCTGCCTGATGGACGTACACGCCGATGTTGAATCGCTTCAGCCTCACGTCGGCGGACGTTCGCCAGCGGAAACCCTTGTGGTGGATGTACAGCTTGCCGTCGATCCAAGCAGCCAGTTCGCCGTTGGCCTGCCCCACATCGTTGACTTGGATCATGTGCTCCAGGCAGTACCAGCGATCGCGCTGCAGCACTACCCGCTCGTCGGCCGCCGGTCCCAGCATGTTGCCCCAGTAGTGCCCATCGGGATCACGCTTCATGTCCATCCAGTAGGTGTACAGGAACATGTATCCCGGCGGCGGGAAGCGACGCCAGTCGCACCAGGGCTCGAAGGCGCTGTTGAAGCGGTCGTCGCCCTGGGGACGGATTCCGGCCGATCCCATCCCTCGGTACCGGTCCGCCCCCGCCACGGCTGCCAAGCCGCCGCCGACGTGATTCAAGTTGCCCTGATCGTAGTCGGCGGCGAACTTGATGTAGCGACGGAAGTACAGTCGTTCGTACCCCTCTGCTCCCAGCCATCCGCTGGCTCCCGATCCCGACTCCCGGCCGTCCCGTGCGACCGCGGTGAACTGGATCGCACCGCTACCGGAATGGGCCGTACTCGCATCGGTCACCAGCCTGGCCCGTCCCTCCCGCAGGCCCCGAATCTCGAAGTACTTCTTCACGGATTCCGGCGACTCGAAATCGTCGCTGAAGACAGTCGTGCCGGGACGCTCCAAGCCGGCCAGCGTCTCAGGATTCGCCCGGGTTTGGGCTGTCACGAGCGTCGGGTACGGGGCACTTTGGGCTGCTGCGATGCCGCTGGCGAAGCATCCCAGTACGGCTGCCATTGCCAGCTTCTGCATTCTCTTCCACATGTTCATCGAAGTTGTTCCTATCATGCACCCAAGTCCCCTCAGCTCCCCGTTTCGACGTACCCTTTGCTCGTCTTCTCCGCAATGAGCTTGTCGGCATCTCGTTGGGCTGCCGCGGCATCGGCGAAGGTCTTGACCTTGCTCGTTCCGGCAGCGCCGATCCGACCATAGCGAACGGTCACCTCGCAGCCTTCCACGGAGATCTCCCAGAACTTGCTGGATTTGCCCTCCACGAACTCAAAATGCCTTGCGACAGGTCTGGCGCCCGACGCCACGGCGTGCTTTTCCGCCGAGACGCGAGGCGCCGTTGTCTTCGTCGGCAACGACTTCAGGGCCGGATCGGTCTCCGCCACCTTGCCCCGCAACTTGCGGAGGTGCTTGCAGGTGCGCCGCTCGATGGGCGCTGATTGATTTCGCCAGGCGGGGCACGTGCAGGAATAGACCCCGCCGACGTTCTTCAGTACGTAGGGCTTGGCGCCGGAGCCCTGCATTTCGATGGATTCGCCGTCCTGGAGATCAGCCACGGTGGCCCTCCCTATCTGTGCTCAGCTGCTGGCCTGTAACCCGATCTCTTCAGCGTACTGCTCCCCCACGTGCCGGAAAAGCACACCGGGTGATTTACGTCTCTGCCGATACGTCTCGACCGCGATGTTGGCATCGTTGCCGCGGCAGTCCTGGGGCGCGTCCCGTCCCATCATCCTGTCGGACGGCTGTCGGAAGGCCCTTCAGCGGTTCCCAGATCATTCTCTTTCAACGACGGGGAGTCCCGCGTGCATCAACGTGCCCCACGACGCGAAGGGAGTCTTCGTCAATCGTCCAATGCCGGTGCCCAGCGGCGACGAGTTGCTCCCAGCCGGTGTAGTGCGAGTGACCGTTGTCGGCCGTGAACACGACGACCGTATCGTCGGCCAGGCCGGCCTTGTCGACCGCCTCGACGACCTGTCCTGCGGACCAGCTGGTCTGCATCACGAAGTCCGCGATCGGTGCGATGCCGCTCTTGCCCTGGAACTCCTTCGATGGCACGATCGGCTCGTGCGGCGACGTGAGGGCGAAGTATAGGAAGAACGGTTGTCTTCCCTTCGCCCGGTCGTCAGCCTCAGACGCCTCACCGTCCGCAGCATCACGGCCCCGACGTTGACGGCACACATCCGCGTACCAGCGGTCGCTGTCGACCGCCGTCCCCCGGCGGCGTCGAGCGGCTCGCTGCACCTGAGGATCGCTGCTGACAACAACCAGCCGGCGTGGAGAAGAGTCAGCGCGGATCAACTTCTCCATTAGGCCGTCAGCATCCGAATAGCCTTTGGCGTACAGGACGCGAATTCCTTGGTGGTACTGTTCATGGGGAAGACCCGGAGGACTGTTGCTGGCGTCAAACACGACGGTTGTGTCCGCCCGTTCGGAATCGGCTAGGGATGCTGCCAGGAAGCGCAGGAGGGCATGGCGCGCCCGCTCCAGCGTTCCCGGACCGACATTTCGGCCAAGGATTCCCGTCGCATGCAGGAGATTGTAACCGTCGATCAAAATCGCCATGATTCGCCTCGCCAGGGATCATAGCGAGATCCGCGTGGCCCGCCAAGAACGACGCGGATGGTGCCACATCAGATCGAAGCCGGACAATATGTTTGGAACGATTCGCCGCGTGCGTCGACGCCACGGGAGCCAGGAACTGCCTTGTCGCCTGTTGCGGTTCCCACCGTCCCCTGCGAGAATCGGGACTGTGTCCGGAGCATCTCCGCGCGATCTTCCGAGGAGAACCCCCCGATGTCCACTCGTGCGTCAGCCGTGATTCGTCGCTCTGTGTTGCTGGCTCTATTCTGCATCTCGGCGTCCGCCATCGCCGCTGAGCCGGCGAACCGTCTCAAGGACACGGCGAAGCCCAAGCCCGGCGGCTGGGGCGTGCGGCAGGTGCTGGTGGCCGACGCTGCGTTGCCGCACGTCCTGTTGATCGGGGATTCGATTCTCAGCGGGTATCACGGCAAGGCCGCCGAACTGCTCCGCGGCAAGGTCAACCTCGATGTGTGGATCACCCCCAGGCACATCGGGGTCAAGGACCTGCCAACGGACATGAAGGGCATCTTCGCCGAACAGACGTACGACGTGATTCTGTTCAACGACATCGGGCTGCACGCCTGGACGCCCGGCCGGATTCCCGAGGGGCAGTACGAGCCGCTGATGCGAGCCCATCTGGCCAACCTCCGCAGGTTCGCCCCCAAGGCCACGCTCATCTTCGCATCCACGACGCCCATGACGACCAAGACGAAGCCCATCGCCCTCGATCCGGATTTCAATCCGCTGATCGTCGAGCGCAACCAGATCGTGGCGAAAATCATGCAGGAAAACCAGATTCCCATCGCCGACTTCTATGGCATCCTGGTCGCAAAGCTCGACTTGGCCGCTGGCGACCGCTTTCACTGGACCAAGCCGGCCTACGAGTTGCTTGCCCAGGAGGCGGCCCGCCACGTCGCGCAGGCCTTACGTTTGTCGCTGCCGGCTGGTCCCTGAGAATCTGTCGCCGCCTGCTGAGGATTCTTGATAGCGGAGGCACCGAGCGATGAGAATGGCGATGCGTCAACGGGCGTGGTTTCTGGTGCTACTGGCCGTTGCTCCTGCGTGGTCGGCGGAACCAACGGCGATCCAGGACGGCGGATATCGGTTCGACGGCAAGTTGTGCCAGGCGACGGTCGCTCCGCGCGGACGCTTGGCAGAGCTTCAGGTGGGCGGCCAGGCCAACTCGCTCGTGTACCGTACGGACAAGGGCGTCTTGTTTCAGGTCACCGCTGAAGGCTTGTCCCTGATCCAGGTCGGCGGCAGGGATTTGGCCTGTGGCGGTTGGACGGTATTCAATGCGGAGCCGTGGTTCAAGGACTCCGGCACGGGGCGGGTGGACACCAAGTCGTGGCGCGAGAAGTCGATCGCCGTCGTGGGACAACGGCAGGCCCGGGTTCGCCACGTCAAAGGCGATATCATCTGCCTGACCGACTACACGTTCGCCGGAGAAGACTTGCTGATCTCCGCCCGCGTCGAGAACGAGCACGCGGAGGAGCCGCTCAACGTCGCCGGCTTCTCGGGCTTGGAGTTCACGTTCGACCAGCCGCCCACAGGCCTGATGATGGTCCAGCACATCAGCTACTTTCAGGCTCATGGCGTGGGGCTTTGCCACCCCGGACACTGGTCCAGGATCGGCGGCAGTTACGCGGTGGACGGTTCGATTGGCGTTGGACTTTCGCCCTGGAAGACGGGCTGGAATCGCACGCTGTTGCTGTGGGACTACGCCGACTGGAACCCAGATAAGCGAGAGAACATTCCCCAGCGGCGGCTGATGTATTTCGTCGTCGCCCAGGTCCCTGCTCGCGGGGCGAGAACCTTCGAGATGAAGATGCGTGTCAGTCCTGACCGCGACTGGAAGCACCTGCTGGAACCGTACCGCGAGCATTTCCAGGCAACCTTCGGCCCGGTCCGCTACAAAGCCGACTCCCGCTGGATTGCCACGGACTATCTGAACCACAGCCAGCAGGCCGTTTCGCCGAGCAATCCCTACGGTTTTCACGGCGGGGCCCGGCGATTCGACCGGCCCGAAGGCGTCCAGGAGTTTTGCGACCAGCTGATCCCGGTGCTGAAACGGGCCAACGGGCAGGGAGTGATCGTCTGGGGCCAGGGCGGCGACGATTCTCGCGGGGCCATGTATCGACCGGATTTCGACGTCCTGCCGCCCGAAGTGGAAGCCAACTGGACGGCACTGGCTCAGCGTTTCCGCGAAGTCGGCCTGAAGATCGGCGTGACTACCCGGCCGGCGGACATGGCGGTACGGCTGGACTGGAAGTCGGACCAAGTGATCTCGATCAACGCCGGCGATCCCGGCCACCAGGCCATGCTGGTGCGGCGTTTCCAGAACATGGTCGAGAAAGGCTGCTCGCTCTTCTACCTGGATAGCTTCGGCAACGACCTGGAGCACGTGAAACTCATGCGGTTGCTGCGAGACAAGCTGGGTCCGGATGTGCTGACCTTTGCCGAGCACCAGTGCGATGCCATCCTGCCGTACTCAGGCGGTTATTCCGAGACCACCTTTCACGCCGCGAAGCCGGGGCAGGAGCCGGGTTACCGAATCTGGTCTGGACTGGACAACTGGGAAATCTACCGTTGGCTGGTTCCAGGAGCGCAGCTCGCCGCCCGGCTGTACCAGATCGAGGGCAAGATCCCCGAAGGCTTCCAGACGGCCGATGAGTTCTTCTACCGTAACCGGGTGACGCCGCTGTTGCCGGTGAGCGACATCCAACGGGCCGGATCGCTGGAAGGAACCCAGTTGCGCTATCTCGACGGATTGGGCAACTGGAAGTCTACTCCAGACACCCCGTAATCTTCTTCGTCACCTGCTCGACCTGAGCCACGACGCCCTGGGCGTTGAAATGCACGCCGTCCGGGGACCAGTACTCGGGATGGTCCTTCACCAGGTCGTACAGATCGTCCACGGCAATGCCCTCCCGGGCCACGATCGCCTCGGCGATCTTATTCCTGGCCTGCACCCGTTTGGTGTTCTCGGCGATTACGTCCAGCTTGCCCGCTTGCCGCATCGGCGTGATGGTGGCCCAGATCAGCTTGGCCTGCGGGCCGTGCTTGCGGAGCGTCGCTACGAGTTCAGGAAACGCTCGCTGGTACTCCTCTTCGCTGTAGCCCCAGCCGTGCAGACCGTTGTTGAAGTGGACGACGTCGAAGCGGCACTGGTCGAGCACCAGCGCCACTTCGGCCAGCAGCACTGGGTCGCCGATGGACTTCGAGGTCGTCAGCCGGGCCACGGATACCTTGCCTTTCAGTGCGTCAGCGACCTTGCCGTGGTAGCCCTGGGTGATCGAGTCGCCGATCAAGAGCACTCGGGGCAAGTCGGTGCCGTTGGCGTCGGGAATCCAGATGTTGCACCACTCGATGGCTTCCCGGGAGATGTGCGGTTCCTGGGCGGAAGCCATCGTCGCTGCCAGAATGATCAGCAGCACCGAACCATGATGTAACGGCTGTCTCATCCACGGTCCTCCTTCAGATCTCCGAAATGGGGAATCCACTGTCCGCGTTGGCTGCCTTCCTGCGTGCCTCCTCGCGCTGCTGCCGCTTCATTTCTTCCTCCCGCAAATAGGCGTTCCACTGGTCGCGCCAGGCTTCGATGTCGACCAAGGTCTTCCTCTCCCACCTGAACTTGGCGACATGCAGTCACCGCGAGTAGCCCGCCGTTCTCGACGATCTCCGGCGCGAACCTCCCGTTGAACCACAGGCCGGTCATGTGGGCCACGAGCGGGGCGTCGTTGAAGTTGAGTGGGACCGCTGGCCGCCGTGAACCGGCTGCGGAGCTGTCGCGATGTTCGCCTTCGGCACGGCGAACGACCACTTGGCCTTGGAAATCTCGCCGGACTCAAAGTCGTCGAAAAGGAGCACGGCCGGGTCGCCCCGCAGGCCAACGTCGTCCGGATAGCGTGCCGACAAAGGTTGATCGTCCTTGTCGGCTGCCGCGGCCCAGGGACAGAACAACAACGGGAACAGCATCCACAGCCCGTTTCGAGTCATCGCCATTTCCTTGTTCCAGCAGCTAAGCCGTTCCAGCAACTTTGCCGCATCGTGATGATTTGCCCGTCTCAGTGGCTGTCCGAATCGCCGTCCGATGTTGGGATTATCTCGTGCTGGCCTTCGCCTCGGCGGCCCGCCGCTGGCTGAGGATGCGCTCGAACAGGCCCTTGAGCCGCGGGTCCGACTTGCCGTCGATCCCTTCCGCGCAACTGAGGAACTCCAGGAGTCGGCCGGTCAGATCGCCCGTACACCAGTGAGCGTGCCGGGTCCGGCCCTCCGGCCGTTCGAGATCCAGCATGATGAAATCCAGGGAGTCACAGGGATAGCTGGCAGTCCGCTGCCGGGCCAAGCCGATGCGAAAGGCAAGCTGGCACAGAGCCAGATCCGGTTTCGAGAGGGCGACCCTGCCGCCCAGCAGCAAGCCGGCGGTGGTACTGGGCTCGGATGCTGCAGCCTTCGTGGGCTCAGCGGCAAGTGCCGTCTCGCCCCAGGCGGCAGCCAATCCGCTGACCGCCGTCGCCGTCACCAGCGATTTCTCCAGGAACCCTCGTCGCGTAACCTGACTGGACATTCGGACTCTCCCTGGAAAAGTAGCCCTCATCGCTCGCCTCGCTCTTGTTGCCATTCGTAGATCGACGCAACGGTCGGCTTTGGCCGAGGAGCGTCGCCCAGGGGGTGGATTTGGTTCCCTTCGACCGTCCCCGCTGCGGCCTTGCCGGAGAGGATCTTTCCATTGCCGCCGTAAAGCTGGTTCGCCAGAATCTCGACGCCGCTGCAATCCGGGGAGGCGAGTTGAATCAGCGCGGCCTTCGGGTCTTTGAGCACGAAGACATTTCCTCGGATGATGTGATCAAAGCTGCCCGTCTTCGCGTAGACGCCGTTGCCCTGCTCAGCCTGGAAGCGATTGTAGAGGATGAGCCAGTTCTCGTTCATCCCGCCCATCCACAGCCCTGTCTTGGGCGAGCGGATGTCGCAGTTATAGACGACGTTGCGCGGGCCGTTGGGGCCATGGGCGGTGTCTTCGGGCGGCGAAGCCCACATGCCGTAGCCATAGCCGCCGTTGCCGATCGCCGATTCGATCACGCACTGCTCGATCAAGTTCTCGTGCGTCCAGCCCGCATGCCACTGCGCATCACTCTGGTGAAAAGCGCTCTGACGGATCACGTTGCCGCTGGCCGCCCACTGGAACAGCGGTCCATGCCGCAGCTTGAACGTCTCGACATGCTCCATCAAACAGTCCCAACAGCTGTCCCAGCCGGCATAGGCCGTGCCTCCGCCCCCCTTGAACCAGGCGTCGTCGAACACGCAGTCACGGATCTCGCACCACTTGGCCTGACTGCCGTAAACGGGAAAGCGGCCGCACTTCTTCACCGTCACCCCCCGCGCCCAACAATTCCAAGCATGGCTGAACAGCACGCTGCTGATCCAAAGATCCTCGGTCTGCTCGATGTAAAGGTCCTCGACGCCGCAGCGCCGAATGGGCGTGACCTTGCGGACGAACGCGCCGTCGATGGTGGGAAAGTCGATCCGCAGCGGCTGACTCGCCGTGATCGTCTGCCCCTCGACCTTGTCGATCCGCAGCTCGTATTCGCGATAGCGCCCCCAGGTGCAGGCATCCCGCACCAACTTCTTCCAGCGGTCCGTGGCCGGGGCTGCGATGTGCAGGCAGTCGCCGGGGGCAAGATCCGCGGTCGTCTCCAAGACCAACGTCCGATCGCCCCGTCGGCCGTCACGAGCCAGCTTCACGGGACGACCGACCAGGCCCTTGCCCGCGAATCGAATTGCCGCCGTCCAATCTGCGGTCTCCCGCGTGTCGATATGCTCTGAATCGAGGACGACGGGAATCTCGGCCTGCAAGGTCGTTCCATTCTTGTATCGGGCGATCCCGCGGAGCGTATGCCGTCCATCGGGCAGACGGCCGACGATGGTCCTGCCGGTCGTACCCGTGGCGAAGGTGTTGCCCGAGTGCTGGCTCCGTGCCCACTGATGGATGGTTTGGTTGTCTGCGAGGATTTCCATCGTTTCCAGTCCGGCGGGGCGACAATGGAGCGTAATCGGGGTCGCCTTGCCGATCCGCTCGTTCGGCTCCAGGCCGAAGAATGTCACGCCGCCGGGAGGCAAGGCGTAGCGGAAGATAAGCCGCGTCTTCTGCGGGCCCTGGCCGCGGATCACGACGCCATCGTGCCGAACGGTGACCGGCCAATCGAGATGGTACGTTCCCTCACCCAGCAGTACCGCCCCGCCGCCTTTCTGTCCCACGGCCCCGCAAGCTCGATCCAGGGCTGCGGAATCGTCCTGGCCGTCATCTGCCCGGCCACCAAAGTCCTCGATCTTGGCCGCCACGGTCACCTGGGGAATCCCACCCTGCACGCCGCAACGCGTCCAGTTGGGATAGACGATTCCGTCCGGCCCCACGATGTCGGCGGCCGTCAACCGCTCCGTCTCCGAGGGCTTGATCTTGTATTGTCCTGTCCAGGGTGGTTCGTTCGCCTCGTCGCCTGCCAGGGCGGGAGCAGTGAGGCACAACAGCAAGATCATGGTCGGGGTCTTCACAGTTGCTGTCCTTTCATGGGTCCTGCAACACCAATTCGACAAATACGGACTGACCAGGAGGGACGGAAAGTGCCAAGCCTTGGCCGAGCGGCAGTTCCTGATTGGTGCCCCGCATCTATGGTGTCCATTTGTCGGTCTCCTTGCTCTCGTCATGGGCTTGGTTTCGGCGATGGACGGCTGGATGGCTCTTGGGCAGAAATCAGCGAGCTGATTTCCGCATCGCCCAGCGCGCGACAGTACAGCCGCAGGTCCTTCATCCGCCCGTTGAAAAAGTCGTGCTGTCCGAAGCCAATCCGTAGCGGCGACGGCGTGGAGAGGTCATACTCGGCCGGGTCGTAGAGTGCCCCACCAAATCCAACTGCTGCTGAGCCAGGCATGCACCACTCAGCACAAACCAGATCGCAAGACTGTGGGAGATTCGCGTGTTATTCATCTTTGCGGCTTCAGATGCTTGTCAAAGAACCAAAGAAGAAGGTGTCTGCTGCCCGGCCGCGCCGCGCAATCCAGAGACATCATACTCGATGCGGGCCACGCTGCCCACGGTTGGCGAACATTGCGAAATCCGCCACCTCGGCCGCGGGCGTAGCCGGTTGACGCGGTCTCCCCGCAGGGTTAGTCTCAGGCTTGGTTCGCAATGCGGACCGAGAAGATCGGAATACCCGCCAGCACAAGTCCCCCCTGCCATGCTGCCATCCCGTGCATTGATCGTCGCGGTTTTGTCGCTGTTGTGTGCCGCATCGTCGGCTGCCAAACAGGCTTCTGCGGCGGTGCCCGATGGTTTCCCGCGGTTCGTCGTTCCCGGATGGGACAAGGAAATGGACAGCTTGCGGCGGCTGTTCTGGCTCCACTACCAGCCCGCTGGCCCGCTGATCCCGCTCGGGGACCTAGAAGCACGACAAGACGCAACGTGGACTACTACTTCTGGGCGTGGTCCGCTCCGGAGTCCATTCCCTTCGGGGCCCAGGTGCAGGATGGCGGCGGCGTGTTGGGGTTTTCGTATCACGACCTGATGTCCCGGTTGCTGACCGCCGGTCCCGATGATGCGGCACGCCGGCTCCGGGAGATCTGCGCCTGGTTTGACGAAACTCAAGCAGCGGGTGGATATCGGACCTACTACAGCGATCCGGCTCGGGGCACCTTGCAGGGCGGCAATGTGCCCGGCGGCCTGGGGCTGGACAAGGAGTTCTTCGAGTCGGTCCTCGTCCCTCAAGTCATGATCTAGGGGTTCCTGGGATTCCGGCCGACGGTTGACGGCTGCCAGATTGCCCCGCGTCTGCCGAGCGACTGGCCGTCGCTGACGATCACTCGGATTCATCTGCACGATCACGTGCTGGATGTGTCGGTCGCGCGCCAAGCCGTCGAGGTCAAAGACCACAACCCGGACCGCGGCCCCCTGAGTATTTCGGTTCCGGCAGGCTGGTCCTTGAAACGGACGTAGGGATCGGGGCGGCCGCCAGCCCGTGCTTGCTGACGAACTGACTGTCTCGCCAACTCCAGGTAACCTGACCGTCGAAATCCACCGCCACAATTCGGCCGCCGTTGAACGCGGCGTACACCCGGCTCCCATCTGTCACGGGCGTGGGGGTTGCATGGGAGTTCTCAGCCATCTTGCGAGGTGATTCCTGCCCGAACACTTGCTTGTCCCATAGAATCTTCCCCTGGTCGGCGTTAATACAAATCACGTGACAGGATGTCCCGTCCGGCGTGGCCGAGGTCAAGAACACACGGTCCTCCCAGACCACGGGCGAGGACCAGCCGATCCCTGAAATCTCCACACGCCAAGCCACGTTCTCAGCCAGACTCCACGTCAGCGGCAAGTTCTTCTCGTGGGAAATCCCTTGGCCGGTAGGTCCACGGAAGCCGGGCCAGTTCTCGGCAGCGCCGGGGCGAACGAACAGGACTGTGACCACGGTGATCCACGGGAGCGTTCTTGGCAGGCGAGAAAGGGACATGACTTTTCACTCCCGCCGTTGCCCGCGGATCGTAATGGTGACGTGGGCGATCTTCTGGCCCCTGGTGTCGTAGCGCACGAACGCCTTGAGCCATCGGGTCACCAGGCGATGGTGCGTGGGCAGGGTGTCGATGGTGCTCTCCAAGAGAATCGTGCTTTGCTCTTCGTTCGCCGCACGGTACAAAGCGCACGTGTTGGAGCTGGACAGCTCGTTGTGCCCGTTGTACGCTGGCGGTTTCCGAGCCGTGAGCGCCTGTCCACAGACAAGTTCGTAGGGTGCAATTCACTCCGCCCGAGCGGACTGAAGCATGTCGAAGAGCCTGTGGACGTGATGGGCCGGCCGGTCGCCCCGCAGCGCTGAAATTCAACCTCGGTCTGTAAATGCTTGGGAAAAGGAGCCGCTCATGCGACCGTTCGTCTTCTGCAGTTGCTTGTTGGTCGTGGCCATCCAAAGTCACCTGGGCCCCGCCGTCGCGGCCGCCGAGAACGGCCCGTTGCGGGTCGCGACTTTTCGCGCGGATCTCACTCCGCCCTTGGGGACGCCGACCTATCCCAGCGGCAAACCGCTGGAAACCGTGGAGACGCCGCTGTTGGCCAAGGGGATCGTGTTGGATGACGGCCGGCAGCGCCTGGTCCTGTGTGCGCTCGACTGGTGCGGTCTGTGCGGGCCCGCGCATCGCCTGTTTCGAGACAAGATCGCCGAGGCGGCGGGGACCGATGTCTCGCACGTGACGTTCCACACCGTTCACCAACACACGGCGCCGTACATCCCGATCGGTACCCTGGAGGTGCCAGACACGACCGGCGGCCCGTCCGAGAACCTCGAGCCGCCCGCCCTTCATCAGCTGGCGCAACGGCTGGGCGATGCAGTCAAAAAGTCGCTCCAACGGTTCCAGCCGTTCAACTCGGTCGGCACCGGCCAGGCCCCAGTCGATCGCGTCGCCTCGGCGCGGCGGATTCTCACCGACGACGGCAAGATCCTCACACGCTGGAGCGCCTGCCAGGATCCCGATTTGCAGGCCAAGCCGGAAGGTCGCATCGATCCGGTGCTCAAGACGATCACGCTGGCCCACAACGACAAGCCGTTGGTCCGCCTCCACTACTACGCCACACACCCGCAGAGCTTTTATGGCGATGCTCGCGTCTGCTACGATGTTCCGGGGTTCGCCCGCGAGCGGCTGGAAGACAAGGAGCAGGTGTTCCAGATCTACTTCACCGGCTGTGCCGGCGACGTGACCATGGGCAAGTACAACGACGGCCAGCCGCAAGCCCGCGCGGAACTGGCCGACCGGCTGTGCGCGGCCATGCAGGCCTCCGTCGCCGCCACCCGGATGGCGCCGGCGGACCGCATCGTCTGGCGAACGCTGCCCCTGGTGCTGCCGTTGAAGGACGAAGCCGAGTATGACCTCGCCAAGAATCGAGCCTTGCGGGAGGATGCCACGAAGCCGGACAAGGAGCGTTACCAGGGGGCGCGGCGTCTCGCCCTAGCCGAGTGGCTGAGTCAGCCTCTGCAATTGAGCCTGTTGCGCGTGGGACCGGTCGAGGTGGTACACCTGCCCGGCGAAAGCATGATCGAGTTCCAGCTGTTCGCGCAGCAACAGAAGCCGGACCGCTTCGTGGCCGTCGCCGCCTACGGCGATCTGGCAACCGGCTACATCTGCACCGAGCAGGCCTTCTCGCAGGGAGGCTACGAACCGAGCGCGTCACGCGTGGCCCCGAAATCCGAAGCCGTCCTGAAGGAGGCAATCCGCCAGTTGCTGGAGGCGGACTAGGACAGGGCATTGGCGTCGATCTTCTCCAGAAACCGAAGGGCCACCGACCTGCTGCCGCTTGGTTCGCTCCGTAGCACGGCGCTCCGAGCCGTGCCGATTTGCCCATGATTTCGCGACCAACTGCACGGCTCGGAGAGCCATGCTACAAAGATGCACAGCTCCGGCGGTTGCGGGGAGCGCCGATCGCGGCCGCCGATGACCAGAAAACCAGGACACCGTGGAGGAGATATATGACACGATGGACTATTCTCTTTTGCCTCGTTGGCGCTCCTTGCGTTGCCCAGGAAGTCAGGGGCCCAGAAGCGCGGCCGCGCGTGATCATCGAGACCGATGCGGGCGGCGACCCGGATGACGAGCAGTCTCTGGTGCGGCTGCTCGTCTACACCAATGAGTTCGACGTCGAAGGCATCATCGCCAATCGGCCCGTCGCCCGTGACCGCGAGAACCAGAACCCGATTCGCGACGGACTGGGCATCGTCCGTGCGCAGGTCAAGGCCTACGGCCGATGCTACGCGAATCTGGTGCAACACGATCCGCGATTCCCGAAGCCGGAGCAACTGCTTGCGCGTACGGTCGCGGGTTATGACGACACCGAGGACGGCGTGAATCTGATCCTCCGCGCCGTCGACGGCCCCGATCCGCGCCCCGTATGGTTCTGTAACTGGGGCACCGACCACGGCAGCGCCGCCAGTTGCCTCAAGCGGGCTCTTGACCGCGTGCTGCGCCAGCGCGGCCACGACGGCTACGCCCAGTTCAAGAGCCGGCTGCGCCTCAGCTCGTCCGATGCATTCGGCGAACACACGACGACGCTCCAGCCGCCCTTTCCGCTGTGGGTGGACACCTTTCGTCCGCCGCTGGACGGGAAGCGCTGGTATCACCGGTTCTCCGCATTGACCGCGACCGCGGGTGGGTTTGATATCGAGCGTGACGTACGCACCGACCACGGTCCGCTCGGCGCGCTTTACCCGATGAATACCGGCCTGCGGCAGAAGGAGGGCGACACGATGGCTTTTCTGTATCTTGTGCCGACCGGGATGAACGACCCGCAGGAACCGACATGGGGCAGCTGGGCGGGGCGATACGGGCCGAACGAGGAGCATCCGGGCAAGCCCTATTTCTGGGCCAACCAGAAGGACGCGTGGCGTGGCACGACCAGTCGCGACAACACCTTGGCCCGCTGGGCGGCCGATCTGCAGAATGATTTCCGGGCCCGCCTGGACTGGTGCGTGAAACCTCGCGGGGGGGCCAATCACCGGCCCCACGCGGTGCTGAATGGCCGCAACGGATGGGAGGTCCTGCGACTGGAGGCCAAGCCCGGCAGCGTAGTCGAGTTGGACGCGCACGGCTCCAGCGATTCGGACGGGGACACGATCACGCACGAGTGGTTCGTCTACGGCGAGGCGGGAACGCACCGGGGCGAGGTTACCCTGGATGCAGCGGACGGCCCGACGACCCGTTTCATCGCACCGGAGGTCCAACGAGCCGAAACCATCCACATCCTTCTGCGGCTGAGAGATGACGGCGACCCGCCGCTCTGCGCCTATCGGCGGGCGGTAGTCACCATCCGACCGTAAAGCCTCTCATCACCATCCTCCGAGAACAGACGATGAAGACGACTCTCCTTGGCATTCTCGTTGCGTCGCTGGCCGTGGCCGCTCAGGGCGAGG
>CAYPGE010000075.1:0-26028 GCA_964409865.1 uncultured Pirellulaceae bacterium
TCCATTTCGGGCCGGGAAGCATACCGCGAGCAACCATCGATTCAAGTCCCCTCCACCGATGGAAAGGTCACCGCTGGTGGTTGGGATTACGTCGTAACCAGTGCGTCGGCTGGGAGTATCGAAAACCCGACTGACACGTTTGGTCAAAACACAAGAAAAAAATTCTTCGAAACAGAATGCGGCAGCCTCCGCAGCATCATCGAATCGGTTGCGGGTACCCCGGCGGACACGACATCGCAAGGCAAGGGACGGTGTCATTCAGGGTCACGGGCGAAAGCGAAGCTCGTTTCGGACGGGTTGTCAATTCCAGGTATCGCGCAAACCGATTTTCTTTTTCCGGGCATTGCCAATCGGGTTCAAGCAGGTTATGATACGGGGACGATAGTGAGACCGAGTCTCAGTTATGCAAAAAACGGCCCTGGCCAGGGGTTCCCGCCATGTTTGAGTTGATCCCGTTGCGTTGTCTTAAATCGGGTCAGACCGGAGAGGTCGACCAAGTCCTGGGCGATCCCCAGCAAGTCCACCGCTTGCAGGAACTTGGTTTACGGCAAGGGATTACGATCGAAATGCTGCAGTCCGGCAGCCCCTGCATCATTCGCACGGCAGGCAGCAAACTGTGCTTTCGGCCGAACGATGCCCTGAACGTGCTGGTACGACCGGCCCTCCGCCGATGACTCTCGTTGCTGCTTCGGGTCTCGGTGCGAAAGATGCCCGACCATGTCAGGGCCTGACGACGAAAAGACGATCACGGTCGCGCTGCTGGGAAATCCCAACACAGGCAAGTCCACGTTGTTTAGCGCGCTGTGCGGCGTCCGGCAACGCATCGGCAACTATCCGGGAGTGACGGTCGAAAAGAAAACCGGCAATCTGGACATTGGGGATCGGCCGTTCGAATTGATCGATCTGCCCGGCACCTATAGCTTAGCGCCTCGCTCGCCGGACGAAATGGTCGCCGTCGATGTTTTGCTGGGTCGCGGCGACACGACGGCTGCTCCGGACGTGATTGTGTGCATCGCCGATGCCAGCAACCTGGAGCGAAACCTGTACCTGGTGAGCCAGACGTTGGAATTGGGCAGGCCCGTCGTTTTGGCGCTGAACAAGATGGACCTGGCGAATGAAGACGGCCTGGCCCTGAATGCTGAACTGTTGCGCGAGCGTCTGCGGATCCCGGTCGTCCCCCTGCAGGCCCACCGTGGAATCGGGCTCGAGGAACTGAAGGACGAACTTCAGAAGGCGGTGGGCGCCGCATCGCCATCGGCCAGCGCGCCGTTTCCGGAGGTGTTCAACGAACAGGTCGCCTGGCTGGCGCGGGAGGCGAACCGAGGCCGCCAGACGCCGCTGCCGCGGTATCTGGTAGAGCGGCTATTGCTGGACGTCGGCGGCTACCTGGAGCAGGCTCGGCCGCCGATCGTGGACGAGGCGCTGTTCGCCTCGGTCCGGGCGGCCCGCCAACGGCTGGCTGAGGCCGGCTATCCGGCGCCGGCCGTCGAGACCATGGCCCGTTACGACTGGGTGGCCCGCGTGCTGGAAGGCGCCGTGATCCGTTCGGACCAGCGGCGGATGACGTTCAGCGACCGTCTGGACATGGTGCTGGCGCACAAGCTCTGGGGCACGCTGATTTTCGTCCTGGTCATGCTGTTGGTCTTCCAGTCGATCTTTGCCTGGGCCGCGCCGTTGATGGACGGGTTGGACCGCGCCATGGGAGCGCTCAGCGACCGCTTGACCGCCGTCATGCCGGAGGGCGTACTGCGGTCGCTGGTTGTCGACGGCGTGATCGCCGGAGTGGGCGGCGTGCTGGTGTTTCTGCCGCAGATCCTGATACTGTTCGCCTTCATTGCGATGCTGGAAGAATGCGGCTACATGGCCCGCGCGGCGTATTTGACGGATGGGCTCATGTCACGAATCGGTTTGAGCGGCAAATCGTTTATCCCGCTGCTGTCCTCGTTCGCCTGTGCCGTGCCCGGCGTGATGGCCACGCGGGCGATTGAAAACCGCCGCGACCGGTTGGTGACGATTCTCATCGCGCCGTTGATGAGTTGCAGCGCGCGGCTGCAGGTGTACTCGCTGCTGATCGCGGCCTTCATCCCGGACCGGCGTTATCTGGGCGGCTGGCTGGGACTGCAGGGGATCACTTTGCTGGCCATGTACTTGCTCGGCGCCGTGGTAGCGGTCTTCGTCGCGCTGATCTTGCGGCGCACGGTGCTGCGGGGTGAGACGCCGTCGTTTGTGATGGAACTGCCGTCGTACAAGCTGCCGTCGTTGCGGTCGGTAGCGGGCCGCGTGGGGGAGAGCGGCTGGTCGTTCGTGCAGCAGGCCGGCACGCTGATCGTGGCCGTCGCCGTCCTGGTCTGGGCGGCGGGTTATTTCCCACACGATCCGCACGTGGAACAGGCTATTCGCAGCGGCTACGCCGACCAACTGCAGCAACTCGACGCCCGCCTGACGCCCGCGCCGGGGCAGGTTTCCCGAGACTCGCAACGAGCGTTGCAGCAGCGTGCTGAGTCGGCAGAGAAGAAAGCTTTGGAGCAGCGGATCAGCAACGAAGTCGCGGCGGCGTACATGGAACAGAGCTACTTGGGCCGGGCCGGCAAGCTGATCGCGCCGCTGGTTCGGCCGCTGGGCTGGGATTGGCGGATCGGCTGCGCGGTGATCGCCTCGTTCCCGGCCCGCGAAGTCGTGATCAGCACGCTGGGGGTGATCTACCAGTTGGGCGGCCAGCAGAACGTGGCTTCGCCGTCGCTCCGCGAGACGCTGCGGGAGGCGACGTGGCCTGGATCCGAGCGGCGCGTGTTCAATGTGCCCGTAGCCCTGTCGATCATGGTCTTCTTCGCCTTGTGTGCCCAATGCGCGGCGACCCTGGCCGTGATCCGCCGCGAAACGAACAGCTGGCGGTGGCCGGCGTTCACGTTCGTGTACATGACGGCGCTGGCTTACCTGGGAGGACTGGTCGCGTATCAAGTGGGGATGTTGTTTGCGGGGTAGGTCCCAACGCTGCCGTTGGCCGCAACCCGTGATGTGCGCACGGCGCGCGCATGATACGGACTGAGACTAAAAACGAAGATGGCAAGCACGAAAGGATGTTTCATTTCCGACCTACGTATAAAGTCGCGATCCCACCGGTCAGGGGGTGCGAACGGACTTCGCGCAGCCCCGCCTCGCGCATGCGGCCGGCCAGCGCTTCGCCCGAGGCGAACTCGCCCACGCTGCTGGGCAGATAGCGGTAGGCGTCGTGGCTGTTGCGCGTCAACCACTGGCCGATTCGGGGAAGGACGTGGCCGAAGTACCAGCCGTACAGGGCGCGCAGCGGTTGCCGTTGCGGCATCGAAAACTCCAGCACCGCCACTTGCCCGCCCGGCTGGCAGACGCGGGTCATCTCCCGCAGGCCGCGATCGGCATCGGCCACGTTGCGAAGCCCGAAGGCCACGCTGACGATCTGGAAGTGGTTGTCGCCGAAGGGCAACTGCTGGGCGTCCGCCTGGACGAACGTCAAGCCGCCGTCAATGCCCGCTTTTCGCTTCTTCGCCTCGCCGATCTCCAGCATCTGCGGGCAGAAATCCGCGGCCACCACGGGCACTCGGCCCCGCGTCCGGCGGTAAAAGGCAAACGCCAAGTCTCCGGTTCCCGTGCAGACGTCGAGGATCGGGCGATCGGACGACGCCTGCACGACCCGGACGGTCCGCCAACGCCAATAGCGATCGACGTTCAGCGACAGCAGATGATTCAGCAAGTCGTATCGCGGGGCGATCTCGCCGAACATCCGCTGGACGCGCTGGCCGGATTTATCGACAGGCATACGGGTCTGCTCGCAAGTTTGTAGCTCCGAAGCTGCGGTTTTTTTCAAAGAATCGGAGTTGTTTCAGAACCGAAGTAGTATACTGACTTGCGGGTCGGTCGAAAACGGCGCAGTTCCCCACGGGCCCCCTTGAATCTCGGCAAAGCATGAATCAAGCTAGACTTCCGTCATTCTTGGCAAGTCTTCATCGAGACAGCGACACGAGATTCAGCAGTTGGGGGAAAGATGACGCGGCATGTTCTCCTGTGCGGATGGGTAGCGACAAACATCCTTTTGGGCTCAGGCAGCTTGTTCGCAGGCGAGTCGATCAAGCCGGCGGACGCGGCGAAGAAAGCCGTCACCGACCTGCGCCAGGTGGACGACGACTACGCGTACCAAGGCGAGTACGCCGGTTGCGTGTGCGAGCCGCGTTGCGGGTGGATCTGGAGCGGCCTGCAAGTGATCGCGCGGGGTGACGGCCGATTTGACGCCGTGCTGTACCGCGGCGGCCTGCCCGGCTCCGGCTGGGATCGGCACACGAAGCGGATGCTGGCCGGCCAACTGCACGACGGCGTGCTGGTGCTCAGCGCCGGCGACGGCTGGTCGGTCATCGCAGACTGTCAATCTGCCACGGTCTACAGTCAGGACGCCCGGCAGCGGGGAACCTTGGCCAAGCAACAGCGCGTCAGTCCCACCTTGGATGCCGCTCCGCCGCGCGGCGCCATCGTCCTGTTCGACGGCACGTCCGCCGACCAGTTCAACGGTGCCCAACTGACCGAAGACGGTTTGCTCGGAGTGGGGGGGACGACCAAGCTCCCGGTTCACGACTTCCGGCTGCACCTGGAGTTCCGCCTGCCGTACATGCCTTACGCGACGGGCCAGGGACGCGGCAACAGCGGCGTCTACATCCAACAGCGCTACGAGGTGCAGATTCTGGACTCGTTCGGCTTGGAAGGTGTGGCGAACGAATGCGGCGGGTTGTATCGCCAGCAAGCGCCGGACGTCAACATGTGCTTGCCGCCCTTGGCCTGGCAAACCTACGACATCTGGTTCACCGCCGCCCGTTTTGACGAAGCGGGCAACAAAATCGCCAACGCCCGAATCACGGTGCTGCACAACGGCGTGGCCATCCACCAGCATCGCGAGGTCGTCTCCAAGACGGGCGCGGGCAAGCCGGAAACCCCCGAACTGCTGCCGATCCTGTTGCAGAACCACGGCAATCCCGTGTACTTCCGCAACATCTGGATCGTGCTGGAGCCGGCTCTGGAGAAGGCCGCCCCCTGCCGCCAGCCGTGCCGCTGCCCGCGACTGCGGAACCTGATCCGCCGCATGCGCTGCGCACGCCGCTAGCCCAGGCTCTTTTGGGCCTTAGCATCGTTCGAGAGATAACTGTCGCCTCGTCAAAGTAGCCATCACACTCCGTGGGATGATCAGCAATAAACACTGGACCGTTATTTCTCGAACGATGCTTACTCGCGGCGCAACAACACCAGGCACATGTCGTCCGCTTGTGGGCTGGCCCCCACGTGGGCCAGCACATCGTTGACGATCGCGTCCCCGATCGACTGCAGTTCGGGTGCGCCGTTCTTCACGTGCGATCGGATCTTGTCGATCGTGTACTGCTGGCCCTTGGGATTCATGGCTTCGTTGATGCCGTCCGTGTACATCGCCAACACGTCGCCCGGCTCCAGGACGATCGTCCTTTGGTCGTATTTGAGGCCCTGCATGATGCCCAGCGGCAGACCGACCAGATCTTCTCCGGGCTCTTCGATCACGGCGCCCATTTTCCGCCAGATGGGTGGCATGTGGCCGGCGTTGACGATCGTGGCTTCGTGTTTGGCCGGATCCAGCACCACCGCGACAAAGGTGACAAAGCGTTGGATCCCCATGGAACTCAACCGTTCGTTCAGCATCGTGACGGCAGCGGCCGGGCGGGGCTCGCTGGCCAAACAGAACTTGGCCTCCGCCGACACTTTGCCCATCATCATGGCGGCCGCGATCCCGTGGCCGACGACATCCGCCACGATCACGGCCGTGCGCCCGTCCGGCAGGGCGATATAGTCGTAGTAGTCGCCGCCGACGTGATTGGCGGGACGATAGAAGGCAAAGAACTCGTAGTTCTTCATCTGCGGCGACGACTGCGGCAGGAAGGCCGCCTGGACCTCCCACGCCAACTCCAAATCCTGCTCGATCTCCTTTTGCCGCAAAGCCCGCTCGTGCAGCTGCGCGTTGTGGACGGCGATGCCCGCCTGAATCGCGACACTGCTCAGGACCTCCAGGTCCTCCGACTGAAAGCGCTTCCGCTGGTCGAGCGTGTCCAGTTGCAGCGCTCCCAGGGGCGTGCCCTCCGAATCCAGCAGCGGGGCGCACATCATCGAGCGAATGCGCAGATCCGCAATGCTCTGGCTCATGTCCAGACGATCGTCCTTGGTGACGTCGTGCGACAGAATCGCTTCCTTCGAGTCCATCACCCGGCGGACGATGGTCCGGCTGATGCGGATCGTCTCGTCCTGGATGGGCCGGCGGGCCTTGGTCCAGCGCGGCACCAGGCCGCCATCGTCGGAACGCAGCACGATGAAGCCCCGATCCGCCTGCAAGAAGATCTTGAACAAGCTGTTCAGCACTTTCGGCAACACCTCGTCCAGGGCCAGGGCGTTGCCCAGGCTGCGAGTGATCTCGATCAAAGCGTGCATCCGTGCCTGGAGGCTGGGCGTCACCTGCACGAGTCCGTCCGCGCCGCTGGCGACGTCCAGCGCCGCGAGCACCGTGGAACTCGTATCGTCCGTGACCTCGTCGTCCACCAACTCGGCGTTGAGGCTGGAATCTTCCCCGGCCACGCCGCCCATCGAGACCGTGCTCTTCGAGGGTGATTTGGTCTCCTTGGCCGGATCTCGGTGGCGACAGCGGCACTCCAACTCGCAGATCCGAATCCGGTCTCCGTCTTTCAGCGGGTGCAGCGTGTCATCGATCGGCTCGTCGTTCAAATAGGTCTTGTTGCGGCTGCGCAGGTCCTTGACGAAGTAGCTCTGTCCTTGCCGGATGATCTGCGCATGATGACGGCTCACACGGCCGGAATCTCTGACCGGAATCTGGCAGTCCGGATGCCGGCCGATGGTCAGTTCGTCGGCTTCCACCGAGAATCGAGTGCCCGCATCGGGGCCATTTTCTGCAACCAGATACGCCATGAGGATTCCCACCATTTTGACGGCTGCCGGAATCGAAGCGGGCAGACGGTCCCCGCGATGGAAATGCTAGCACACAACCCGGCTGCTTCGCCAGACCGCGCGAAACCCGACTGCCTCCAAACACCAATCCCCAAGTTTAGTTGGAAGGCAGCGGCCCCGTCAACCAACGTGCCAAGCTGACGGGTCGGAACGGACGGAGAACTCAGGGATGGAAACCGTCCTGATCCGGTGCGATCCGCAACAGAACTCGGAGGCATTCGGCTGTCCCGGCGCGGACCAGCCATCGACAGGATAACCGATTTCTTTTTGCGAAAACTTCAGTTTGCCAGTGGCATTTTCGGCATGCCGCGGAAAAGACGACACTTCCGGCGCTGATCGCCGGGAAACACGTCCGCTTTCAGGCATCGCAAGCCGCGACTCGGAACGTCCAGCGGTATTTGCGGTCCCCCATCATCGCCGTGATCCTGTTCGGAGCAGCTTTTCCGAAACAGGCGGGCTGCTCTCGTCGCTGGCGGCGGGCTGCCGGGTTTTTGTGATTCGTCTTGGCACGAAATCCGGGATTTGATAATTTGACCGCACAGCCCTGCGGGTAGCTGCCCGATAAGGAGACACGCCAGAAGGGGGTTGCCGTCGCCGCCCCGGCGACGCCGTTCAGGATGATCGAGGAAGGAGCCCCGATATGTTTTCCAGCGGACTCAAGGAAGTTTGTGTCCACATTCGTTGGATGATCCGGCGGGACATGCCGGAAGTGCTGGACATCGAAAACCGCAGCTTCGAATTTGCCTGGACCGAAGAGGACTTTATTCGCTGCCTGCGGCAACGCAACTGCATCGGGATGGTGGCCGAGCATGACGAGCGCGTGGTCGGCTTCATGATCTACGAGCTGCACAAGAACCGCCTGCACATTCTCAATTTCGCCGTCCACCCGGAATTCCGCCGCCGCGGCGTGGCTCGCGGCATGGTCCGGAAGTTGATCGGCAAGCTGTCGCCGCAGCGCCGCAATCGCATCCTGCTGGAAATTCGCGAAACCAACCTGGCCGCTCAACTGTTCTTCCGCGAAACGGGCTTCCGCGCTATCTCCGTGCTGCGGGAATTCTACGAGGACACGCCCGAAGACGCGTACCTGATGCAGTACCGGTATCGTCCGAGCGATGTCGAGTTGGAAATCGGCGAAGAGCAGATTGCGCGCCGGGCGGGGTGAAGGCACCTGCCGAACCCCGCTGGGAAGAAGTCCGGCGTTGCGTGAATCTAACCAGGCGCGCCGGAACCGACCGCTGGCCGATCCTCGACGCTTGCCGTCGAGTGCATCAGGCTGGCGCCCCACGAATGCCCGACTGAAGTTCCCCTGATCCTCGACGGCAGGCGTCGAGGATTCTCGCCTGCTTGCGCATCAGACGCAGAATTACAAATTTCTTTTAGGTTGAACTTAACCGGCTGCGCCGGAACCTACTCCTGCCCCAAGCTACCCCCAAGTTCGCCACCAGACAAATTCCTGTAGGTCAAGTTGCCCCCGCACGCGGGGGCGGGAATCCTCGTCTCGCGGAGTGCCGCGCCAACACGGTTGTAAACCATTATCGTTTCGCCGGTTACGGGCTGGCAAGGCCCAATCGGCGGTGTCTTGCGAGGCGATTTGTGGTAGAAATACTTCTCCGGGCGGGAAAACCGCCAAGCCCTTGAATTCGTCGGTATTTATGACAAGAGGTGCTGCGTGGTCAAGGCAGCAGGCAAATCGCAACCCGCCGAGCGTCCGTCGGGCCACGGAACGCTGGAGGAAGCCTTTGCCTGCTACCAGAGTGAACTCCTGGGCCTGTTGTACCACATGCTGGGCAACATGGAGGACGCGCGGGATGCGTACCAGGAGACGTTCGTCAAGTGCTGGCGACATCGGGGCCAGGTCGAGTCCGTGCAGAACTTGAAAGCTTGGATCTTCCGGATTGCCCTCAATACCGGCCGCGACATGCGACAGACCGCTTACCGCCGGCATCGGCGCGCCCTGCCGGACGATGAGGCCGACGTCGCCTGCCACCGGAGCAGTCCCGAGGCGGAAGTGGAATACAACGAACAGGTGACGCTGATCCGCACTGCGGTCAGCCAACTACGATCGGAAGAGAAGGAGGTGTTTCTGCTGCGGCAGAATGGGGAGATGACCTACGAGGAGATCGCGGAAGCACTGCACATCCCCTCGGGCACCGTCAAGACGCGCATGCGGATGGCTTTGACCAAGCTGCGGGCGACGTTGGCGGGAGCCACGTAGAGTCTCAGTCCGTACGATGCGCGCGCCGTGTGCGCATCCTGGCGTGGCGAGCGGGGTGGCGTGAGCCCCCCGGTTCCCAGCAAGTCGTTCGGTTCAGGACCGGGGGGCTTACGCCACCCCGCTCGCCAGATGGGTTGCGGGCGCGAGCCCGCGTTAAGGAGCCAGCTTGGCAGACACCGGTGGGCTGACGCCCACCGCTCGCCTGGGCTCGGCGCCGCGCGAGAGGTTAAAGGACCATGGATCGTCGAGACCAGCTCGAACAGCAGATCTGGGAACTCGTCTACGGCCTGTTGCCGGAAGACGAAGCGGCGGCGTTGCGCCGGCGGATCGCTGCCGAGCCGGACGTGACGCGACGGTACGACGAGGTCCGACGGCAGGCTGCCCTGTTGGCCGAGGCCGCCAGACTGGAGCTGCCGCCGATCCCGCTACAGCCTCCCGGCGCGGAAGACGCGGCCCCCGCGGCTGGCGACGCCCCCACGCCGGCCTCGACGGTCGCCAAGCCCGCCCCTGGCCCCGCTCGACGTTGGGTCAATTGGGCCGTCGGCCTGGCGGCTTCCGCTCTTGCCTGCTACCTCGGCGTGGCCGGCTATCAAACCGGCTGGCTCGGCCGCACCGTCGCCGGCCGGTCGCCGGAAGCGACGTTGGTTGACCAGCCTGTCCATGCCGTGCTGATCGGGCCGCAGGAATTCCAGCCGGTGCTGACCAACTATGTGGCCGTGCAGACCCGAAACGCGTCCGGAGCCCCCGTCGCCGCGAAAGTCGACTATCGTTGGTACGGTGACGGCGGCACGCGGGTGGCCAGCGGCCAATGCCAGACCGACGCCAGCGGCTTCACCCAGCTTGCGCTGGCCAGCCCCCTGCGGACCCAGGCGGTCCACCTGGAAGTCGCACCGCAAACGCCGTTGAAGAACGTCTCGCTCCGCTGCTCGATTCCGGTGGCGACGAGCCAGTTGACGACCTACGTGACCACCGACAAGACGATCTATCGCCCCGGCGAACGAGTTCGCTACCGCACGGTCACGCTGGACCGCGCGGATTTGCAGGTGCATCGGGAAGTGCCGGTGGCGTTCCGCGTCGTGAACGAAGAGGGAGAAGAACTGAACGGCTTGGGCGGAGAAGTTGTCACGAAAAAAGGCGTCGGATCGGGCGAATTCGAGCTGCCGCGGTTCCAACCATCGGGAAAGCGGACGCTGATCGCCGCCAGCCCCACGGGCGATTTTCCGGAAGCCCGCCGCGAGTTCGAAGTCCGGCCTTACCGCACTCCGGCGCTGCGGCAGACGCTGGATTTCGCCCGCGACAGCTATGGTCCGGGGGACGAAGTCGAAGCCGATCTGCGGGTGGAACTCGCGGACGGCAAGCCGGCCCGCAATGTGCCGCTGGCCGTGAGGGCCGAATCGGGCGGTCAGAAGTTCTTCAACTTGCACACGATGACGGACGATCAGGGCTCGTACCGTGTCCGGTTCAATTTGCCCGCCCAGGTCGAGCCCGGCCAGACCGTCCTGAACGTGACCACCGGCAAGGAGGTCCAGGAGCAGATCTCAGAATTGATCCCGGTCCATCAGGGCCGGGTGACGGTGGAGTTCTTTCCCGAGTCCGGCGACCTGGTACCCAACGTCCTCAACCGCGTGTACTTCTTCGCCCGCGATGCGCTGGACCGGCCGGTCCACATTCGGGGTCGCGTGGTCGATGGGCCAGGCCGTCAGGTCGCGCAGGTGCAGACGACCCGCGATGGGCGAGGCGTGTTCGCCCTTCGTCCCGCGCGCGACCAGCGCTATCGGTTGCTGATTGATCAACCGTCGGACATCGCGGACCAACTGGATCTGCCTCAAGCCAGTTCGCGTCAGTTTGTGGCCATCAACGCAGGTCCTGGTGTTTTTCCAGCTGGAGCGCCGATCAGAGTCAAACTGGTCTCGCAGGAAGACCGACCCGTGGCGGTTGTGGCCGTCTGTCGCGGCGTCGTGGTGGGCCAGGAGTTAGTTTCCCCAGCGGAGTTTCGAGACGAATCCGAGGCCGGCGGCACGGAGGTTGTCGTGCCGGTGGCGGAAACGGCGGAGGGCGTGATCCGGCTGACCGCTTATGACTACAGCGCTCAGCCGCCGACGCCGGTCGCGGAACGGTTGGTGTATCGACGACCCGCACGGAAACTATCAATCCACGGCACTCCGCCCAAGACCTACTCTCCCGGCGATGCCGTCAACCTCGCGTTTTCGGTCCAGGACGAACGCGGCCGGCCGCAATCCGCGGTGCTCGGCGCATCGGTGGTCGACGAAGCGGCGCTGCGTCTGGTGCGGGATCGTTCTGCGTCCCTGACGACGCACTTCTGGCTGACGGGACAGATTGACGATGTGCGCGGTCTGGAGGACGCGAACTTCTATTTGAGCGAAGGTGCCGAGGCCGAGCAGGCGCTGGACCTGCTGCTGGGCACGCAGGGCTGGCGGCGGTTCGTCGACGTGCCCGCGAAGCAATTGGCGCTGGCACCGGCGGCTGGTC
Source organism: uncultured Pirellulaceae bacterium (assembly GCA_964409865.1). GTDB lineage: Bacteria > Planctomycetota > Planctomycetia > Pirellulales > Pirellulaceae > Anammoximicrobium. The sequence goes on from CAYPGE010000075.1 coordinate 11,702, forward strand.
AGGCGGGCGGGGGCGAGTTCGCTTATCACGTTCCCGCCAGCGTCGTCGTTTCCGAACCGACGGCACCCACGGTGCTGGCGGACAACGCGCACGAAGCGTCCCAGGTCTTGCGCAGCGGTTTGGCTTCGCTGCGCGCCGCCTATGAACAAACGGTCCGGCGAGTCGGCAGCGTGTTGATCGTCGGCAGTCTGATCCTGGCGATCATGCTGGCGCTGCTGGCCGTCATGCGGCGCTTGCCGGCCACCACGGTTTGGCTGCCGGCCCTGGGAACTTCGGCCATGTGCCTGGTCCTGGGCTGTGTGTGGCTGGTAACGCAAGGGCGACCAGCACGGGAATTGGAGCAGATTGCCTGGGACGATTCGGTTGCCGAGCAACAAGTCGCCCAAGCCGGAAAGCCCGTAGCGGCGGACTTGATGCCGGAGGCTAGTCCGACGTCCGAGTTGGCCAGGGTCGAGGGACGTGAGCTGGGCGTAAGCAGGGAATCGGCGGACAAGGCGAAAGGCGCCGATCGGAAGAAAGCGGATCAGGGTGCTGTCGTTGGCGACGATCTGTCGCGCACGGACAAAGCGGCGGCTCCCGCGGATGAGGCGGACTTGTCCGTGCCGGCAGAACAGGCCAAGAAGCTTCAAGCTTCCGAGAGGGATCAGTACGGAGCACAATTGGAACAGAGGCAATCGCTCGCCGGGGATGCCCGGTCTGGCACGGAGGCGATGAAGCGACGCGTGGCCGGGGAGAGGTACGAAGCCCCTCGGCAAGATGCCGTGAGGCAGTCGGAGGGTGCCAGTGAATCGCCGGGTGCGCGACTCGCTCCGAGCCTTGAACAGAAGCCTTTCCGAAGCGCCGTCGCTGGCCAGATTGAGGAAACGCCCGCGATGCCCCAGGAGCGGCTGGCAGAATTGAGAAGCGCGCCGTCGGCCGCGGCACCGGCGACGGCAGCGCCGGTGCCCGCGGCGGCGGTGCCGATGGCTGCCCCCCTTGCCGTAGAAGCCGCGCCAGCTGCCGAAATGCCTCCGGCATCGCAGCCCGTTGCGGGCGCGAAAGCCGCCCGCTTGGAAAGGGCAACAGGGGACGTTTTGCTCGAAAAGGCTGAGAAGAAGGCCAGCCAACTGCGTTTCGGCAAGATGGCGGAGGAAGCCGAAGGGTTGATGCCCGGCATGGAAGCGCAAAGTGCGCCGGGCGCGATGTCAGGCATGGGCGGGGGCGTGGGGGCCCTGGGCGGGGCCGTCGCGCCAAATTCGGTTCGCGACCGCGAATCGCGCGTGCAAATGCAGGCGGCCGGCAAAGAAAAAGCCGCCGGTCCGGCATCCGCGTACGGGGGCGCTGCCCGTCCATCCGCGCCGAGCAGTCGGGGAAAGCCGGACGCGGAACGCGCCCTGAAGGAATTGGCCGATCAACCCGTGCCGGCTCCCTCTGCTCCCGCAGCGCCGGAGATGGCAGAACCAATCTCCCAGCCGTTTGCTGATTCGCCGGAGCGGTCTGGGCGGCCTCTGTACCGTCAGTACGCTTCGCGCGGCCTGACCGCAATTCGAGCCGACGAGCTGTCGCCGCCCGCGGAAACGGTGTTTTGGGCTCCGCTGTTGGATGCCGATGCTCAGGGTCAAACGACGTTGCAGTTCAAGCTGCCCGCCGCCGCTACGACCTATCGCGTTCTGGTCGACGGACACGCGGCAGGACGGATCGGTTCCTACCTCGGCCGCATCGTCGTCCAGCCGAATGCGGCGGCTCCCAAGTGATCTGCGATCTGCAGGCACTTTAGTCTTTCTCTGGGTTTCCGCGGATTTTCTCCTGGTCCGTTCCTCCTCTCGCCAGCAAACGCCGAATAATCGGACTGACGATGAACCTCCCGCGTGTTGGTATTCGATTTGTCAAGAACATCCTGCGCTCGCGGTGCAGATGGGATTCGCGGTATACCACACAGGAGGATTCAGATGCGTATTACAGGGATGTTTGGCGTTTTCATGCTGCTGATGGGCACAGCCTATGCCCAGGATAGTGTCTACCAGTTTGCCGGCATGAACGACGTCGAGGCGGCTTTTGCCAGTCAACAGCAGGAGATTGACAGCCTGCGTGCGGAATTGGCGTCGCTGCGTTCGATGGGTGGCGACGAGGGCGACAAGCTCACCAGCGGCGACTGCTGCGGCTATGGATCGGGATTGGAAGGCGGCTTGGAACTCTTGTATCTGGACGTCTACGCCAATCACGGCGGAGAACAGACTGCCACGGGCAACGCTTGGTTCGATGGCTTTGACTTCACCGCCGCCGGCCGCTTTTGGTTCGGGTACCAGGGTCCCAACGGATTGGGTGTCCGAGCCCGCTACTACAACTTTGACGGGGACAGCGTGGTCGCGAATCAGTTCGTCGACCTGCAGATGTACGACCTGGAAATGACGGCCAAGCACGAGGCCTGCAATTTCGACTTCCTGTTCATCGGCGGCCTGCGCGGCGGCGAGATCGACTGGTCCGACGAGGAAGGCTGGGGCGCATTCGGGTTCGACGGCATCGGCCCTACGCTCGGCCTGCAGGCGCGTCGCCCGCTGTTTCGCAGCGTGGCGGCGGTTGCCGGGGTTCGCTACAGTGCCTTGTTCGGCAACATCAACGATGAGCAGGGGGACCAGGCCAACGATTGCGTGACCCACATTACCGAAGTCCAGTTGGGCGTCGAGTGGCGGCGCGGCATGTTCGTCGCCCGAGCGATGTACGAGTACCAATGGTACACGGGCTTGAGCGGCAACGTGGACAACGACATCGACCCGGAAGACGTCGACATCACGCTGGCGGGCCCGGTCTTCACGGTCGGGTTTGAACGCTAACACCAAACGGTAATTCAACGCTCCTGGGGTCAGGTGGTTCAAAGTTCAAAAGTGGCGGGGCACCGAGTTGCCATTGGTTTGCCCGCTTAGCACCGTTCGAGAAATAACTGTCCGATGACACGTGAGCGGCAAGGCGCTAGCCGCCGGTATTGCCGCCGATCCGGAACCGGTGGCTAGCGCCATTCCGCTCACTTGTTTCTCGAACGGTGCTTACCCGCCACTTTTGAGCTTTGAACGACCTGACCCCGGCTCTTGAGAAAGCGTGACTTCTTGAACCGTTTGTCAACCGCGTGCTGGGTTTGCGGGGATCGCTCACGCCTCGCCTTCCCGCCCGTCGTACGCCGATTCCACGACCACCTCGCACGCCGGCAGCGATTCCAGCAGGATCTGGCCGTAGCGTTTGGTCCGCACTCGCGGGTCCAGCAGCACGACGATGCCGCGGTCTTGCTGGGTGCGGATCAGGCGGCCGAAGCCCTGCTTGAGCTTGATCGCCGCTTCCGGGACCTGGTAGTCCATGAACGGATTGCCGCCGTGGCGGCGGATGGCTTCCAGCCGCGCCTGCAGCAGCGGCTGGTCCGGGACGCTGAACGGCAGCTTGGTGATGATCACGTTCTGCAGGGCGTCGCCCGGCACGTCGACGCCCTGCCAGAAGCTGTCTGCGCCGAACAGCACCGACCGCGGAGTGGCCTTGAACCGCTCCAACATCTCGTGCCTCGGCAGCCCGTCGGCTTGGGAGTACAAGGCCAAATCCTGCTCGGCCAGCCACGCGTTCAGCTGACCGGCGGCGCGGCGCATCATGTCGTAGCTGGTAAACAGCACGAATGCCCGGCCGTCGGTGCGGGCGACATACCGGCGGATCAAGGCGATGCAGCGGGCGTCGAACTGGTCGCGCTGCTGGGTCGGGTCGGGCATGTCGTCCAGCAGGATCAGCTTGACCTGCCGGCGATAGTTGAAGGGGCTGCCCAGCCGGATCGTGTCCGCCTGCTCTAGGCCGACGCGGGACTTGAAGAACTCGAACGATCCCTGCCGGCCGACGGCCAGCGTGGCGCTGGTCATGATCACGCTGTGGGTCGGCTCGAACAGTTCTTTGCGGAGCACCGGCCCGACGTCGATGGGAGCGGCGTCCAGCCGGATCTGTGGCCGGCCGCGGCGGGACTGGGTGGCTTCGATCCAGTACACGGATTCCGGGATCGACTGGGTCCGCCAGACCTCGAGTTCCCCGGCCAGGGTGTCCAACCGTTCGCGGGCCGAGAGGAAATCCAGCCGCTGCGCGTCGTCCTTGACCTTGTCGCCGCGCTCCCGAATCATCGCCGCCAGTTCGGCCAGCGCGGGGCTGAGCGGATTGCCGACGATGCCTGGCTTGTGGACTCGGCCGTTTTTTTCTGTCTGCTCGCCCAGCCAGTTGTGGATGTCGCGAAAGAAATCGTCAGCCAGTTGCGAACAGTGCAGCGTCTGCCGTTGTTCCTTGCTGCAGTGATGGTGGACCAGCAGGCCCTTGTTCGTGCGGTCGTTGTACAGCTTGTTCAGAATGTACTGCACCTGGCCCGACGACACGCTGATCCCCAGGTGGTCGGCCGCCACGGCTTCCAACGTGTGCGCTTCGTCAAAGATCACGGCGTCGTATTTGGGCAGGATGCTGCCCCCGGCTCGGCGCAGCGCCAAATCGCTGAAGAACAGCGCGTGATTGACGATCAGGATTTGCGCGCTGTAAACCTGCCGCCGCGCCCGGTAGTAGAAGCACGCTTCGTAGGTCGGGCATTTCTTGCCCAGGCAATTGCTGTTGTCGCTCGCCACTTCGTCCCACACGGCCCCCGGCGGCTTGAACGTCAGGTCGCTCAGCGAGCCGTCGGTGGTCGTCTTGGACCAGTTCCGCACCGCGCGCAATTGTTCCATCTCGTCCTCGGTGGTGAACAAGCTGGCGGCCCGCGAGAGCGCCGTATCGAGCCGCCGCAAGCTGACGTAGTTGCGGCGGCCCTTGACCAGCACGGCGGTGAACTCCAGCGGGAGCACGTCATCGAGCAGCGGCAGGTCCTTGTGCAGCAGTTGCTCCTGCAGACTGATGGTGTGCGTCGACACGACGATTTTCTTCACGGGCTTGCTTGCCCGCGGTTCTTTTCCGTCCTTCGCGTCCTTTCCGTCCTTGCCGTCCACTACCGCCAGGATGGCGGGCACCAGGTAGGCGAAACTCTTGCCCACGCCCGTGCCGGCTTCGGCGACCAGGTGCCGGCCACGGCGCAGGGCCGCCGCCACCGCGTCGGCCATCTCCATTTGCTGGTCGCGGTGCTCGTAATTGGTCAGCCGCCGGGCGATCAGCCCGCCGGGACCGAGGATGTCTGCAGGAGTCAACGGCATGCCGTCAGAATAGCAGATCACTGGCCGAGTTGGGTAGGGTCCGAAGGCCGCAAGTTCGCGGCTGTGGCTACTTGACGCCCCGGTAGACGAGGCCAGAATCGGAGACATGAGTACCGGTGCACAAGTTCCCAAGTCCTTGTAGGACGGAATGCCATTCCGTCCCGGACGGTTTGGCAAACCGTCCCACGTGGGAACTTGGGACGGGGTACTTACACTCAGGAGAACCGGTCCCATGAGTTCCCCAAAAACGCATCGCCTGCTGCGGCTGGAGATCGATCCGGTGATCCAGCGCGCGGAGCACTTGGCCGAGCACGTGCAGCGGGAATTGCCGGCTCACGCCGGGATTATCCGTGCGGCCTGGGGGGTGGCGGAGGCGGCCCACGAGGCCAAACGCGTGGCGCGGGCGTTGCGCCGGCCGCTGGGGCTACACCGCCTGCCGGCGATGTTTCTGGCCGTCGCCCTGCTCCTGTTCGGCGGTTGGGTGTATTGGAATTTCTTCCACGTCGCGACCCTCACGGTGGCCCTGCCCGAGGAGGACGCCAGCCAGCTGCGCGAGCGGCTGTCGCGCAGCGGCCGGGTACGGTTCCTGCCGACAATCACCGAAGGTTCGCGGGAAAGCGTCCAGTTGCTTGCCGCCGCCAAGGTCGATCTGGCGTTCGTGCAGGGCGGGATTCCGCTGGCGGCGGATCTGCCGCGGTTGCAGAGTCCGAGTTCCGAGGTCGTGCTGTACTTCGTCCGCGACGGCGTCCGTCATCCCGGCCAGGTGCGGAAGATCCTGACATCGGCCGAGGGGCAGGGCAGCCATTCCGTGGCCGAGGTTTTTGCCGATCTCTGGAACATCGCCGGCCAAGTGCAATTCACGCACGACTGGCGGGACTTCAGCGCCGACCCCGCGTACGCCATCCCCGCCGACGTGGACGCCGTGTTTGTGATCAAGAATCTGGCGGAGCACAAATCGTTGGACGCCGCTGAACGCCTGTCTGCCGCCGGCTTCCGCCTGGCGTCTCCCGACCTGGGCGCCCACGCCCTCGCCTTGGACTATCTGCGGAGGGCCGAGATCCCGCGCGGCCATCTAAGCCCAGATCCGCCGCTTCCGGAACAACCGGTCGCGACGTACTCGGTCGCCACCTATCTGGTCGCCCGCCGCGGTCTGACCCCGCGGCTGCGGGCCGCCGCCGCGCATTTGCTGGACAAGGACGCCAACACGCTGACCCAGCACGGCTTTGAACCAACGCTCGGCGACGCCGCCCAGGTGCTGCAGGGTCTGGATTCGTTCCTCAGCGTTTTGGTCTACATCGGCTTGGCCTTCCTGGCGCTGCTGGGCTTAGAGGTCGTCACCTACCGCCGGCGATTTCACGAACTGAACACGTTGATCAGCCTGATCACCATGCACCAGAGCGAGAAGGACGTGTTGGGGCTGTCCAACAACGCGCAGCGCCGCGAGAACCTGGTGTACCTGTCGATCTGCAGCGACCTGCTGGGCTTGATCAGCGTGATCGGCGGTTACTACTCCCAGGAAAACTCGTCCTTGCTGTACAGCAGCTTGCTGGACACCATCCACGAGCGGAGCAACGCCATGAAGCTGAATATCCAGACCAAGATCATGCACGCCTCGATCGCCCTGCCGCCGCCGGACACTCCGCCGACACCGACGGACAAGGAGTCGCCATAGCACCCGCACACTTCTCGGTTTGGCTTGACGACGCGTGACGCCGTTCGCTCTCCGCTGGCAATGCCCGAAGCAACATCAAATCCCGTGCAAGCCGGCCATCGGGAATCCGAGCGTTGACGCAGGCGGATACGATTCTGTATACTTACATGGGAAGTACCGGACGTTCGGAGGGCATCGGCATGGCGAGTGAGACGGTCAGAATCCACCCACAGACGCACGCCAAGTTGAAGCAACTGGCGGATGAAGTTGGCGAGTCGATGCCGGACGTGCTGGAAAGGGCGGTGGACGCCTACGCGCGCAGGCGGTTCCTGGAGTCGCTAAACGAGGACTTTGCGGCTCTGCGCCGCGATCCGGCGGCGTGGCGGGAAGAGACCGCAGAACGCGAAGCGTGGGATGTGGCCCTGCGGGCTTGGTCATCGTCGTGCCGGTGACCAGCCGGGACAAACGAGTTCGCTCCCATGTCCGTGTCGAGCCGCCGGAGGGCGGCCTGAGCACGATCAGTTTCATCAAGTGCGAAGATGTTCGCTCCGTGACCATCGCACGCTTGACCAAACGACTGGGCGCCGTGTCCCAGGCGACGCTGCAAGCGGTCGCGCTGCGTTTGCGGGTCTTGATGGATTTGTAGCCGCCCTGCTCATCGCGCTCGCTCTGCTTGAATTCGCCCTTGACCGGTGCGATAAATACGTTTCCGCTGACAGATTAAATTCACATCACGGCGCCGACGCGCCATGTAGCGAGGAGGAGAACATGATTCACATCGGCATCCATACGGACAATTTTCGGCCCTTGAGCCAGAGCTTTGAGGCCGCCTGCGAGAAGATCGCCTCGCTGGGCGTCAAGCACATCGAATTCGCCGTGATCCACGGGCAGAATTTCATTCAGGCCCTCGGCTACGATCCGGGCATCTCGCTGCAAGCCAATCCAAAGGCACTGCGGAAGTACCTGGACAAGCTGGGTCTGGAGGTCACGCAGATCGACGGCTCGTACCCGATGATGGGCCCCAACGGTTCGGCGTTCGGCGTCCAGTACGTGCAGCAGTCGATTCGCTTCGCCGCCGACATCAACTGTCCGATGGTCGATACGGTGGACGGGGCTTTCGAGATCCCCGGCCTGTCGCTGGAGGAGGTCTTCCGCATCACCTGCGACAACTACCGCCAGTGCCTGCCGTGGGCGGAGGACTACAACGTGGTGATCAACGTCGAGACCCACGGGCCGTACACCAGCAACCAGGAATTCATGCTGCGGCTGTTCGAGTATTTCGATTCGCCCTACCTGCGGTTCAACTTTGACACGGGCAATACGTACATCGCCGGCAAGGACCCGCTGGAGTTCTGCAAGACGTTCCGCAAGTACCTGACGCACTGCCACATCAAGGACGTTTCGCCGGCGCTGGCAGCCGCCGTCCGCGGCGAGGAGACGGGCATCGGCTCGTCCGAAGTCCCCGTCGGCGGCGGCGTGAACGCCGACAACATCCGGGCCGTCATCCGGTACTTGCAGGAGACGAACTGGGACGGCGCCGTGTCCCTGGAGTGCTCCGGCACCGACGAGAACACGCGCCGCAGCCTGGAATTCATGCGCAGCATCGTCGCCGGCGGTTAGGACCTGGCGAGCGGTGCGGCGTAAGCCCAGCGGTGCCTTGGTTTGGCAATTCCATCGACTCCGAAAGAAGGACTTTTCCATGACCGATCTCATGCCGCTGCCGCCTCCGGGGGTGCTGCAATCGCTGCGTCAAGGCCTGGTCATTCCCGCCCATCCGCTGGCGTTGACTGCCGCTCGCCGCCTGGACGAACGCCGCCAGCGGGCGTTGACTCGCTACTACCACGCAGCCGGCGCGGGCGGCGTGGCCGTGGGCGTCCACACCACGCAGTTCGCGATCCGCGAACCGCAACACGGGCTCCTGAAGCCGGTTCTGGAACTGGCGGCCGAGACGGTGGCGGCCTGCGACGCTGCGGCCGGGCGGCAGACCATGCTGATTGCCGGCGTCTGCGGAGCGACCGCGCAGGCCGTGAGCGAAGCGCAGTTGGCTCGCGAGTTGGGCTACCACGCGGGATTGCTGTCGCTGGCCGCGCTGCGCGCGGCGACCGACGAGGAACTGCTCGCGCACAGCCGCGCCGTGGCGGACGAGATTCCGCTGGTCGGCTTCTATCTGCAGCCGGCCGTGGGCGGACGCGTCTTGTCGCGAGCGTTCTGGCGGCGGTTCGTGGAGATTCCCAACGTGGTTGCCATCAAGATGGCTCCGTTTAACCGCTACCAGACGCTGGACGTGATCCAGGCCGTGGCGGAGGCGGGGCGAGCGGGCGAGATCGCGCTGTACACCGGCAACGATGACAACATCGTCATCGACGTGCTGACGCCGTACGCGATGGCCACTTCGTCGGGCGTCGTAGGGCTGAGAATCGCCGGCGGCCTGCTCGGCCATTGGGCCTGCTGGACGCAAAATTCCGTCGAGTTGCTGCACGAGTGCCAGCGGGTCGGCGCCACCGCCGACGTTCCGAGCAACCTGCTTACGATCGCCGCCCAGGTGACCGACATGAACGCCGCGCTGTTCGATGCCGCCAACGGATATGCCGGCTGCATCGCGGGCATTCACGAGATCCTGCGGCGGCAGGGCCTGCTGGAAGGCATCTGGTGCCTGGACGAGCGTGAAACCCTCAGCCCCGGCCAAGCCGACGAACTGGACCGCGTCTGTCGCGCGTACCCGAACCTGACCGACGACGCGTTCGTGCGCGAACACCTGGACGCGTGGTTGAGCTGAACGAACGGCGGGCGTGAGCTATGGCGTACGGCGGGCGTGAGCCCGTCCGGTGGAGACCACGCGAGGCGCACATTACCGTGGGGCTTACGCCGCCACGTTCGCCGGATTACCGTGGGGCTTACGCCGCCACGCTCGCCGGATTGCCGTGGGGCTTACGCCGCCACGCTCGCCGGATTACCGTGGGGCTTACGCCGCCACGCTCGCCGGATTACTGCGTTAGGAGCCTAACCATGCGACACCTCATTCTTTGCTTTGTGCTTCTGCCCGCGCCGTTCGTTTGTGCGGCGGACTCGCCGCGGCAGGAAGTCAGCTTGAACGGTGCGTGGGAGTATCAACTGGTCGAGGACCTGACAAAACCGCCCAGCGGCGGCCCATGGAAGCCGTGTCGCGTGCCTGGCTACCTGAGCGGCACCAACTACCAGCGTGCCTGGCTGCGGCGATCGTTCGCCGTGCCGCCGGCGATGCGCGGCCAGCGAATCAAGCTCTGCTTCGGCGGCGTGAAGTACAACAGTCGCGTGGTCGTGAACGGCCGCGAGGTCGGCGGTTGCTTCGGCGGCTACGAACCGTTTGAGTTGGACGTCACCGGCGCCGTGCGTTTCGACGGAGCCAACGAACTGCTGGTCGGCTGCCACGATTGGACTGGCGTATTCACGCCTGGCAAAGTGGAATTTCCGGCCGATGCCAACTGGGACGTCGAACGTGGCGCCCCGCGCGACAAGATCCTCTCGCCTATCGGCGGCTTGTACAGCCTGTACGGCATCTGGGACGACGTTACGCTCCGCGCGCATCCGGCCGTCTACGTCCAAGACGTGTTCATTCAGCCCTCGGTACGCCGCAAAGAGTTGGTCGTGCAATACACACTGGCCAATGAGTCCCCGGACGAAATCGAAGTCGAACTGACCGCCGCCGTCGAAGACGCCGGGAGGGATGCGCTCCAACTGCCAGCCACCAAACTCAAACTCCCGCCCCTGCTCCCTGGCCACCGATCATCGGCCACCGGCCACCGGCCACCGGCCACCGATCACCGACCACCGATTACTGATTACCGACCACCGATTACTGATTACCGACCACCGCCCCCCACCATCATCCTCCGCCGTCCCTGGCCCGATCCGCCGCTGTGGTCGCACGTCGATCCCCAGCTGCTATGCCTGCGGACGGCGTTGTCCAGCGGCGACCAGGTGCGGACGCGGTTCGGCTTTCGCGAATTCTGGGTCGAGGGTCACAAGTTCTTCTTGAACGGCTCGCGGATCAATCTCCTGGCCACTTCCTGGTGGCCGCCGCACGGGCTGATGACTCGTGACGAGATTCGGCAGCGGTGGGAAGCCGTCAAGCGGATGGGCTGCGTCGCCTTCCGCACGCACACGCAGCCTTGGCCGCGCCTGCACTACGAACTGGCCGACGAAGTGGGCCTGCTGATGATCGTCGAAGGCGCGGTCTGGAACGACGACGACACCTACCGCATTCACGACCCCGTGTTCTGGGACAACTACGCCGCACACCTGCGGGCGATGGTCGCGCGCGACAAGAATCGGCCGTCCGTGATCATGTGGAGCCTGGAGAACGAGTTCTTCGGCGGCCGTATGAACGATGCGTCGCAGGCCAAGTCGGACCTGATCCGCATGGGCCGCTTGGTCCAACAACTCGATCCCACGCGGCCGATCCTGTACGAGTCCGACGGCGATCCGGGCGGCGTGGCCGACGTAATCGGCATCCACTATCCGCACGAGTATCCCGATTTCACTTGCTGGCCGAACGAAGCGGATTGGCTGCAGCGGCCGGCCCAGATCTCGCACATGTTCCTGAATGGCGAGAAGGAATTTGCCTGGCGTCGCGACAAGCCGCTGTACGTCGGTGAATTCCTCTGGCTGCCCTCCCGCGATCCGTCGTGGCATACGGTGTTTTTCGGCGACGAGTCGTACATCGACTATCACCGCTATCGCAACTTGGGCAAGGCCGAGAGCTGGAAGATGCAGATCCTGGGCTACCGCCACAAGGAAGTCGCCGGCATCTCGCCCTGGACCGTCATCGAAGGCGGGCCGCTGGACGACAGCAACCCGCTATGGCAGGCTCACCAGTACGCTTATCAGAGCGTGGCCGCGTACCCCTTGGACTACGACAGCCGATTCTACGCAGGCGACGAAGTGCTGCGCCGCGTGGACGTGTTCAACGACAGCTTGGACCCGGCGGAACTGGAATTCGCTTGGGTCCTGGCTGCCGGCGACAAGGTGATCGAGCGCGGCCTGCAGTCGCTACGACTCGCCGCGGGCGAACGTCAGCCGCTGGAAGTCCGCTTGCACCTGCCGCCGGTCGAACGGCGCACGCCGCTGGTGTGGCGACTGGAGCTTCGCGATGGCGACCAAAGCGTCTTCCAGGATCGGCGTGAGTTTACTGTATTCCCGCCGTCGCGATTCCCTTCGCTCCAGACAACGATCGGGCTGTTCGATCCCCAGGGCAAGACGACGGCGGTGCTCCAATCTGCCGGCCTACGGGTCACGCCGGTGGCTAGTCTGGATTCAATCCCCGCCGCCGTGGATGTGTTGGTGATCGGCGACGAGGCGCTCCGGGCGGCATCGCCGCAGGTCCCCGTCATCGGACGGATCGCGCCCGAGCGGGCCGCGATCGACGAGTTTCTCGCTCGCGGCGGCCGCGTGCTGGTGTTGCGGCAGGAGGCTTACCCCGAAGGATTGTTCGATGTGTCGCTGACCAATCACCGTTCGACGATGACGTTCCCCATGCGCGGCGACCATCCGGCACTGCGCGGAATCGAACCGGTGGAACTGAAATTCTGGCGCGGCGATCATTTGCTATCGACGGACGAAGTGGCGCGCCCCGTTGGCGGATCGTCCGTGCCGATCGTCGTTTCCGGCTCTGCCGCCGGAGTCGATCACGCGCCGCTGCTGGAGCGGCCCGCCGGACGGGGCTGCGTCGTGCATTCCCAGTTGCTGCTGGTCGACAAGTTCTCGACCGAACCTGCCGCGGCTCGCATCCTGCTGAACCTGACCGACTACCTCGCCACGCGGCAGCCGGAGAATCGCAAGACCGGCGTGGTTGGGGGTGGTGCGGCCTACCACGCCACGCTCCGCAGCCTCGGCTGGCGATTCGACGACTTGACGAAAAGACTCGACGCGACGGATCTGTCCGACTACTCGTTGCTCGTCTGCAGCGGTCAGGTTCCTGATTTGGCCCAGTTGCGAGGGTGGATCGAATCCGGCGGCCGGTTATGGCTGCACCGGATACCAGCGGACGCCCTCGAGACCGCCAGCCGCGAACTGCAGTTGGAACTCGGCACGCAAACCTACGCCGGCGCCGTAACGCGAGCCGAAGGCGACATGCCGTTGCTGAACGCGATCGCCCGCGAAGACCTGTATTGGCTGGGCCAGCATCGGGGCATCGCCTGGGCCGACACGCCGCGGGCGCTGGAGATGGCCGATTCCGTGCTCACCAAGACCTTGGACGAGACGAAGGCCGTCGCGTACGAAGTGGAGGACTGGACGCTGGACGGCCAGCTTGTGTCGCCGCAGTCGCCCGGTGTCGTGTTCGCGACGGTCGGTTCCGCGTCGCAAGAAATCGACTTCCCGGCGGACGGCGATTGGCTGATCGGCATCCGCGCGCGGGGCACTCCCTGCCGCGGCGAATTTCCGGCCGTGGCCGTATCCGTGGACGGACAGCGGTTCGGCACGTTGTCCGTCACAGATCGCTGGCGGAGTCACGCCCTGCTGGGTCGCGTCCGTGCCGGCAAGCACCGCGTCTCGATCGCCTTTACGAACGACGCCAGCGATCCGCCTCGCGAGGACCGGAACCTGTACGTGGACCGTGTCCTGATCGCCCGCGACGAAAACCCGCGCGTGCAATTTCTCACGTCGCCCGCCGCGCTGGCCGTGGCACCGCTGGGCCAGGGGCTGGTCCTGATCGACCAGCTCCGCTGGGACACGGAAGAGCGGAACGCCCGCAAGGCGGCCCGCTATGCCTGCGGCCTGGCCACGGCGCTGGGCGGCGATTTCCAGTCGCGTCCGGGGGTGACGATCGAATGCGAACAGATGACGCCGCAGCCGGGCATGCCTTTCTTCCGCAACCAAGGCAGCTTCGCGGCCCTGGCCTGCAACGGCTACATCGAGCGCGACATCCAAGTCGCCGCCAGCGGACGCTACACGCTGGAACTCCTCGCCTCCGGCACATCGGCCGCCGGCGTCTTGCCCCTGGTCGCCGTCGCGATCGACGGTCAGCCGGTGGGCCAAGTGCAATTGACCAGCGGCAACTGGCGGCCGTATTCATTGGACCTCGACCTGACCGTCGGCGCGCATCAACTCCGCCTCCTGTTCACCAACGACCTGAACACGGCAGGCGAAGACCGGAACCTGACGCTGGACAAGGCAACATTCTTGGCGCGGTAAAGTCTCCGCAGTGGTTATGCGGCAAGACAGCTGACAGAAAGATGTGGTGACAGGTCAAACTCCCGGACGTGTCGTTCATCGGCTGGCACCGGTTTCCGAAAAAGCGGCTGGGCCGGCGGCCGATTCCGCCCCTGGTTCCCGATTTGGTCGTCGAGGTGTTGTCGGACACGAACACCAAACGCGGCCGAGCGCACCTGGACGGACTGCGCGATCGGCACGAGAAACGGCTTCAGGACATCATAATGATCTGCACCTTGCTCACGTCTCCACGACTTGCCGGCCCGAGCCGCAACGATGTCCAGCGAGGGAATCACGACGATCAAGCTGTCGTACAGTCCCCAGGA
>CAYPGE010000076.1:0-23805 GCA_964409865.1 uncultured Pirellulaceae bacterium
TTCAAATACGCAAGCTGGAAGAGATGGGAAACTTATTTCCGGGACAGACTCCTAGCACTGACTTTCGGCACAATGACAATCCATCGACTCACGGATTTGCCTCAAGAATCGGTCCGAAACAACGGAAACCACGAGGGCGGCCACCGACCCGCTTTGAGTGTGACGGATCGCCTTCGGGCGTTGATTCGCAGATCCAGGGAGTTGTCATCTAGCGCCCGCACGCCGAGCAACGGCAGCCGGGGACCTGGCCTGCGAGCGTCATCGGGGTAGATTGCCAAGCCACGGTCAAGTTCCAGGCGATAAGACGCCGATGGCTTGAGAGCATGACGTTGGCCCCTACGATTGGAGTGGATCCAGACGTTCGCGGCGCGCCGTTCCATCTCGATATCGTTGAGAACCACAGGGCCAAGCAGCCGGAGCAGACCTGGGCGGATACCGGCCCACCGGACGAGCTGTCGCTCGGTGATCGTAAAGGTAAAGTTGTTGCCGGTATCGAGGATCGCCGGAAAACGCGGAGCATTGGGTTCCAGGTCGGCGACTCCTTTCATGTGGACGCTGACCCAGACGATAATCTGAAACGGTCGCAAACGGACCTGTTCGCCCTGGATGGTAACCGTCTCGGGCCGATCGAGGTAGGGCAGATCATGCAGGATTATCGTCATCGGCAGCTGACTCGTACAGCGACGGCTCAATCACCTCTGCCTCCCAAGGAGGCACCAAAGACGGTCTCAGCCGTCCCACGTAGATTTCATCGTCCTTCAGGCCTCGACGATAACACTCCTGATAGAGTTCCGTTTCCGTGCGACCAAAACCAATCCGCTCGTCACCATGGAAGGCGACCCAGCGGCGCCGACTCGATGCCAGAGACAGCAGGTCGGGGAGTTCACGCCAATACGCTTCCTGAGAGCAACGGATCTGGGGCGGTATTTGAGCAACAATCGTTCCGCATCGCTGCGCACGTTGTCCTGCCGCCTCGGCAGCCATCTGCAATGCATCATATCGGTCGCGTGCAATCAGTATGTAAGCCTGCCGCGTCTGCGGATCGACAACCTCCAGTGGTTCTCCGGCCTGCTCGTCCAGAGCTCGACGCTGTTGATCGCTGATGAAGACGAACATGGATGTACCTTCCGTACATGACTTCTTACATGCTACTGTAACATCCCTGACCAGGCAAGGAAAACGTCACTTTGGCGCGATTCATCACACCCCCCAGTGAATCTGTCTGGCCGAATGGTTGCAGGGAACGTCGTCAGGGACCACAATGAGTTTCCGTATTTTCTCACACCATTGGCGAGTACGGGAGGACAGACATGAAACGTCGAGATTTCTTGGGCCTGGGAATGGGTTCGGCGATCATGGCTGCGCCCTACTTTGTGCCCGCATCCGTTCTGGGCGCCGCCGGCCGAGCCCCGCCCAGCGATCGGCTGCGCACGGGCCACATCGGACTCGGCGGCCAAGGCAGCGGGCACTTGGGCGGCCTGGTGGGCAACCCGGCCACGCAAGTCATGGCGGTTTGCGATCCGTTTGAATCCAAGCGGATGGCGGCCAAGCTGCGGGCGGAGGATCGCTACGCGGAAGAAATCGGCCGCGGCACGTACAAGGGCTGCGACGCGTATGCCGACTTCCGCGAACTGGTCACCCGCGACGATATCGACGCGGTGGTGATCGCTTCGCCGGAGTTCTGGCACGCCCTGCACTCGGTCTGGGCCATGCGGCACGGCAAGGACGTGTACTGCGAAAAAGCGATGACGCTGACCGCCTATGAAAGCCAAGTGGTGCGCGAGGCCGTGCGGCGGCACGGGCGCGTGTACCAGTTAGGCACCCAGCAGCGGTCGGACCGCAACTTCCGCTTCGCGGCGGAACTGGCGATCAATGGCTATCTCGGCAAGCTGCAAACGGTCAAGGTGGCCGTGCCCGGCGGCCGCGCGTTGCCGGTTGCCCAGCCGGCGCCGGTGCCGCCGGGCTTGGATTACGAGATGTGGCTCGGTCCGGCCCCCGCCAAACCGTACAACGACATCCAGTGCAGCTACAACTGGTACTTCGTCTATGACTACTGCATCGGCTGGATCGGTTCGTGGGGCGTGCATCACATCGACAGCGCGTTATGGGGCGCGCCGGAGTTCTGCACGAACAAGATCGACATCCAAGGGACCGCTGTGTTTCCGGCCGAAGGCTTGGCCAACACGTCCATCGCGTGGCGTGTCGAGGCGTCAGCCGAAAACGGCGTGCGGATGATCTTTACGGACGACAGCGGCCAGCCGCATGGCGTCCGTTTCGAGGGCGAGCGGGGCTGGGTACACGTGGTTCGCGGCGGGATCCAAGCTGAGCCCGCGTCGCTGCTGAAGCTGACACTGCGCCCCGACGACAAGCACTTGTACGAGTCGTACAGCCATCACGGCAACTGGATGGACTGCATCCGCACGCGCCGCGATCCCGTGTCGAACGTGGACGCCGGGTTCGCTGCCACGGTGTTGACGATCGTCTCGGACATCGCCACGCGCACCGGGCGCAAGCTGACGTGGGACTGGACGACCGAACGATTCATCAACGACGACGTGGCCAATGCCATGCTTCGCCGCCCGATGCGCAGCCCGTGGGTCCTGTAGAGTACACGAGACGGAGCACAGACGATGAAACCGCTGAGATATACCCTGACGCGGCCTTGGGCCGCAACGAAAGTAGCATGGCTCTCCGAGCCGTGCGGAGTACTTTGCACGGCTCGGAGAGCCATGCTACGAAAATGCGCGCACGGGGAGCGCATCATACGGACTGGGATTCTAACCTTCCTTCTGACGGCGTTGACCGCTGCGGCCAGCGCTGCCGAATCGCTGCCGGAGATGACGCTCGACCAGGCGTTGGACCAACTGAGGACTTACGACTATGGCCAAAGCGACAAGGCGCTGCGCGCGATCGAACTTCAAGTCGTCCGTTCTGCCGCGGATGCAGCCGGCAAGGCACAAGTGGCCGAGCGCCTGGCGGCGGTCCTGGCGGACCCGAAGCTGACCCAAGCTGCCAAGGTCTTCATCTGCCAGCAGTTGCTGACCATCGGAACAGAATCCCAAGTTCCACTCTTGGCCAAGATGCTGGACGATCCACAGACGGCCGAGATCGCTCGGTACACGCTGGACGCAATTGGCGGCGAAGCGTCGCTGGCCGCCCTGCGCGGAGCGCTGTCGCGGCTGAAAGGGCCGCCGCGGATCGGCGTCGTCAATTCGCTCGGCTTGCGCCGTGATGTCCGCTCCGTTGGTGCGTTGTCCGATCTGCTCGCGCAGGCCGATCCTGAACTAGCGGCCGCCGCCGCTGAGGCCCTCGGCAAGATCGCGACGGCCGAAGCAGCCGCGGCCTTGCAGAAAGCGGCCGTCGCTCCTCAGGCCGAAATCCGGCTGCACAACGCCCGGCTGCAGTGCGCCGAGCGGCTGACAGCAGCCGGCGACGCGGCCACCGCCACACGGATCTACGAAGCGATTTGGGCATCGGATCTTCCCTCCGCGCGCCGACTGGGCGGACTGGTCGGCTTGGCGAAAGCCGCCCCGGAACAAGCCGTGCCGTTGGTCCTGAGTTCGCTCGCCGCAGAAGATCCGCTGCTGCGGGCGAGCGCCATGCAGCTGGCCGGCCGCTTGCCCGGCCAGGCCATGACCGCAGCCTTGGTCGCAAGACTGCCGCAGATGGAGCCGGAGGGGCGAACGCTGCTGCTGGGCGTGTTGGCCCAGCGCGGCGACCGCGGGTCGGCAGCGGCGGTGGTCCAGCAGACCGAAGACGAGAATGAGGCGGTCCGCGCGGCCGCCGTTGCGGCGCTCGCCACGCTAGGCGACGCGGCGCACTTGAAACGGCTGGTCGAATTGGCAGCCTCCGGCGGCGGTGCCGTTCAGGCAGCGGCCCAATCGGCCCTGGCCCGAATGACGGGCGCGGACGTCGAGCCCGCACTGTTGAAAATGGCAGGCGGCGGCGACACCGCTTCGCGGGCAGCCGTCTTTCGCGTCCTGGCATCGCGTGGCGCAGCGGCGGCAGCGCCCGTGCTGCTGCAAGCGGCCGCGGAACCGGACGCGGAACTGCGACGGGCCGCCTTCGAGGCGTTGGCGGCCGTAACGGGGCCCGAAAGCTATGGGCCGCTGGTCGCCCTGCTGGTTTCGACGGCGACTCCGGGTGACACTCAAGCAGCCGAGCGGGCAGTGCTCGAAGCCGGCACCCGGCTGGCGACCGCGCAGGAGCGCCTGGCCCCGGTGCTGGCCGCCCTGGACAAGGCGTCGGACCAAGGCAAGCCGTCCCTGGTGCGAGTCCTAGGCGGCATTGGCGGCGTGGAGGCTCTGACGGCCGTGCGCGGCCAGTTGGCCGGCTCCGACGAGACGATCCGGGACGCGGCCGTGCGGGCTTTGGCAAATTGGACGGATGCGGCGGCGGCCTCGGACTTGCTAACACTGGCCCAGACGGCCGAGAGTGTCGCCCATCGAGTCCTGGCCATGCGCGGCTACTTGCGGTTGGCCGGCGAGGTCAAGGACGCTGCTGCCAGACTAAAAATGCTGGAGGGCATCCGGCCTGTGGCCACGAATCAGCAATCCAAGCGGATGCTGCTGGCGACGCTGGCCGAAGCTGCCGATCCCGGCGCTTTACAAGTCGCCGCTCAATTCCTGGGCGATGCCGAGGTTCAGGCCGAGGCCGAGGTGGCTGTGCTGAAGATCGCCCGCGCGCTCGTTCGCGTCGATCCACCCGGCGTGCGGGCGGCCATGCGAAAGGTGATCGACACGACGAAGGACCAACAGGTGGCTGCCGTCGCGGAATCGCTGGACGAGGAGGCCATGAAAGCTCCGCCGCCCGACGCGGCTCAAACGGCGCTGCAACACGACCGGGCTCGGAGCGACGCCACCAAGGCCACGCTTGCCAAGCGCGCGCCCCAGGGTTATCGCTTGGTCTGTTACCTGGATTGCGGACCCGACCGCGTGGACGGCGCCAAGGGTGGACCGTTGCTCAGGCTGGTCGGCGGCAGCACTTATTTCTGGGCCGGCGCCGAACAACTGGCAGACGTCCGCTTCGGCAGCGTCTTTTTTGACGGCAGCCGCGTGATCTTCGAGGCCAGCGGCCTGAACCCGAAAAAGTCGTACCAGCTGGGTTTCACCTGGTGGGACTTCGATCATGCAACCCGCGCTCAATCGCTGATCCTGGCGACCGCCAAAGGCGAGAACGAGGTCAAGGTGCTGGACAAAACCAGGCTGCCCTCCGGCACGGCGAAACAAGCGCCCGACGAGAAGACCGTTGCGGTCCCGCCGGAACTGTACCGCGACGGCTCGCTGCGGATCAGCTTCCGCAACGAAGCCCAACCCAACGTCGTGGTCAGCGAACTGTGGCTGTGGGAAAGCGACACGGATCGCTAGCCGGCTTTGTCCATAGAACCGGTTTCTGCAGGCTCCCAACGGGCACTCCCCGGAGGTCGTTGATGCTGCCTAGTCAGTGGGTAGGAACAAGTCCGGCGACACATGGAAGTACTCGGCCAGCTTTTCACGATTGGCCTTGCGAATCGCTCGCGAACCGTTGACAAAGCTGGAGATTGTTTGCGTGGGAAGACCGGTTGCCTGGGCGAGTTCGGCGTTCGTCACACCGCGCGCCTCGATCAGGTGCGCTATCATCTCGCCGGGACTCACGTCGGTACTTGGAAAGCGACTCTGCTCGTACTGCGCCACCAGAGAGGCCAACAGATCGAGCAGGTCCTCTTCAGCCCTCGTCAGCTTGGGCTTACGCATCAATCGATCGATCTGCCGTAGGACGCGACCGTACTGAGTCTGGCTCCGGATGGCGCGGGGCGAGAATTCCAGCAACAAGCGTTCGTAGGGTGTCTGTGCAACAGCACTACCACTCATATCCACAGTCCTTTTTCCACTCGTCGGTATTGTATTCTGCATGCGTCAGGAAGTGCTTGACAAACAACGTACCGCCTCGATCAGCGGTCGCGTAGCGAACGCCGACGATCAAGCGGTACGCGTTTCCCTTGACATCGAAAACCAGGCAGCTGCCAACCTGATCCGTCTGCGGATACGTCTCCCTCACATGCCGCAGGTTGCCCCACTGCTCGCGATTGGCCACTTTCCACCAAGCGTTCAGCCACGATGCTGCATCGGGATGCCGCTGAATCGCCTGATCGATTGCTGGCCGGGAAATGGCATTCATCGAGTTTCAGCCGTCCGGGTTATGCCTCCTATTGTAAACGTTGCACACTGCCCGACAAGTTGACCTGGAGCAGGCTCGATCGGCCGCGGACGCGGTCCAGTGCTTGGATTTTTCGCTACGGTGTGCGCCCGGGACAACGTCCTCGACAAAGCGGCGACAAGGCGCCGCACTGCTCCGAAAACAAAGGGCGGAAAAGGAAGGTCCGACAAGACCCCGTCCCGCCCCAACGCCGAAGGGGGTACATAAGTCACGGACGCTCCGAGGTACCGACCCGGATCGTATGGTAGCCACGCGAGCGCCGCCATGTGAGACGCGATCGAATTGCGAGTGTACTGCCTGAGAATTGTTTTCATCATTGCGGGTGCCGGCAAGCCGGCATGAGTGACTCCAAACTGACTTCCGCAGCTGTGGTGGATGCTGCTTCACGGGTTGGATTCAGCAGGCTTCGGCTGGTCGGCGTGCTTGGGGGATTCGCCGCTGGCAGCCGGCTGTTGTTGGCTCGATTCGGGCAGCATCGTGACCTTGGACGGGTCGTTTTTCCAGTCGTAACGCTTGGCAAACTCGGCAGGCGACATGGTCTCGTGGCCCTGGTCGGTCTCCACGACGTAGGCCCCTGCGGCGACGACCTGTTCTTGTTTTCCTGCGGCGATGCCGCCAGAATTGAACGCGGGAACTTGGACTTCTACGGCACGGCCGCTGGAACTCACTGAAACGGAGCTTGTGAAGCATGAAACCGTCACGATTGGCTGCCGGGATGATCGTCTGTTTGTTCATGGGCGCCGGGCTGTTGCACGAGTCGCGGGCTGCCCAGAATGCGCCACCCCGTTTGCGACCGCCTGGAGGCGGCACTACGAGCGACTTGCATGAGTCGCCGGCAGGTCAAAATGCAGCGCGTCGGGAACTGGCACTGACCGTGCGGGACATGACGGGGCTGGACGGTCTGCGGCCCGTGACCGGCGGGGTGCCGCTGGCCGCTGGGGCTGCGCCGCGGGGAGCGGCCTTTGTGTTGACCGGCGAACAAGGCGGGATGGTGCCCTGCCAAAGCCGCGTTCTGACGCGTTGGAAGGACGGCAGTGCGCGCTGGGTGCTGCTGGATTTCCAGGCGGCGCCTCCGCCGGACGGGACGGCGCGATTCACGCTTCGCTGGAACGGCCAAGGGGATGCGCCGGCACCGAGGCTGCCGGTGCAGACGGTGGACGAGGCGAAGGGAATCCTGCAGACCGGCACCATGCGATTCAGTCCGGCAGACGACGGGGTGCTGAGCGTCGGCGAACGACTGGACGTCCGCTTCACCCTGATCGACGGCGCTGGGCGGCGTTGCCGGGCCGTCGTCGAATCCTGCGCTGTCGAGGCCGGCGGGCCGGTGCGTGGGACCCTCTTGCTGCGAGGCGCTTTTCGCGCTCCGGATGAGTCTCGTGTCCTCGGCTTCCGGCTGCGGGCCTCCGTTTTTGCCGGACTGTCCCGCGTGCTGCTGGAACCGCATCTGCTGGTCGACGCGGAGTCGGGTGTACTCCATCGGCTCCGCGGGCTGTCGCTCGACGTCGTCCCGCGCTCGCCGCTGAAGGGCGTGCAACTCGGCGGTGCGGCGAAAGAGAGTTCTGGGGCGAGCGTCCGGCTGTTGCAGGTTGACGACGAGACGTGCCGGTTCGAAGGTGTCGAGGGGACGGGCTCCAAGGCGCCCGGATGGGCCGAGCTGACCGACGCGGCGGGCACCGTCGCCGTCGCCCTGCGCGATTTCTGGCAGCAGTGGCCGAAGAGTATCGAAGCTGAGGCTGACGGCCTCAAAATCGGACTGTTCCCCACGTTTTCCGCAGGCACCTTCGCGCACATGGAGCCGTGGTACAAGCACCAATACCTGTTCGACGGCGACTGTTACCAGCTGCGGATGGGCCAATCGCGCCGCTGGCAGATTTGGCTCGACGTGCAAGGCGGCGGCGACGCCCTGGTCCGCAGCGCCAACGCGCCGCTGGTGCCCGCGGCCGATCCGGCGCAGGCCATCGCCGCCGGAACCTGGGGCCCGATCGCGGCGGCGGGCAGTCCCGGCCTGGAGGACTACGATCGGTGGGCGGAGAATCTGTTCGTCAACGGCTACTTGAACAGCATCCACCAGCAGCGCGACTACGGCGCCATGAATTGGGGCGACTGGTGGGGCGAACGCGGCTGTAACTGGGGCAACCACGAATACGATACCCCGAAGCAGATCCTGGTCCAGTTCGCCCGCACGGGCGATCCTCGGTATCTGTACGTCGGCGATACCGCCGCGCGGCATACGAGCGAAGTTGACGTCATTCAGTTTGTGAACGCGGACCTGACGGACTTTTTCCACAAGACCGCCGGCCGCGATCCCAATTACCCGATCCGGCCGGGCATGGTCCACGAGCACTGCGTCGGCCACGTGAGCGGCTTCTATCCGGTGGACCGCATCCGGGAGCTGTACGTGTCGCTGGGCATCGGCAAGACCGACCGGCCCTACCTCTGCCTGGACCCGTACAACCTGGGTCACATCTGGACTCAGGGGATGGTGTACGACTACTTCCTGACAGGCGATCCGTGGCTGAAGGAGACGGTGGAAAAGATCGGCGCCAATCTGGCCCAGCTGGTCGAGGACCGGAAGTTCTCGTTCAAGGGGGGCAGCCATTCCGGCCGCGTCAATGGCTGGACGATGCTGGCCATCGCCGGGGCCTACGAGTTGGACTTCGACGACCGCTACCTGAAAGCGATGAAGCTGCTGGCCGACGACGCCCTGTCCGAGCAGGACCCGGAGACGGGCGGGTGGCGCTACAAGCTGCCCTGGGGCCACTGCTACTGTGAGACCAAGCACTGGGGAGAAGCGACGTTCATCGGCGCGATCCGGCTGAACGGGCTCAGCAAGTACTACGAACTGACCGGCGATCCGCGCATTCCCGAAGCCGTGCGGCGCGGGGTGGCGCACATCAATCGGGACACGTGGGAGGAGCAGTACAGCGGCTGGCGTTACACGTCCTGCCCGAAGTCAGGATCCGGCCCCGGCCGCCAGGACGGCGTGATTGTCATGGCGCTGGTCAACAGCGTCAGCCTGACGGGCGACGCCGACCAGCTGCGCGTCCTCCGCCAGGCGTGGGAAGCGAAGTTCGAGCGGTTGCTCGTCGCCCCCACGTCGGGGCCCGGTCTGGGAAAGACGTACTCCACCATCATGTACGGCTGCCCCGAGGCCATGCACTTGTTCGTCAAAGGGCCGTGAAGTCGCGGAAGCGGGACGGATTGCCAATCCGTCGTACCAAGAAGTTACTGCAATATCAGGGTGGAGACGGAACCATGAGTTTTTGCTGCAGCCCGCGTTCCGGCGAACGTGGCGACCATCGTGGAAATACCGGATCTGGTCCAGCAACGGTGCTCGTTGCCTGCGCGGTTCTGGCTTGCTCCCTCGCCGCCTCGGCGGCGCAGGAGCCAGGCATGGCAGTGCTCCTGTCGCTGGACGGGACCGAAGGCGTTTCGGAAACGTATAGCCGCCAGAGTGCCCAGCGGTTCCTGACCGCCGCCTCCGGCGAAAACAACACGGTGGACGGCAAGGGCGCAATCCAGTTCGGCGCCAAGACTGCGGCGGATGCCGAGGGCAGCCAGTACTTCGGCATCCTGGTTTCCCTGCCGAAGCCGACCGATCTCAGCCGGCATCGGCTCGCCTTCCGCGCCCGCACCAATCATCCGGGGACCACGGCCGCGTTCTACGTCCGGGCCTACAACCAAGGAGACAACAAGCCCGCCTGGAGCTTCAATTCGTGGAATTCGGTGCTCGCGGAGCAATGGCGGGAGATTTGTCTCCAGCCTGATTTGCCGCTGTCAGGCCTGGCCTGGGAACCCAAGGTCGTGGAAGACCGCATCGCGACCGCCGTGGACCGGATCGAGTTCATCATCGGCAGCCGGGAGAACGATGTGCCGGTCGACGTGCTGCTGGACGATCTGCGAATCGGACCCAGACTGGGCTCGCTGCAAGAACTCCAAACGCCCCATCCGCGACCGACAGCGACCGCGATCGTCCGGGACGGCCAAGCCACGGCGACCATCTTGCACCCGGATTCCGCGGCCGGAAAACAGGCGGCTGCGGTCGTGGCCGCGGCCGTCGCGGAACGGACCGGCGTGACGCCGACCGTCCGAGCCGGGACCGCGGCGGATCGGAGCCCCGACCAGCCGGCAATCATGTTGGGAAACGCCGACAACAACCCCGCCATGCTGCTGCTGTACGCTCGTTACTTCACTCCGGCGGACAGTATCTGTCCGGGCGCCGGCGGCTGGCTGGTACACACCGTCTGCGATCCGTTCGGCAAGGGTGCGAACGTCATCGTCGCGGCGGCCAGCGACGACGCCGGACTGGCTCAGGCGGCCGGCGGCCTGGCCAAGCTGATTGCCGGGCAACCCAAATCCGATACGATCGAGCTGCCGCGTTTGTTTGAGAAGCACTACGCCGATTCGTTTCTGAAACGATTCGGCTGGGCCGATGACGCGCCGGCCAAGAACCGCTTGGAACGGGGCCTGAAACAAGGCCAGGACGCGCTCGATCGCGGCCAGCACACTTCCGTGGCCGGGACGTTGCGCTCGGTAGCCGAACGTTACATGCTGACGGGGCACAGCGAGGAGGCGGAGCTGTTCGTGGCCCTCTGGGACCTGTATGCCAAGAGTGCCGTGGCGGACCCGCGCAAGTACGGCGGACCTTGGGGATTCGACAGCGACTTCCCCTCGGCCCAGGTCGTCGCCGGCTGGGACCTGATCGAAGACGATCCCGTACTGACCGACGAGCAGCGGCTGCGCACGACCAAGAGCATGGGACGGTGGCTGGCGGAAGCCGTGATCCCCAAGTGCGCGGGGGCCGCCAGCGGCACGCGCGTGCCGCACAACCACCAAACGTTCCCCGGACTCGGAGCCCTGTTCGCCGGGCTCTATTTCTCCCAGCACTATGACGTCGCCGAAGGCCGCCTCTGGCTCGGCCTCGCCGACGCCATGTTCCAGCGCCAGGCCGGATACTTCAAGCCGTACGAGGACTGCAACGGCTACCAATGGCTCACCAACGGACACCTGATGCGGTACTGCCTGGCGCGGCCCGATTTCACTTTGTTCGAGAACGGCAATGGACAACGGATCATCGACTACCTGATCGGCACAATGGACAACCTTGGCTACCAGGTGCCCTACGGCGATACGGGCTCGTGGCAGTGCTGGAACAGCGAGATGGTCTGCCTGGACATGTTCGCCCATGCCACCGGTTCGCCCGAAGCTCGCTGGGCGGCCAACCGGAAACGAGCCCTGAAAAACACCCTGGAAACCCATGCCTTCTACCAGCTCGAACCAGGGACGTGCCCGGACCGGTTCAACGGCGTCATGGTCTGGCCGCTGGAGCCGCAGTACGCCGCCACGCACCCGGCCGAGGACCAGCCGCCGCTGGAACGCTGTTTCGACAAGATCACGTTCCGCGAAGCGTTGCATCCGGACGCCGCCTATCTGCTGCTGGACGGACTCAGCAACGGCGGGCACCATCACCTGGACGGAAACAGCCTGCCCCGCTTGACGCTTTTCGATCGCATCTGGCTGGCGGACAACGACTATTTCAAAGCGCCCGTCAAGTTCCACAACTCGGTGACGGTGTTCCGCGACGGCCAGTCGGCGGCCATTCCGCCCTGCGCGGAGCTGGTCGCGGCCGGACAGTCGCCGCGATACGGCTACAGCCGCACTCGGCTGGCGAACTATGCCGGGGTCGATTGGACGCGCACCATCATCTGGCTCAGGCAGCAGCAGGCTTTCGCGGTGCTCGACCGGTTGACCGCGTTGGACGACAACGAGTACCAGTTCCGGACGTTGTGGCACGGCGTGGGCGCTGCGAAACTGAGCGACGACGGTTTGCTGCTGACACAGAAAGGCCCCAGCCTGTGGGTTCAGATTGCACCGGGACCGGTGCTGGAACTGCACGACGACGCGGAGTTGGGGGCGAATTGGCGCGGCTACGAGCACGCCGAGCCCGTGGTGCGGTCGCTGGAAGCGGTGTCCACGGTCAAGCTGGCCAAGGGCGAATCGTACCTCTTCGCCAGCGTGCTGCACGGCAAGGCCGACGGGATCGCCGAACCGTGGGGCCTCGACTTTCTGGATCGTGCCGACGGCGTCCGGCTGTCTACTGCGGACGGCGTGCTGGATCTCGTGTTGGATCCCGCTCGAAGCCGCGCGCGCGACGGCAGCTTCGAGACCGACGCTCAGTGCATGGTCGTATCCGGCGACGGCCTGACCCTCCTCGGCGCGACCCGTGCCAGTTCCGCTGACCGTGAACTGTTGAAGTCCGCAGAGCCTGCCAGCGTGGACTTGGACGCCGAGAAGACGCCCGAGTCGCTGCGCAAGATCGCCTTGCGCAGGCCGGTGCCCAACCTCGTTGCAGCTGCCGATGCGCCGCCTCATCCAATCCAATGGTGCGTGCGTCCGAATCCGGTTCGCGGCGGGGACAAGGCGGCAAGTGCAGCGCCGTGGCATTTCTCTCGTTTGGCCAGCGCGGCGCTCGACGAACCCGGCCGGCCGGACGCGGTGCTGGCGGCCACGACGGAGGGCATGCTCTTTGCCCTCAACGCGGACGGCTCCACGCGCTGGAGCTTCGATGCGGGTGCGCAGCTGAACGATGTCGTGGCCGACGACCTGACCGGCGACGGGAAAGACGAGATCATCCTGGCTCGCCAGGACGGCCATGTCCAAGTGCTCAGCGGGGCCGGCGAGGAACTCTGGAAACGCGCGCTGGCATACTACCGCAGGCCGCCTTATGTGAACGTGGTGCGGACCGGCGACATCGACGGCGACGGCACGCCGGAAGTCATCGCGGGGGGCGAGAACTGGAGATTCTATGCCTTCCGCGCCGACGGAACGGAACTCTGGAACTACGAAAGCGTGCATCCGTCCCGGTCCGGCGCGATCGCCGACTTGGACGGCGACGGCAAGGCCGAAGTGATCTGCGGCACGCATTACTACTGGGCCAGCGTCCTGAACGCCGACGGCCAGCGCCGCTGGCAGTACAGCTTCGGTCCGATCTGTTACGACATCGCCACCGGCCGCTTTGACCGCGACGGTACGCGGGGCGTCGTCTTCGGCAGCGGGGACGGCAAGATCCATGCCGTGGACTCCAGCGGCAAGCCGCGCCTGGCCTACACGACGGGCGACGAGGTCCAACACGTGGCGGCCGCCGACCTGGACGGGGACGGCCTGGACGAAATCCTCGCCGGTTCGCTGAACTACAACGTGTATTGTTTCGGCGCGGATGCCAGTCGCCGCTGGCGGCGGGACCTCGGCGGTCCCGTTTCGGCGCTGGCGACCGTCCCCCAGCAGCCAGGTGCGCTGGTCGTCGTCGGAACCGCCAAGGGACGGCTCGCCAGCGTCGACGCGACGGGCCGCGTCCGAGCCATCACCGAACTGGGCTCCGAGATCCTCGACCTCGTCGCCGACCGGCAGTCCGTCATTGTCGCCACGGCCGACGGCCAACTCAGGAAAATCTCGGCGGAGCCGGCTGGTCTCGGCCCTCGGTCCGATTGACTTCGGCCGAGGGAAGCGACATCATGCTAGGCGGCGCGGGGACTGCCCCCGCCCGCCGGACCCGAAACCGCGGAGCCCCGGCCATGCTGACCCGTAGTTGCCAGACTGTTTCGCAAAGGACACGCGCTGATGCACCCTGATCCCTTGACTCCCTACGGCAATCGGCCGATGGTCACTCCCATCGTCAATGCCGTGAACTACGAGTATGCCTCGTTCGAAGTGCTGCGGCAGATTACCGAAGGCGAAATCGACGGTTACACCTACCACCGGGACGACAACCCGACCGTCCGCGAGGTCGAGAAGAAGATCGCGGCCTTGGAGGAAGCGGAAGATTGCGTCATCTGCACCTCGGGCATGGCCGCCTGCACGATGGTCTACCTGACCTACCTGCGCGCCGGGGACCACCTGCTCCTGTTCCACGACATTTACGGGGCCAACTACAAGGTTTCGCTGATCCTGGAACGGCTGGGCATCCAGGTCACCTGGATGGACGCCGACGACGTCCAGCACATCAAAGATCACCTCCGCCCCAATACCCGCATGCTGTTTCTGGAGACTCCCAGCAACCCGCTGTGCAAGGTCGTCGACATTCGAGCGGTGCGGCAGGCCGCCGACACGGTCGGCGCGATCCTGGTCGTCGACAACACCTTTGCCACGCCCTACCACCAGAAGCCCCTCAAACACGGCGCCCACCTGGTGGTCCACAGCGCGACCAAGGCGCTGGGGGGGCACAACGACATCATGGCCGGCGCCATCGCCGGGTCGAAGCTGTACTACAACGAACTCTGGTTCACCCGCCAGGCCATTGGCACGACGCTGGACGCCTACTCCGCCTTCCTGCTGGACCGCGGCTTGAAGACGTTCGAGATCCGGGCGGCGGCCATGGCCCGCGGTGCGGAAGCCGTTGCCAATTATCTGCAGCAGCACCCGAAGGTGTCCCGCCTCTCCTACCCGGGACTGCACAGTCACCCCCAGCACGACATCGCCCGGAAACAGATGGAGCACGGCTTCGGCGGGATGCTGGCGTTCGACGTCGGCCACCACCAGGAGGACGCTCGGCGTTTTATCAACGGCTTGCAGACCATCTACCACGCCGTCAGCCTCGGCGCCACGGAGTCCTTGATCTGCGTTCCTCATCTGACCACCATGCTGTACCTCCCGCCGGAGCGGAGAACGATGTTCGGCGTGCGCGAGAACACAGTGCGACTATCCATCGGAATCGAGCCGCCCGAGCGACTGGTGGCAGACGTGCAACAGGCGCTGGCGTCGGTTTAGCGTCGAAGCCGTTGAAGGAGATCGCAAAATGGTAACGAGCGCAGACTCAGGCAAGCATCCCAAGACCCGACGCGGCCATCCGGAGCGATCGGGAGCCAAGCTGATCGTGCGGCAGGCGCTGTGGCACGTCTGCGACTACATCGAGGCCGAGGGCGACGTGTCCCTGTACAAAGAGATCGTCGATTGCCTGGAAGACGAACTGCTTGCCAAAGGCAGCGAGGGGTTGAAGATCCTGGATGAACTCGCCAAAGTCCCCGGTCCGCGAGAAGCAGCGGAGGGACGTTGACGTGCCGGTCATCACACGGAGTGTGATGGCTACTTTGACGCGGCGACAGTTGTTTCCTGAACGCTGCTTATTCGTTGTGGGCAAAGTACTCGCGGACCAGGGCTTCCATCGTTACCTGGCGCTGGTCGTACAGCCGTTTGAGCTTGCGCGGTTTGTGATTGGCCAGCGCGTAATGGGTCAGGATGGGCAGCGCGATCGTGGTGTCCGTATAGCAGACGAGGGCGTCGGGCAGGTGGTTCGGATCGACCTTGCCCCAGCTGACCGCCTCGTGCGGCGTGGCGCCGGACAAGCCGCCGGTGTCCGGCCGCGCATCGGTGACTTGGAAGAAATAATCCTGCCCGACCTCCTTGATCCGCAGCACTTCCTGGATCTGCGGCTCGGTCTGCAGCATGAAGTTCTTCGGGCTGCCGCCACCCATCAGCATGACGCCGCTCTTGCCTCCGGACCGCTTGGCCGCCAGCACGAAACTGGTGGTCTCGTTGACGTCGATCGCCGGATTAATCCGCAGCTTGTTGCCCCGCAGTTCGACGCCGGCCACATTCATGCCGATCGTCGAGTCGCCGGGCGACGAGGTGTAGCAGGGCACGCCGCAACGGTAGGCGGCGGCCAGGACGGAGACATCTTTCAAGCCGGCCTTCTTCTCCCACTCGGCCGCGTACCGGCCCAGCAGGTAGTGCAATTCAGCCGTGCCCATTTCCTTCTGAAATTCGGGCTGCACGAGCATGCTGCGGAGGATTTCGTCGGTGGCCATGAGGCAATCGGAATAGCCCAGCAGCACGTCATAGATCCGGACGATGTCGTTGTTGCGCAGATCGGTGTCGTCCAGCAAATGGCTGCCGACGTGGACGGGAAAGTTGAAGGCAAAGTGCAGGTCGTGGTACAAATTGGCGCCGGTGGCGACGATCCAATCCACGAAGCCGGCCTTGATCAGCGGGACGACGGCCGAGCAGCCCAAGCCGGCGGGCGTGAGCGCTCCGGCCAGGCTCATGCCGACCGTGACGTCGTCTTCCAGCATCTTCTGCGTGAACAGTTCGCAGCCTTCGCGGAGGCGGGCCGAGTTGTAGGCCAGGAAGGCATTTTGCATCAGATCGCTGACCTTCTCTTTGCCCGTGATGCCCTTGGGCAGAATCCGCCTGCCCGACAAGTATTCGGCTTTGCGCGGGCACTTCTTCTGCAGCAGCCAGTCGGGCGTTTCGGAATGGTCTTCCCGGATGCGTCGCGTGCGTTTCATCGATTGCGTCTCCTTTCGTGTGCTATGTGTAGGAAGAATTCCCCCAAGATTCAAGGGCCTTCCCGGACAGGGAACGCTGAATCCGGGCGAAAAGCCTGCGTTTGCTTCGAGAAATAGCTGTCAGATGACAGGCCAGCGGCAAGACAGAGAGTAGGCCGGAACAAGTCCGCGCAGTTCCGGCAGAAATTCCTGCGGCTTCCAGACGGTTGGCCGTGCCGGAACTGCGCGGACTTGTTCCGGCCTACCTGTTGTCTTGTCCGTTTGCCGATTTGCACTTTTCCATTTTCTGTCTACACTTTGCGCTGCGACGGTGCTCCGGACGCACCGATCATCCATCCTGCAGAGCTGCCAGGTGCCGCAGAACCATGACCACGCCCAAGACTCCAGCCCAAATCGGTTACTTCATGCCCGCGGAATGGGAGCCCCACGAGGCCACGTGGCTCGGCTGGCCGCAAAACGCGAGCGACTGGCCCGGCAAGATGAACGCGATCCGGTGGGTCTACGGCGAGATGGTGCGCAAGATCGCGCCGGGCGAGAAGGTGCGGATGCTGGTCGATTCGCCGGCCATCGAGCGGCGGGCGCGACGCGTGTTGGAAACGGCCCGCGCGGATCTGGGCCAGGTCGAGTTCTTCCGCTGGCAGACGGACCGCGGTTGGATGCGCGACTCGGGACCGATCTTCGTCTGCCGCAACGCCCGCAGTCGCCGCCAGCGGGCCATCGTCCACTTTCACTTCAACGCCTGGGCTCGATACGACAACTGGCGGCACGATCGCAAAGTTCCGGAGCGGGCCAGCCGGCAACTCGCCCTGCCGCTGTTCGAAGCTCAATGCCGAAGCCGCCCGTTCGTTTTGGAAGGAGGCGGCATCGAGGTCAACGGACGCGGCACGTTGATCACCACGGAGGAATGCTATCTGGATACTCAGACTCAGGTCCGCAATCCGGGTTTGACGCGCGAGGATTACGAAACGACGCTGTGCGAGTACTTGGGCGTCCGGAACGTCCTCTGGTTAGGCCAGGGAATCGCCGGCGACGACACGCACGGGCACGTCGACGACCTGTGCCGGTTCGTGAATCCGACAACCGCCGTGCTGATTCAGAGCCGCGACCCGCACGACGCGAATTATCGGCCGCTGGCGGAGAATCGGGAGCGGCTGCAAGACCTGCGGCTGGAAGATGGGTCGAAGATCGACGTCGTGCCGCTGCCGATGCCGGCCCCGCTGTACTGGCGCAAGATCCAGTTGCCGGCCAGCTACGCCAATTTCTACATCGCCAATGCCGCGGTGCTGGTGCCGACCTTCAACGACCCGGCTGACCGCGAAGCGCTGGGGATTCTGGCGGAGTTGTTCCCGGACCGCCCGGTTGTCGGCATCCACGCGGTGGACCTGGTCCTGGGCTTTGGCACGTTGCACTGCCTGACCCAACAGCAGCCGGCGTGTGCCTGAGGACCGGCGAGGGGAAAGTGTCGTCTTTCGCTCCGCGAAAGAACGTTTTTTCGCGGAAAGGCTGTGAAAAAAATCGAAAGAACGTCCTTTCGCGGAGCGAAAGGCGACAATGCGACACTAATCGGTTCGGCGGTCCTGAGCAGCGTTCGAGATGACTGTACCCTGTTTCTTGCTGATCCTCACGCGGGAGCGTGAGGGCTACTTTTTGGCGCTACTTGACGGCGCCGATTCAGCATGTCACGATGCTGCGCGGCGCCGGCGGCGGCGCGGGACGAATCGCGGATTTCAACGCTAGAGGTGGGACGGAAATCATGACGGACACACGCAAGGTCTATTTGGCGGTGGATTTGGGAGCTTCCAGTGGTCGCGTCGTCGCCGGGTTGTTCGATGGCCGGCGATTGGAACTGGAAGAGGGGCATCGCTTTGAGAACGGGCCGGTCGTGGCGGCGGGACGCATGCACTGGGACCTGTTGGCCCAGTGGACGAACGTGCAAACAGGGCTGCAAGCGGCGGCAGCCAGGTATGGAAGCCGGGTGGCGAGCGTCGGGGTTGATACGTGGGGAGTCGATTTCGGGCTGCTGGGCCGCGGCGACGAACTGCTGGGCAATCCCTACCACTACCGGGACCGCCGCACGTCCGGCATCTTCGAGAAGGCCTTCTCGATCGTCAGCCGCGAAGAGATTTTCGCCCAGACGGGCTTGCAGTTCATGGAGTTGAACACGCTGTACCAGATGCTGGCGATGACGCTGCAGAAATCGCCGCTGCTGGACGCGGCCGAGTCGCTGCTGATGATGCCCGATCTGTTCCACTGGCTGTTGACGGGCGAGAAAGCCAACGAATTTACCGATGTGTCCACGACGCAGATGTACAACCCGCTGACCAAGACCTGGTCGCTGCCGCTGTTGCAGCGGATGGGAATTCCCACGCATTTTCTGGGCAAGATCGTGCCGCCCGGGACGCGATTGGGACCGTTGCGGGCCGAGGTGGCGGAAGCCACGGGCCTGCGGGGCGCGGAGGTCGTGCTGCCGGGCACGCACGACACGGCCAGCGCCGTGATGGCCGTGCCCGCCGCCAGCGTCGCAGGGGCGGCGCCGGACTGGTGTTACATCAGCAGCGGCACGTGGTCGCTGATGGGCGTGGAAAGCCCGCAACCGGTGGTCAACGACAAGTGCCGCGAGTTGAACTTTACCAACGAGGGCGGCGTGGGCGACACGATCCGCCTGTTGAAGAACATCGCCGGCCTGTGGCTGCTGCAGGAATGCCGGCGGATCTGGAAGCAGGAAGGCCGGGACCTGAGTTGGGATGTGCTGGTCCAGCAGGCCGCCGCTGCCCAGCCGCTGGTGTCGTTGGTGGCTCCCGACGACAACCGCTTCGTGGCTCCCAAAGACATGCCGGCGGCGATCCGCGGATTCTGTCAGGAAACCGGCCAGGTCGTCCCGGAGACGGCCGGTGCGACGGTCCGTTGCGTGTTGGAGAGCCTGGCGCTGCGCTACCGGATGGTGTTGGGCTGGCTCCGCGAGCTGACCGGCGCGTCGATCCGGACGATCCACATCGTCGGCGGCGGCACGCAAAACCGCTTGTTGTGCCAGATGGCGGCCGACGCCTGCAACTGCCGCGCGGTCGCCGGGCCGATCGAAGCGACGGCGATCGGGAACATTATGATGCAAGCCGTTTCGGCGGGCGATCTGCGGTCGATTGCCGAGGCGCGGGACGTGATCCGGCAGAGTTTCGAGGTCGAGGAGTACTTGCCGCAGAATCCCGCCGGATGGGACGACGCCTACGCCCGCTTCCAGAAGCTGGCGGGCAAGTAGACGAGATTCGTTGCGGCCACAAGCCATGTTTATTTAGCCGCGACCCAGCGGGTGCAGGCGATGTGCGTGACCTGTTCGTCGTCGGTGAAGTAGTAGACGGTGAGGATCGTGCCGTCGTCCAGTTGCATGCTGCGCGGGTAGCCCAAATCGTACCCGGCGCCGTCATTTCGCAGCACGACAACGCGATCCGTGTCCCAGGTAAGCCCCTCGTCGTTCGAGATGACGGCGCGGATGCCGAACGGCGGGTGGCGGTATCCGTAGGTGAGGACCAGCCGGCCGTCCGCCAGCGCGACGAGGCCGCTGGGCGGATGCCCCTTGACTCCGGTTTTCCGTGCGCTCCAAGTTTGGCCGCCGTCCCGCGACACGCCTTGCCACAGGTGGTCATCGCCGCCTTCGACGCGCGTCAGCATCCAGATCGCGCCGCCGGATGTCTCCTGGACGAGCGTTTCCTCGGTGAACCGCAGCTTCTCTTCCGGGTCTCCCATCACGCGCATCGTCTGTGCCGCCCTTCCGTCGCGAGTGAACGCCGCGAAGACATCCCCCGAATCGCCAGGACCCGACAGGACCATAAAGGCCCGCAGGAGACGGCCATCGCGCAGCTGGGTGTAGGACCAGGGCGAGGAGCACGAAGCGTAGGTGTCCAATTCGGGGATGTCCGTCTTCTGCCACGTCTTTCCCTCGTCGTCAGAGCGTTGGACCCAACCTCCGCTGTTGACGGCGAACCAGCCGGGTTTGTAGGTGCCCGGCGTCGAGATGGCATACTTGCCCTCGAACTCGCCACGGCGTTCCGGCGGGTACCAGCGGCGCCAGTTCTGTCCGATTCGGATCCGGCTGCCGTCCTTTGCGGTTGCGATTTCTTCCGGCCGTGGTCCGGCGAGTCCCGCGGGGAGGCTGTCGACTTCTTGCCAGGTGCGGCCGCCGTCCCGGCTCGTCATCCGAACCGGCGTACTGTCCAGTGTCTCGAAATGTGTCCGCATCGTCTTCTTCGAAAACAGTACATAGATCTGACCGCTTCGCGGGTCCCAGCATAACGAGGGAAACGGCGCGTAGACGCCTTCCTTGCGGTAGATGACAACGTGCTCGGCTCCGGCAACGACGGGGGCTTTGCGCCGCGCCGCTTCCAGACCGTTTGTCCAGGCCACCCACTGCCACAGCGATTCGCCCTGGCTGGCACTTGCACCGGCGCCGAAGCTGAAGTGGTTCCGTCCGTTGTGTGCCGGGTAGGTGAAAACGCCTTGGCCTGCAATGACCTGCTTGCCGTCGGCGCTGACGAACACATCCGTGCCGCGGATGTCGACTTGGTATTCGTGAAATGCATCGGTCGTGTCCATCGCGTGTTTGAGTCCCGCCCGGTACAGTTCGATGCGGTCCTCGTACAGCGTGAGCAGGTCCTCGTGTACGCCGTCGCTGAAACCGAGCATGACTCCCGCCAGGCCCGTGCAGCGGACGACCTTGACCGAAGCCCGGCACGCGGCGCCCTGGTCAGGGTCTGCGCACCAGGATCGCGGAAGGGAAAGCATGTCACCGCTGCTTGAACCGCCATCGACCAGGCGGAACGCGCCGTCGACAATCTCGGCCGTCAGCGGCTTGTCCGGGCTTGCCTGAGCCGGCAAGCGGGCGCCCGGCACAGTGAAATCCTCCTTCGCCCACTCTGCGGCCCGGCCGATTCCCACAAAGCAGATCCCCCAGATGCTCGTCACCGCGACTACCAGAGGGGTCAATGCGATTTTCATCCTTGTCTCCTTTCCACCCACGTCGGGCAAACTAGTGGAGCATCTATTGAAAGCTGGTTGGTTGCACAGCGCCATTTTCGTTGCTAATCATAGCATAAAGAGCAACACACCGCAGCAAGCCGCCCCTCGCGCCGCGCAGCTGAGGGGCGAAGAGAAGCCCTCGTATCTTGTGGCCGGCGGCTGGGATGGGTATGTTGGTGACCGAGAAGAAGGCGGTGCCTTTCCGTGCGCGTCATGGCGCGTGGGCCGTGCTGATGCTGGCGGTGATGCCGTTGCGTTCAGGTTGCAGATTGAACGGAATTTCGAGAGTTCAAAATTGGTGGGACATCCATGATGAGCGTGCGTGCGGTGAAAAGGACCGTTTGTCGAACCGTGTGGCTGACGCTGCTGATGAGCGTCGCCTGGATCGGCCTGCCGAGTTCTCCTTCGGCGATCGTTGCCGAAGACGAGGCGGTGCTGACGCGCGTGTCCGAAGACATTCGCGTCTTGTCGGCCGACGAGATGGAGGGGCGAGGGCCTGGCACGCAGGGTCTGGAACAGGCCGGAGACTATGTCCGTGACGAATTTCGGCGTCTGGGGCTCAAGAGCGGCCCGGCCGATGGTTCGTACCGGCAGCCGTTCGAGGTCTCCGTCGGTTCCCGGATCGTCGCCGCCAGCACGTCGCTCACGTTGCGCGGTCCGGATGGCCAGGCGTGGAAGCTGGAACTGGGACGTGATTTTCAGGCGTTGGCGGTTGGCGGCTCGGGCCGAGTTCAAGGCCCGCTGGTCTTCGCCGGCTACGGCATCTCGGCTGCCAAGCTCAGTTACGATGACTTTGACGGCTTGGACACGGAGGGCAAGATCCTGTTGGTGATTCGTCGCGAACCGCAGCAGGGGGATGCCAACAGCAAGTTCGACGGTACGAACGTTACGCCGCACTCGTTGGTGAACACCAAGTTGCAGAAAGCCAAGGAACGCAAGGCGGCGGCGGTGCTGATGGTCAACGACCCGTTCACGACCACGGCCGAGGGCCGCGACCCATTGGCGCCGCCGGCGGCGTTCGGCTCGGGCGCAGCCGGCATCCCGTTCGCGCAGGTGACGCAAGCGGTCGCCGACAAGCTGCTGGCCGCGGCTCCGCTGCAGGCTGCGCCGGAAACCAAGTTGACCAGTGTCGCGGCCGTCGCGAAGCAAATCGACGACACGCTCCGGACCGTCTCCCAACCGCTGCCGGGCTGGTCGGCGGAATTGGAGTGTACGTTCGAGAAGGCGGTGGCGGACACCGCCAACATCGTCGGCGTCTTGGAGGCAGCCGGGCCATTGTCGCAGGAGACGATCGTGCTGGGTGCTCACTACGACCATATCGGCCACGGCGAGTTCGGCTCGCGGAAGCGGGATTCGAGCGAGACCCACAACGGCGCGGACGACAACGCGACCGGGACCGCGGCGGTGATGGAACTGGCCCGGCGAATGGTCCGTCGCGGGCAAACGCCGGCCCGGCGGCTGGTGTTCGTCGCGTTCAGCGGCGAGGAAAGGGGTCTGGTGGGCAGCAAGTTCTACGTGGACCATCCACTGTTCCCGCTGGCCGACACGGTGACGATGCTGAACTTTGACATGGTTGGCCGGCTCCGCAACGACGAACTGACGGTCTTCGGCGCCCGGTCGGCCGCGGAGTTGGACGAATTCTTGGACCGGGCCGGCGTCGAGGTTGCGCTCAAGCTGAAGAAAGACGACGGGACCCGGGCGAATGGAGATCACTTTCCTTTCTATCAGCGGGGGATTCCCGCGATCCACTTCTTCACGGGCATGACGAACGAGTACCACACGCCGGACGACGATTTCGTAACCATCAACGTGCCGGGCGTGGTGCGGACCATCGACTTCGCGGAACGCGTCCTGGACCATGTCTTGACGCTTCCCAGACGGCCAGAATTTGTGAAGAGCGAAAAGCCCGCAGCCGGCCCAGCCCGCACGGCTTACCTGGGCGTTACACTCGACGGCGCAGCCGGCAGCGACGGCCTGAAAATCAACGCCGTGGCCGCAAACTCTCCGGCTGCGCAAGGAGGGTTACAACCGGGAGATGTGATCCTGCAATTCGGCGATTCCACCGTGGCCGACCTGCGCACGCTGATGGACGGCTTGCAGAAGCGGAAGCCAGGCGATATCGTCAACATTCAGATTCGCCGCCAGCAGCAGCCGGTCACGTGTACGGTCACCTTGGGTCGGCCCCAGGGGGGGTGAGTGAGACGAACCGCGGGGCGTGCCAGAGCGTGGCACGGCCTACTTGTTGGCCGTGCCGGAGGTGGAGCTGACTGAGACGAACCGCGGGGCGTGCCAGAGCGTGGCACGGCCTACTTGTTGGCCG
Organism: uncultured Pirellulaceae bacterium; assembly: GCA_964409865.1. Lineage (GTDB taxonomy): Bacteria > Planctomycetota > Planctomycetia > Pirellulales > Pirellulaceae > Anammoximicrobium. The sequence continues at coordinate 23,803 of CAYPGE010000076.1, forward strand.
TGC
>CAYPGE010000076.1:23905-25989 GCA_964409865.1 uncultured Pirellulaceae bacterium
CGGAGGTGGTGCAAGAACGGGGGACAGAGGCATGGAGCGGCGTGACTTTCTGCGGACCGGGGCTGCGGCCTTGGTGGGTGCATGTTGGCCGGGACAACTGCCGGCCAAAGAACCGAAGCAGTCGGCGGACCGCGGCCGATTCCAACTCAACTACGCCCCGCACTTCGGCATGTTCCGACATTCGGCGGGCGACGACTTGATCGACCAGTTGCGTTTCGCCGCCCGCGAAGGATTCACGGCCTGGGAGGACGACCGCCTGATGTCCCGGCCGGTCGACGTCCAGGAAAAGATCGCTCGGACGGCAAGCTCGCTGGGTATGGAATTGGGTGCCTTCGCGGCCGCGCCCAGCTTCGCGGACGTGAACTCCGTGCGGAACCGTGAGCCCGCGTGGGAAGGCGTACTGCTGGAACTCCGGCACAGCATCGATGTCGCCCGGCGTGTCAACGCCAAGTGGATGACGGTCGCGCTGGGCCGCCTCGATGCCGGCTCGGATCCGGACGGTCAGGCAGCGACTTGCATCGAGTTGCTCAAGCGGTGCAGCGCGATCTTGGAGCCGCACGGTTTGGTCCTGGTTCTGGAACTGGACAGCGGGCGCGCCCGCCATCCCGGCCTGCTGCTTCCGAAACTCCCGCAAGTACACCGGATCTGTCGGGCCGTCGGCAGTCCGTCGTGCAAAATCATGTTTGACGTCTACCATCAGCACGTCCGTGAGGGTGACTTGATTCCCAGCCTGCAGGCGGCTTGGGACCAGATCGCTTACGTTCGGTGCGGCGACAATCCGGGGCGGAAGGAGCCGGGCACGGGCCAGATCGACTACGGCCAGGTGTTTGCCGACCTGCGCGGCCGCGGCTACATGGGCATCGTGGGCATGCAGCACGGCAACTCGCAGCCCGGTCCCGAAGGCGAGCGGGCGGTGATCGAGGCTTACGTGGCCGCGGAGCGGGCTTGACCGCCGCTTCCCAAAAGTCGTACACCATTCCAGAAGCCCGGCTTTTCCAAACCGCCGGGCGTTTTGGCGCGCTGCAGCCCTGCTGTGCCCTATCCCCTGAGAGGCTGCGAGCCTTTCGCTTTTGCGGTAGCATGGCTCTCCGGAGCCGTGCTGATTTTCAAGGTATTCCGCGATGGCTGGCACGGCTCGGAGAGCCATGCTACAAAGATCCACAGCATCTGTCCCCTGACCCCTGACTCCTGACCCCATGATTGCTGTCCACGGCTTGACGAAACGGTTCTACGGCGGCGGCCGTGAGATCTTGGCGGTGGATCGCGTCTCGTTCTCGATCCCGTCCGGCGAGGTGTACGGGCTGCTGGGCCCCAACGGCGCCGGCAAGACGACGACGATCCGCATGGTCGTGGGACTGTTGCGGCCCGACGAGGGCTATGCCGAAGTCGGCGGGTTTCGCACGTCCGACATGCCCGACGAGGTCAAGTCGCGAATCGGCCTGGTGTCGGCCAGCGCCGGACTGTACCCGTCACTGACCGTGAACGAGATGCTGCTGTTCTTTGCCGACTTGTACCGCATGGAGTTGGCCGCCGCGCAAGCGTCGTTGGCTCGGTTGAGCGAACTGCTGCAGCTGACCGATTTCCTGGACCGGCGCTGCGGGACGCTCAGCACGGGTCAGCGGCAGCGCGTGACGCTGGCGCGGGCCTTGATCCACGATCCGCCGGTGATCCTGTTGGACGAACCCACGCGCGGCTTGGACGTGATCGGCACGCAAGTCGTCTTCGACTACATCCGTCACGTGCGCCAGCAGGGCAAGGCGGTGATGGTCAGCACGCATCGTCTGGACGAGGCCCAGCGGCTGTGCGACCGCTTCGGCCTGCTGCACCGAGGCCGGCTGCGCCTGGAAGGCAGCTTGGAGCAACTGCAGGCCGAAACCGGCTGCCAGACGCTGGTCGAGATGTTCATGCGTTGGCACCGCGAGTAGGCTTGTGGAAGCGTGGTCCGGTCGCTAGAGTTGACGGCGGTTGACCGGCGCGGCCCGTGGCCGCAACCGAGTTTTGGAGTGCGGTGCCTTGTCACCGCTTTGGGCAGCGGCCTGAAACGCTGCGGCGGATTGGGTTCAGGAGACACACCAGGGCACCGG
>CAYPGE010000077.1:0-25955 GCA_964409865.1 uncultured Pirellulaceae bacterium
GCTTTTGAGGGTATCGGCCCTCGCCGCCGTCCGGATCGGGAATCTGCGCGGCTCGCAGGGACTGCCGCTACGTCGATCTGGACGGGGGCGGCAGCCGGTGGTTCCAGGGTCAAGTCCACAAATCGAAGCCGTGGTCGCCGATCCACTCGATTTCCGCCACTGGAGCACGGGCCGGATGGTTCATGGCGCCGATTTGCCTGGGGATTCCTTCAGGCACCGAGCGAAAAGGGGACAGGACCTTTTTTGCCGGACGATGAGCGGCACCGTCGGCGGCGCTTGACAGAGGCGAGCCTTTCGAGTCTGCTGTGAGCTGACGATTTGGGGTGAGAGGCGGCGAGAACGGAGGGGAACCGTGATCCAGCGCGGCTGCGAAAGCGTGGGTATCGACTTGGGGACGACCTACTCGTCGCTGGCCTGTTTGGATGCGCAGCTGACTCCGCAGGTGGTGTCCGATTCGTCGGGGCAACTGGCCACCCCCAGCGTGATCTACTTTGACGACCAGGGCGTGGTCGTGGGGGACTTGGCTCTGCAGCAATCCAAGGTCGCTGCCGACCGAATCGCCCAGTTCACGAAGATCCACATGGGCGACGATTGGAAAGCCGAATACCTGGGCCAGGTCTACACGCCGGAGAGCCTTTCCGCCCTGATCCTGCGCCATCTGGTCCGCGAAGCCGAACCTCAGATCGGCCGCATCACCAGCGCCGTGATCACGGTTCCCGCCTACTTCACGGAACGCCGCCGCCGGGCCACCGAACAAGCGGGCAAGATCGCCGGACTGGACGTGATCGGGACGCTGAACGAGCCGATGGCCGCCACACTGTCCTATGGGCTGTACCGCAACGAAAGCGAACAGACGGTCTTGGTCTACGACCTGGGTGGCGGCACCTTTGACGTGACCATCGTGCGCATCAGCCCGGAGGAGATCCGCGAGTTGGCCACCTGCGGAGACCGCCAACTGGGCGGCCGCGATTGGGACCAGACCTTGTTCGAGTTCCTCGCCGAGCGCTTTCAGCAAGAGCAGCATGTCGACCTGCGCCAGGATTTGCAGGCCGCTCAGGAGTTGCAGTTGGAATGCGAGCGCGTCAAACGCAGCTTGAGCCGCTTCTCGCAGGTTCCCATCCGCGTCAATGCCGCCGGCACGAGCCAGGTGTTTCAAGTCACGCGAGAGCAGTTCGAGCAGCTGACGTCGGCATTGCTGCTGCGCACCAAGCTGACCGTCGAGATGGTCCTCGAGGACGCCCGTCTCACGTGGCCGGACATCTCCCGCGTGGTTTTGGTCGGCGGTTCGACGCTGATGCCGGCGGTCCGCCGCATGCTGCAGGAGACCTGTGGATTCGCCCCGGACACCGGCGTGCATCCGGTGACCGCGGTCGCGCAGGGGGCAGCGATCTACGGCTATATGCTGGAGGTCGAGGAGGCCCCGAAGGCCATCCACCGCGCCCCGGTGCGCGAGGACTCGGCCGCCGACCGGACCCGACCGCCCCCGGACCCGTTGCGGGTCCAGAGATCGCCGCCCGCGCCTGCCGGTCACGAGACGACCGCCGCGTTCCGCCTGGTCCTGGACGAGGCCGATGACGAGGACAAGGCGGGAGAAACCGCGCCTCGGGCGACCTCGCTGCCCCGCGTGAGCTTTGTGACGGCGCACGGCGTCGGCATCCGTACGCGGAAAGGCGGGCAGTGGTGCAACACGGTGCTCATCCCGAAAAACAGCCTGGTGCCCATCGAGATCACCAAACGCTTCGTCACTTCGGCCGTCGGCGCCGGAGGCTCCTTCATCAACATCGTCGTCACGCAGGGGGATACGCCCCATTGCGAACTTGCCGAAGTGCTCGGCCAGGGCCGCATCGAAGGCTTTCCGCCCCTCACGCCTCCCGGGCAGCCGGTCGATGTCACGATGCGGTTCGACGAGTTCGCCCGCCTGCACATCCGCGCTGTCTACGTCAAGACCGGCCAGGAGATGCAAATGAACCTGGAGATCCCCGGCGGGCTGCAGGCCGAGGAAGTGGAACGTCAACGCGAGCTTCTGCAACGCACGCCCTGGCTGAGCGTCTTCAATCCGGACGCGGAGGGCGAGGCGGACGAAGACGCGTCGGGGGAATGGGAGTTGGTTTGAGGGCGGACGCGGCTCCGGCTCGCTGGGGACGCTAAGCGGCGTTTCGCGAAAAGGGGACAGAAAAGGAGGCAACCCATGCTGGAAAAGAACAAGGAGCTTGTGCGCCGGTATTACGAGTTGGTGACGGGAGACATGGCGGGGATCGAGGATCTCGTGGCGGCCGATTTCGTGGACCACCATTTCCCGCCGGATATGCCGCCGGGCCCTGCGGGCGTGCGCCGTTTCTTTACCCAATTCATCCCCGCCTTCTTCAGTGAGTTCCGGGTCGAGATTGACTTCCTGCTGGCCGAAGGCGACCGGGTGGACTGTCACTTCGTCGCGCTATTCAAGCACACCGGCGAGTTTGCAGGCGTGGCTCCCAAGGGGAATCAGCTCCGCGTCCCGGCCATCAGCACGTTCCGCATCGCGGGCGGCAAGCTGGCCGAAGCCTGGGAGATCTACGACAGCGGCGACATGCTCCGCCAGATCCAGGCGTAGGCCGCAACGCCAACCGTTGCGCGTCGCTCTGCCTCAGGAGTTCTCGCCGAAGTCCGCCGCGAAAGCGTCCGCCAGGCGCTGGCCCCAATTGTTCAGGGCCTTGAGCTTGCCCGTAAAGAACCGCAGCACGGGCGGCTCGCTGTAGAACTTCAGGCCGCCCACCAGGTCGCGGTGGTGGAGCAACCACTCCAGCCGATCGACGACATAGTTGATGTGCGACATCGAGTAGACCCGGCGAGGCACCGCCATGCGGCACAACTCGACGTCGGAGAAGACGTCCTTGCCGGCGGCGTCGCGATCCATGGAGATGGTGCCCCGTTCCATGCTGCGGACGCCGGACGCGAGGAACAGGGCGGCCGCCATCGCGCCGGCCGGATACTGGGACTGCGGGATGTGCGGCAGGAATTTCATCGCATCCACATGGCCAGCCAAACCGCCCGGCGGCGTGACGGCCGGAATACCGCGCTTGACCATCTCGTTCACGAAGTACTCGATCAGATCGGCCGAACTGCTGGCCACGTCGGGATCGACCATCTCCCGCAAACCGACCGCCATGGCCTCGATTTCCTTGGACGACATGCCGCCGTAGGTGATGAAGCCTTCGTACACGGGCAGCCAGGCCACCAGTTGGTCGAAGTACTTCTTGTGCCGCGTGGCGATCAGACCGCCCCGCACGCAAGTGCTCTTGCGGCCCGACAAGTAGATCAGATCGGCCTGATCCATCATCTCGCGGACGATCGCCGCAATCGTCTTGTCGGCGTAACCGGCCTCACGCTGCTGGATGAAGTACGCGTTCTCGGAGATCAGGCTGCAGTCGATGATCACGGGGATGCCGTACTTCTCCGCGATCTTGCGGACACCGCGCAGGTTGTCCAGCGAGAACGGTTGACCGCCGATCAGGTTGGTGGTGGCCTCCATGCGGACGAACGACACACGCTCGGCACCGTACTCGTCGATCACCTTCTGGAATTTGTCCAGATCCAAGTTGCCCTTGAAAGGATTCGTGCTCTCGGTCTGTAGGGCGTCGTCGCGGAAGATCTCCAGGACCTTGCCCTGCGCCAACTCGAAATGGGCTTTGGTCGTGGTGAAGTGGTAGTTCATCGGCACCACGCCGTCCGGCTTGACGAAGATCTTGGCCAGCAGGTGCTCGGCCGCACGCCCCTGATGCACGGGCACGCAGTATTCGAAACCGAGCACGTCCTTCACCGCGTCCAGCATCTTGTAGTAGCTCTCGCCGCCCGCATAGGCGTCGTCCGAGACCATCATCGACGCCAACTGGTTGTCGCTCATGGCGTTCGTGCCACTGTCGGTCAGCATGTCGATGAAGAGATCCCGCGTCCGCAGCAGAAACGTGTTGTAGCCGGCCTCTTCAATCGCCTGCAAGCGCTGGCGAATCGGCGGCAATGTGGTCTTCTGCACGATCCGGACCTTGTGCATTTCGATGGGGAGACATTGACCATTGGAAAGCTTGACTTTCACGCAGGAATCCTCTCAAGACATTGTGAAGTGGCGGACCGAAAATAAGAGACTACTATGCCCAAATAACCAGAGTCAGTCAAGGCGTCGGTTCAGCAAACATCGAGTATGCTAATCTACTCGACGTTGGCCTGTGTTAACAGCCCCTGCCAGTAATCTCGCGCGGCTCGGTGGTATTTGAGCACGTCATCTCGTTCTCCGGCTGGCAGGTCGATGCGGCGGGCTCGTTCGTAAACCCAGTCGAAGAAGAACTGAGACGCTTTGCGGCTGATCCGCCGTTGGCCCCCGATTTCAACATACCAGGGGCCTGTCGATGCGAATCGGTAGGTCTTCGGATTTCCAGTCACCGCGCGGATCAGAACCCATCCGCTCCGGTCGAATTCGACGAGGGGCAGTTGCCCGCCCGATTTTGCCCAGTCCTGCAGGCGTACTTGATGGGCGACGGCACCGTCCTTGACGATTTCCAAATAGTCAACTTTCTCTCGCACGGACAGGTTGAGTGTCGCTTGGAGGTGAACGGATTGACCCGCATCGGTCTGAAACACGTGTCCGGGGAGTTCGCCGTTCATCCGTGGGTCCCGAATCAGCGGCCCGTTGGTCACGACGACCTGGCCGGCTTTGAGATGCTCCCACCAATCCTCGTATGTCAGGCTCTTACCGCAGTACACGTAGACGCGGTTGTAGCCCACGGGATTGGGAAGCACTCCGGAAGCACTTCCTGCCGATGGCGGAATCCTCACGCCGCAATTGAGAAGCTGGTAGTAGATGGCCTGCGACCATAATCCATTGCCGTGGGGATCTGGAAACGAAAGCCGGTCTCGCGGTTTTCCCCAAGCCTCGTTGTTCAGCATGCCGTCGCGCTGCATGTGATTGTTGCACAGCCCAATCGAATCCACCTTGCCGCTGGCGATCCAGGCCGGCACGTCCCACCAGAAGGGCTTTTCCATGTCGATATGGACATCCGGATCCTGCCGTGCCAGATTCAGGTACTCGCACGAACTGGGATACTCCCTTGCTGCGTCGGCGATCGGCAGCGGTTCTTTCAAATTGAAGTACATCAACGCTCCGCCGCCGCGTTCGTCTTCGCCCGCCATGACGTGGTAAAAGCGGTCCTGATCGAAGCAGGTCAGCAGCGATGTCGGGCGTGCAACGTTGGACCAGGCATTGGTCGCGTTCCACCAGGTGATCACGGGCGCGACGTGCAGATCTTCCGCCAGCATCAGCAGTTCGATCTCGCCGAGCGGACGGTGGATGTGCAAATCGCCCGACCACCAGCCCTCCTGTTTCATGTCCACAAATCGCTGCATCATTACCTCGCGGCTGTCGGCGTCTCCGCGGCGGATCTCGAAGTTCCCGGTGCGGATGCGGTATTCCGGCCCTCGTTCCATCTCGAAGGTGTACGTGCCGGGACGAAGTTCTAGCACCGCCTTGCCGGGCAGAACGAAGTGATCGTGCCAGAACGGCAACTTGGCAGGTTTGACCGGTTTGCCTCGTGCATCCTTCAAATGCATCCGAACGGGGATCGGCTGCCCCGTGGCTTCGTCGGTCACTCGGATTTCAAATTCGCCACCCGTCTGGGCCAAAGCCGGCTCTGAAGCGAAAAGGCCCACGAGCAGCGCTGCTATCACGATTTTCAACAAAAAGGCGGTCACTCGCATCGCAAACCTCGACAACAACCCCAGGTGCTTGGGACCGGTCCACAAACGACGTCGCCTTTCGCTCCGCGAAAGGACGCCCTTTCGCGGAGCGAAAGGCGACAAAACCTCATTGCGAACCTTGTCTACGTCCCCGACAAAGCTTACCATCCTGACGTCTCAATACGTACAGCGTCGACAACGCCGATCTGGAATGTTACGCTTGGCGGCAATCAAGTGGCGTCAACCTGTTCGAGCCAGCAACAAAAGCAATGGCTGACACCGTGGCTAAACCTTGGTACGCAGAGGGGTTAAGGTTTTCCTGTACTGCCTGCGGGCATTGCTGTACCGGAGGTCCCGGCTACGTCTGGGTCAATCACGAAGAGATTTCGGCGTTGGCTCTGGCAGTGGGCCTGGGGAGCGAAGCAGATTTTGAGCAGTTGTACGTTCGCAATATCGGGCGGCGCAAGAGTTTACGGGAATATGCCAATGGTGATTGCGTGTTTCTCGACGGCCTGACTCGACGGTGCGCGGTCTACGAGGTCCGCCCTCGGCAGTGCCGGACCTGGCCGTTCTGGAACTCGAACACCCGAACCCCTGAAGACTGGCAGCGGACTTGCGAAGTCTGCCCAGGGAGCGGAAGGGGACAGCTTCATTCGCTCGAAGAAATCGAGGCAAAACGCGCTCGCATCTCGATCTGAACCCATCTTGGTTCGACGGTGGCAATCATGGATCTGAGATCTGAGAACTCGTTGGCTTTCTGTAGCGATTGTAGCGATTGTCTAAAGCTTGCCGGTTGTGCAGCCGATAATTCGGGGACAGCGAACAGCGACATAAGCAGTCACTGACCTTGACTCTACTTCTTGCAGGATTTACACTTGGGGCGTCCGCAACATTTTTGGAATGCTACAGCAAGGACGCGTTCCCCCCACTGTCACGGGAGAGTCAAGTCGTGACTAAGAAAGAGATCGTAAAGACGATTTCCGAGGAACTCGGACTGACGCAACTCAAGACCAAAGAAATCGTACAGAAGACGTTTGACGCCATCGTCGAGGCTTTGGTGGAAGAGGGCCGGATCGAGTTACGGAATTTCGGGGTCTTCGAGGTCAAGAAACGGGCGTCCAGAAAGGCCCGCAACCCGCGTACGGGGCAACGTGTGGATGTCCCTGAGAAGTGGGTCGTGACGTTCAAGCCGGGCAAGGAGATGGAGGAGCGCGTTCGGATACTGGCCGAGCAACGCGAACGTCGGAGAGAAGCTGCAACATCCTTACAGCAAACGGGTTTCGGCGTGACCAGTGGTCTGGCCGCCCCCTACGAAACGAGAGTCGAACCGACGGCGCATACGAGCGAACCAGGGACCGAGACGATGCCCGCTTCGGCCGAATCGTCCGGCAGCGGCGTGAGTGCGGAAGAAAACAGTTCGAGAATCGGTCTGGGAGCTGATCCGTAGCCCATCGGAGATGGGTTGCGCCGGCTCGAATCGGCGCGTGGCAGTCGACCAAGTGAAGACCACCAGCCGGAAATACCGGTCGCGACCGGTTTCTGGCACCGCCAAGTCATCGCTTCCTAATCATGGAGGAGAGTCAAGTGATGCGTCGGCTCATCTTATCGGCGCTGCTAGGCGTCGCCGTCGCTGGGAACGTCGGGTGTTTTCTCCCGATCTATTCCGGGGACCCGGTGAAGCGCACCGATCAATTGATTTTCACGTCGGAGGATCTGCGCAATATTCTTCTGGAATGGGAACGGTTTTGGTTCCTGGACCAGCCGAGCCACATGACGCCGTATCGAGTTCACGGCGGCGTGATCTAGCCTGCGACACTGCGCCTCCGTCGCCAGCCGCGCGAAACCCGCCGGTTGAGTGGCGGTTGGGCGGACCATCAGCGCTCGGTTCTCGCTTCTCCGACAGCGGCGAGCGATCAACGGTGCGCGCCAGGACCGGAACGCGACATTGCCCACCTCGTCGCTTCTCGCTACATTGTCGCTTTTGCCGCGCGACGATCTGCTCCCGACGATTCATGGCATCTCACTCCATGTCACTCACGGTCCAGCTGGGAAGACTTCAACTGCCGAACCCGATCCTGGTGGCTTCGGGCACCTTTGGTTACGCGCGGGAGATGGCCCATCTGGTCGACCTGAGCCGCCTCGGAGCGATCCTGCCGAAAACCATCACCAAACAGCCGCGGCCGGGAAACCCGCCGTGGCGGACGGTGGAAACGACGGGCGGGATGCTCAACTCCATCGGGCTGGACAACGACGGGATCGACGCATTCATTGCCCATCATCTGCCGTACCTGCGCATGGTCACAGCGCCGATCATTGTCAGCATCGCAGGCCGTACCCACGAGGAATTCGTGGACATGGCGGCCCAGTTGGATCGGCAGTCGGGGGTTGCGGCCTTGGAGTTGAACATCTCTTGCCCCAATGTGACGGGAGGCGTTGATTTTGGCACCGATGCCGATTCCTGCCGGCGACTTGTCGCAGCGGTGCGAAATGCCTGCTCCCTGCCCATTCTGGCGAAGCTGACCCCCAATGTGACGCGGATTGCCGACATCGCCGCCGGGGCAGCCGAGGGCGGGGCCGATGCCGTCAGCTTGATCAATACCGTGCTGGGCATGGCCATCGACTGGCGTCGTCGAAAGCCCATTTTGGGCAACGTCTTAGGGGGCCTGAGCGGGCCGGCGATCAAGCCGATTGCGTTGCGCTGTGTGTACCAAGTCGCCCGCGCCGTCCGGATTCCGCTGGTGGGGATCGGCGGAATCGCGACGATTGACGACGTGATGGAGTTTCTCGTGGCGGGCGCCAGCGCGGTACAAATCGGAACCGCCAACTATTACGATCCGGCAGTTACCATGAGACTCTTGGATGCGCTGCCCACGGCCTTGGCCGAAGCCGGGGTGGCTTCGGTGGCGGAACTCGTCGGCTCGTTACAGATCCCCGCGGCAGCCCGGCCCTCAGTGGGCGCGACGGGTTGCGCCGCGACTTGACTCATTCCAGGAATCGGGCGATGCACTCGCCCTCAGCTTGACCCACGGCACACGAACATGCGAGTACTTTCCGGAATTCAACCCACAGGCCGATTCCACTGGGGCAACTACTTTGGCGCGATCCGCCAGTACATCGACTTGCAGTACGACAATGAGGCGTACTACTTCATCGCCAACCTGCACGCTTTGACGACGGTCCGTGACCGCGAAACGTTGTGGCAGAACACCGTCGAAGCGGCCCTCGACTTGTTGTCCCTGGGGCTGGATCCCAATCGCGCCACGTTGTTTGTCCAGTCGGACATCCCGGAAGTGTGCGAACTCACGTGGCTCCTGATGACCGGCGCGCCGCTGGGACTGCTGGAGCGCTGCCATGCCTTCAAGGAGAAGAAGGCAAGAGGAATTCCCGCCGACGCCGGCCTGTTCACTTACCCTGTGTTGATGGCTGCAGATATTCTCGCCTATGACTCCGATCTGGTGCCGGTGGGCGAGGACCAGGTTCAGCACATCGAGGTCTGCCGCGACTTGGCAGGCAGCTTCAACTTTACGTTTGGCGACGTGTTTGTCTTGCCCAAGGCCAAAGTCCTGGAGAATGCTGCACGGGTGCCCGGCACGGACGGCGAGAAGATGTCGAAGAGCTACAACAACACGATCGAGATCTTCGAGGATCCCAAGTCGGTGCGGAAGAAGGTGATGCGGATGGTGACCGATTCGCGCCCCATCGAGGAGCCCAAGATTCCGGAGACGGATGCACTGTTCGAGTTGTACTCCCTGTTCGCCAGCGACGCGGAGCGGGAGGCGATGGCAACCCGGTATCGCGCCGGCGGATTCGGCTATGGCGAGGTCAAGAAGGCGTTGGCCGGCGCGGCCGAGGGCTATTTTTCCGAGGCGCGGGCACGGCGTCTGGAGTTGGCCGCGCATCCGGAACGGGTCCGCGAGATTCTTGGGGACGGCGCCCAACGCGCCCGCGCTCGAGCCCAACAAACGTTGCGGCGAGCCCAGGAAGCCTGCGGCGTAAAGGCAAAATCATGAACGTGATCGGGATCGGCACCGACATTGTCGAGATCGTGCGGATCGCCGACATGATCGAGCGTCACGGCGAGTTGTTTCTGGGACGCGTGTTCACGCCGCACGAAATTCAGTACTGCAGCGAACGCAAAGCGGCCACCCAGCACTACGCCGGCCGCTGGGCGGCCAAAGAGGCCGTCATGAAGACGCTCGGCACCGGCTGGTCGCGAGGAATCAGTTGGTGCGACATCGAGGTCCGCAACGAAGTCGGCGGCCGGCCCTATCTTGCGCTCAGCGGCGGCGTGTTGGAGACCAGTCGGCGGCTGGGCATCGAGCAGATCCTGATCAGCATCTCGCACTGCCGCTGTCACGCCATCGCCTATGCGCTGGCCCTGGGTCCGGTGGCGGAGGACAAGTGAAGAAGCCCGGGGTCGCGAGGCCCGCTGGGAATAGGCAACAAAGTCGGGTGAGCCGGTTGCACCGCTTGATTTCTGTTGGCTTCTGCGGTAGTTATTCTGTCAAGTTTCGACTGCCGCAACTGCGGCGCGATGGCTGTTCGCATCGACACCAAACACGACAAGGAGGACTGCTGTGACCACCACGCGTCTTGGTGCATCCAAAAAGTACGCACAGAACTGGAGCTTGGCTTTCCGTCAGAAGTCGGAGGCCAAGGCGTCCAAGTCCGTTCAGAAACCCAAAGCTGCCGCGGCGAAAAAAACGCCGAAGAAGAAACCTGTCAAGGGAAAGGGCAAGTAGCGTCTTGGTTCGTGCGATGTTAGGCATCCCGGAGGAGTTAAAAGCATGAAAATTCAACTGCGTTACTGCGCGGCTTGAAACTACGAGCCGCACGCCGTCAGTTTGGCGGCCAAGATCCTCAGCCAGTTCAAGCAACGCATCGAGGGCCTGGAATTGCAGCCATCCAGCGGCGGCTGCTTCGAACTCACCGTGGACGGCGTTCTGGTGTGTTCGAAACTCCAGACCGGTGAATTCCCCGACGAGAAAGCCCTCGTGGCCCAAATCGGCAAACGGGGGTGAACGAATGGGACGCACGTGCCGAACCGTGTGGACGCTTGTGCTCATCGGCTGGTTGTTGACGGCTGCCTCCCCGGCCAGTGAGCCGGCGGGAGGCGCCGCGCGGCCCGATCCGCGACTGGCCGGCTGTCACGAGGTGCTGTCGGACTTCTTCCAACGGCACGAGGTTCCCGGTGCCGCCGTGGCCATCACCGATCAGGGGCGATTGGTGTATGCCCAGGGCTTCGGGTTTGCTGATCGAGAACAAGGGCAACACGTCGCGCCGACGAGTTTCTTTCGCATCGCCAGTATTTCCAAGCCGATTACCGCCGTCGCGGTCCTGCAACTGGCCGAACGCGGTCACTTGTCTTTGGACGATCGCGTCTTCGAGATCCTCAGACACGAGCCGTTTCTGACGGGCGGCGCAACGTTCGACGAGCGGCAGCGACTGATTACGATTCGCCATCTGCTGCAGCATCGTGGCGGCTGGGATCGCAACGCGTCGCTGGACCCGATGTTTCAATCGGTCCGGTTCGCCGAGTTGTTGGGGGTGCCGCCGCCGGCCAGGCCAGAGCCCATCATCCGCGTCATGCTGGGACGGAAACTCGACTTTGCGCCTGGCCAGCGGTATGCGTATTCCAACTACGGCTACTGTCTACTGGGCCGAGTGATCGAAGCAGTGTCGGGGACCGGCTACGAACAATACGTCCGAGAACAGGTGCTGGCGCCGCTGGGGATTCGCTCGATGCGACTGGGCAAGACGCGGTTGCAGGACCGCTGCGATCCGGACGAGGTGCGGTACTACGATCCGGAACAAGGGCCGTCCGTGTTTGCCGCCGACCTGGGCCAGTCCGTGCCCCGGCCGTACGGCGCGTTCTATCTGGAGGCGATGGACGCTCACGGCGGCTGGCTCGCTTCCGCGGTGGACCTGGCCCGCTTTGCCGCGGCCTTCGACAACCCCGACCAATGTCCGATTCTGAACCGCGCCAGCATCGATCTGATGTACGGGCGGCCGACGGACTCAGCCGGGGACGACGCCGACGACAAGACCGAATCGTTCTACTATTCCCTGGGCTGGATGAACCGGATCCTGGCCGATGGCCGGATCAACCGCTGGCACACCGGCTCGCTTCCCGGGACCGCCACCATCCTCATCCGCCGGCATGACGGCCGCAACATGGTGGCCTTGCTGAACACGCGGTTCAGCCCGCGGACGGGTGACCTGAAGCTCGCCGTCGACCGGGTGCTGCATCAGGCCGCCGACAAGATCGATCCCTGCCCGGAGATCGACCTGTTTCAGGAAAGCCGGTGATTCAGACGCCTTTCGGCACCGCCCAGTGGCCGGGGCGGTATTCGCGGCGGAGGAGTTTTGCGGCTTCCGGATCGTCCGCAATCTGCTCGGTCTGCGGATCGAAACGCAGGACTCGCCCCACCCGCGTGGCGATGTTTGCCAAGTGGCACAAGGACGCCGTCAGGTGGCCGATCTCGATGTCGGCATGCGGGCGGGCTCCGCTGCGGATGCAATCCAGGAAGTTCTGGTGATGGTGCGGCAGCGAGAACGTCCCGGTTCCGGTGGGGCCCGGCTTGTTGCCCTCCAAAGTGACTTTCCAGCCGGTCTGCTTGCCCAAGATCATCACGCCTTTGGTGCCGTAGAAGGCGTTGCCGTTCTCGTGGCCTTCCTGGAAGTACGGCGACCAAATCCGCTGTTCGAAGATCAACTGCTTCGTCTTCGTTTTCTGCCCGTCGCCGGCGTACTCGAACACGACGTATTGCGTGTCGGGCCATTGCTGGTCGTCGTCAAAAAAGTACTTTCCGCCCAAGGCCGCAATCGTGTTGGGCTGGACGTCCACACCCAGTCCCCAGCGGGCCAGGTCGATGTCGTGGACGCCATCGTTGCCGATGTCTCCCGCGCCAAAGTCGTACCACCAGCGCCAGATGCTGTGCAGCATGTTGGCTCGATACTGGCACGCCGGAGCGGGACCCAGCCAGAGGTCGAAATCCAGGTGCGGCGGCGGGTCGCTGGGCGGCTGGTGCCCGATACTGCCTCGCCGCTGGCTGTTCCAGGCCTTGGCTACCAGCACGTCGCCGATCACACCGTCACGCAGAGCCTGCACGGCCTGTATGACGTGTTCGGTGCTGCGCGATTGAGTCCCGACCTGCACGACGCGGTTGTTGCGGCGAGCGGCTTCGACCATCAGCCGGCCTTCGCGCAGGTTGTGCGAGCAGGGTTTCTCCACGTACACGTGTTTGCCCGCGTCGCAGGCCAGAATCGTGGCCGGCGCGTGCCAGTGATCGGGCGTCGCGATCCAGACGGCGTCCACGGTCTTGTCGTCCAGTACCTGCCGCAGGTCCTTGACCGCCTTGGGTGCTTGGCCGGTTGCTTCCTGCACCACTCGTGCCGCTGCGGCCAGACGGTTGGCGTCCACGTCGCAAACGTAGGCGACTTGCACGTCTTGCCGGCCGACCAGTTGTCGCAGGTGGCTGCCGCCCATGCCGCCGGGGCCGATGACGGCGGCGATGAGCTTCTCGTTCGCACCGGCGGCCCGCCCGGCCGCCGGACTCAGGCTCCAAGCGGCCGTGGCGGCCACCGTCAAACCGGACTGCTTCAGGAATTCACGCCGAGGATGCTGGAACATGTCGTGTGCCTCCGTCGTTTGGGAGTGCGGCGCCTTGTCGCCGCTTTGTACGAGATCCGGTAGAACTCCACGCTTTGAGTACCGCCCACCGTTGGAAAAAGCGGCGACAAGGCGCCGCAGTCCAAAAGTATGACCGTACGCCGCCACGTGTTGCACGACATTCTAAGGTCTCTGGAGGGAGGCCCGCAAGCGTGTTGTCCAGCAACTGCCGCCGCAACGGTCCCCTGTCAGTCCCAATAGAAAACCGATCTGCTGGCGGGTTGTCGGACAGCGCGTCGCGCAGCTAACATACTCTGACAGAAGAAGGAACCACGTAGGACACGAAACCCACGAAAGACCAAGGAGTCCGTCATGCGCCGAGTCACGCTAGTCTGTGCCGTGCTGAGTCTCGTGCTGGCCGCGTCCAGCCGGGCTGACCAGGTGTTGGTCGAAGCCGAGAGTTTCGCCGAGCCCGGGGGGTGGATGCTGGATACGCAGTTTATCCATCTGATGGGTTCGCCGTATCTGTTGGCCCACGGTTTGGGCAAGCCCGTCGAAGACGCGTCGACGATGGTCACCTTGCCGTCCACGGGCGAGTATCGCGTCTGGGTCCGCACCAAGGACTGGGTGGCACGGTGGGGCGCGACCGGCCAGCCGGGTCGGTTTCAATTGCTGATCGACGGCCAGCCGCTGGCCGAGACGTTTGGTACGCAAGGCGCCGAATGGTCTTGGCACAGCGGCGGCACGGTGACCATCAAGCAGCGGGACGTCAAGTTGGCGTTGCACGACCTGACGGGATTCGACGGCCGCTGCGACGCCATCTTCTTTACCAGCGACGCCAACGTAACGCCGCCCGACAGTTCCGAGGTCCTGGCAAGCTGGCGGCGGGACCTGTTGGGGTTGAGCGAAAAGCCGACGGAACTGTCCGGTTACGATCTGATCGTGGCGGGCGGAGGCTACTCGGGCCTGGGAGCCGCGATCTCGGCAGCGCGGATGGGGTGCCGTGTCGCCTTGATCCAGGACCGGCCGGTGCTGGGCGGCAACGGGTCCAGTGAAGTGCGGGTGTGGGCCAACGGCCTGGTTCGCCGCGGCCGGTTCCCGCGGATCGGTGAAATCGTTGAGGAGTTCGCCGACCAGGCCAAGAAGTCGCCCGGCCAGTACGAGGAATTCGGCGACAAGGTCAAGGAGTCGGTGGTCCGGGCCGAGAAGAACATCGAGTTGTTCTTGAACCACTTTGCCTACCAGGTCGAGATGGACGGTCAGCAGATCAAAGCCGTGCTGGCCTTTGACACTCGCACCAGCGAGCACAAGCGGTTCACGGGCAAGTTGTTTTGCGACGCCACGGGGCACGGCACGCTGGGGGCCTTGGCGGGCGCTCACTACGATATGACGCCCAAGGGCCGGATGGGCATGAGCAACATGTGGCGTTGGGACGAGGCCACGGAGCCGACCAAGTTCCCGGAGACGCCCTGGGCGCTGGACTTGACGATGAACGATTTCCCCTACCCCCGCGACCATCATGGGCCATGGTTCTGGGAGAGCGGTTTCGACAAGGACCCGATCAACGATGCGGAAGCCATCCGCGATTGGAACTTGCGGGCCGTTTTCGGAGCGTTCAACGCCATGAAGAACGGGGACGGCGCCGCGCAGCATCCGAATGCGTTTCTGTCCTGGGTGGCGTTCATCGGCGGGCCCAGGGAATCGCGGCGTCTGCTGGGCGATGTGATCCTGACGCAAGAGGATATCGTCAGCAAACGCGATTTTCCTGACGGCTGCGTGCCCAGCACCTGGTCGATCGACTTGCACTATCCGAAGAAAGAGTACGCGGAAAAATTCCCGGACAACCCGTTCATTTCGGTGGCCAAGTTCGACGCCCGCGTGGACCGCGCCTACGGCTATCCCGTTCCCTACCGCTGTTTCTACTCGCGGAACATCCCCAACCTGTTCATGGCCGGCCGCTGCATCAGCGTCACGCACGAGGCGTTGGGGACGGTGCGGGTGATGAAGACCTGCGGGATGATGGGCGAAGTGGTGGGCCGCGCCGCCTCGATCTGCGTCCAGCAGGATTGCACGCCGCGGGACGTCTACGAAAAGCACCTGGATGAACTCAAGAAGCTGCTGGAACTGCCCGGCAAGGCTCGGCGCGAAACCGTCACCGCCGAGATCGTCATCCCGGCGGACGTGCCCCGCCTGGCTTCGCCGTTTGGCCCGCCGACCGGCCTGGATCCCGAAACGCTGCCCGGCGTCGTGATCGACGATCGCAACGCGGTCAAGACAGGCACCTGGAACGAGGGCACCGGCTTGAAGGGCTACGTGGGTTACGGTTACCTGTACGCGTCCGCCGGTTCGGGGGCCAGCATTCGTTTCGAGTTCAAACCGCCGGCGGCCGGGCGGTACGAAGTCCGGCTGGCGTATCAGCCGCACGAGAATCGCGGCACGCGCGTTCCGGTCACGGTGATTTCTCCGGCCGGCCCGGTCATCAAGCAGATCAACATGCGCGAGCCGCCGCCGCTGGACAACGGTTTCATCTCGCTGGGCGAGTTTGACTTCCGCCCCGATGCTCCGGCCGGAGTCGAAATCGGCAACAAGGACGCCGGCGGCAACGCCCACGCCGACGCGATCCAGTTCTTGCCGGCTGCGGGGGCGCCGAGACCGCCTGCGCGGAAGTGAGAGCTTGGCTGGCCTGGCCGGAATCTCATCCGGCGACAGACAACGGATTGGAAGCGAGAAGAGATACGAGGGTACAAGTACGCAAACGGCACTTCCTCGTTTTTCTTCACTCGTCCGCCAGCGACTTGTTTCTTCTCGCTTGCTTCGCCAAGTACTCTTCCAGGCTCGCCTCGCGGATTTCGTCCCGGCTCAGGCGGGACCACTTGACGCGTTTCGCGCCACAGGCGGGGCAGGCGGGGAAGGCGGCGTCGGATTGGGGCTTGCCCCTGCGGCGGACTTTGGCGAGGTCGCGCCAGATCAGTTCGCACTCGTCACACATGGCAACCACGGCCCCGCAGCGCCCGCAACGGTACAGCCGCAGCAAGCCATCGCCGCAGAAAGGACACGAGCGGAGGTAAGGCTGTTCTTGCTCTGGCATGGCGACTCACTTCGGAAAAGCGGTGATGACGTTCGTGGTCCCGGTCTCGATGACCAGAAAAATGCGGCTCAGCGGCGGGTGGCCTCGCGAGGCACCCGCACGCCCGCCGAGATAGCCGACGCGCCGGCCCATCGGCACGGTGTACAAGCTGCGGTCGTTTTCGACCGTGGGGCGGATTCTCTTCTTTTCCACGTTCTGCCACGCTTCGTCGATCACGGCAAAGACCGCGTCAGGACCTCCGTCGAACACGCCGTGCGAACCCTCGCGGTCTGGCACGTCGCGGGCGTGACGCAGCACGTGCTCGACACGCGTCAGCCCGTCCGGGTCGCGGCCCTGGTATCGCAAGCCGGCGGGACTCAACCATGCAGCGGCCCCAACCTTCTTCAGTTCCACCTTGGCGGCGTCAGGCGACGGAGCAGATTTGGATGAAGCAGATTTGCCCGCAGCCGACTCGACGATCTTGACCTGCTCGGGATCGCGCAGCCGCATCTGCAGCTTGTCCCGGTACCGCTCCAGCAAGCCCGTGATCTCGATATCCCGCCCCCGGTACAACTCCGCCGGTTTGCCCGAAGTGAAGTTGCTCAAGTCCGAGGCAAAACAGATGACGGAGAACTCGCGGTTGTCGAAATTCAGGAAGTGGTGTCCGCTGCGCTCCGAGACGCTGCTGGCGGTGACACGGCCGTACACCGTCATCTCACGCCCCACAGAATCCCGCAGCGTCAGGACATCTCTGACCGAAACCCGTCGTGTTGCCTCGTCGCTTGCTGCCAAGGCCCCGCCGAGCCCGCCGCCGACAGAGCAAGCGAGGAAAACAAGCACTGGCCAAAGAAACCAACGGCGGTTCATGCGCTGACCTCTCCAACGTCCGCACCCAGGTTAGCAGCGCTCGAGAAATAACCGTCGCCCCGTCAAAGTAGCCATCACACTCCGTGTGATGATCGGCAAGAAACACTGGACCGTTATTTCTCGAACGCTGCTCAGATCCCGCGACGGCGTGCAGTATACCCGCGGCCGTACCAGTTTGAACAGGACTGCAACACGCCCGCGATGATGTCAAGCAACTTCCCAACCCCTGCTGAATGGACGGCTTGACTTCCCTGTTTCGCATGGAGACACTAGAATGCGTTGACTGGCCGGAAGCGATCCGGGCGGAGTTCACACCAGAAAAGGTGGGGTTGGGCGTCGGAACGAAGCAGTTGGATTTCCCAAGGGAGAGGTAACCAGCAATGGCAGACAGAATTGACCGTCGATGTTTTCTGGCGAAGGGCGTTCTCGGAGCGGCAGCGGTTGGTGCGGTACACACCAGCATCGAGGAGACGACTCTGGCAGCCGCGCTCCAGGACGGCACGGCTCAGACCGCCGCGGCGGAAAAGCCCAAGACTGACATCCCCCCCGGCAGCCTGCCGTGCGGCAAGATCGGCAACGTATCCCTCAGCCGCCTGTTCATCGGCGGCAATCTGATCGGGGGCTGGGCCCACAGCCGCGACCTGATGTACGCGTCCAAGCTGTTTACCTCTTACAATACCGAGGCCAAGATCTTCGAGACCTTGGAACTGTGTCAGGCCTGCGGGATCAACGCGATCCAGTTGGACCCCGCCTGCTGGGACCCGATCACGAAGTACAATCAGACCCACAACCCCAAAATCCAGACCATGGTCTGCGTCCCGCTGATTGCCGACAAGGCCAAGATGAACGAGGCCATCAAGCGGCAGATCGACTTGGGGGCCACGCTGCTGTATTCGCACGGCGGCGTGACAGATTCGTTCATGATGGGCGGTGGTTCGACGGACGTGATCGCGCAGATGGTCGAATTGATCAAAGCCCAGGGCGTCCCCGCCGGCGTCGGCGGCCATTCGCTGAACATGCCCGTGGCCTGTGAACGGGACAAGGTCAACGCCGATTACTACGTCAAGACGTTTCACATGGACCGCTACTGGTCGGCCACGCCCAAGGAGAGCCGGGTGGAATACGACTGGATGAAGGGCAATGCTTCGGACCACGACAAGAACAACGACAACATGTGGTGCAACAATCCCGAGGAGACGGCGGCCTTTTTCGAAAAGGTGGAAAAGCCCTGGGTGGCGTTCAAGGTAATGGCCGCCGGGGCCATCAAACCGCAGATGGCCTTCCCCTACGCCTATCGCAACGGGGCCGATTTCATCATCGCCGGAATGTTCGATTTCCAAGTCGAAGCCGACGTCAAGATCGCGCTCGAAGCCCTGCAAAAAGTCGCCAGCCGCAAACGGCCCTGGTGCGCGTGAGAGGGAAGAGTGGAATCGAATGCTTCCGGCCCGTCTTTCGCGTAACGCGACACACGGGCCCGGCGTTGGACAATCGTCGTTCCGTCCATCCTCGAATGGCAGACGCTTTCCGCTCACACGTCTCCTTGTTCGTTGATCGTGCTGTACACGCCGTTGGCCATGACGCGAAGGGCGGCTTCGGCGTCGTCAATCTGGCCGTCCCCGTTCGCGTCGTAGATGTGGGCAAAGCCGCTGATGCCGTCGGGCAGGTCTGTCAAGGCGTTGGTCGCCTGCAGCAGTTGCATGATGGTCAAGTCCGTATTGTCGGCTACCTCGAAGGCAGCGCCGCCCGACCCCACGTTGACGACGCGTGTCCCTATACCCGTGTCGGTGACGTTGAAGCCGTACTCGGTGGCAACGTTACCGGCCAAGTTGCTACTGGTGAAATACGTCGCCAGTGCCACGGCCATGAACTGGGCGTCGACTTTGGCGGGACCGGCCGACTTCTTGCCCACTTGCTTGAACAACTGGTCATTGAAGAACCGGGCCACGCCAGTCCCATCGGCACCGACGAACTCGTCACCGAAAACGTTATCGAAATTGGCTGTCAGCCATTGGGCCAGCGCAGTGCCGCCTTGCGTAATCAACGCCTGTCCGTGCTTGTTGTGCCAGAAGCCGATGGTCGCGGCGTCTCCGCTGGCCACCTGCTGGCCGAGTTCTGCAAAGACGTAGTCCGCGGCATCGGCCCTGGCGAGTTCGAGTTGCATCATGTCGTTGGCCACGATGGTGCCCGCGAGTTGGCCGTCGATTGTTCCCAAGATTTCCGGTCCATCATCCACGCCGGTGGGCTGGACTTCGTGCACTTGGTACGTTCCGATGTCAAGGTCCTCGAACAGGTAGAATCCGCCGTTGGCGGTGGTCGCCGTGATGGGGTTGCCCAGATCGTCAAGGACGGGCATGCCGAATTCGTCCAATAGCTCGATGATCACGTCGTCAATTCCCGGCTCGTTCGCGTCGTACAACCCGTTCTGATTCACGTCCACGAACACCTCGCCCGTGATGCTGGCCTGGTTCAAGAGGTTGATCGTCACCTGGGCCGTCCCAGTGCCGCCGTCGTCATCGGCCACTTGCACTTCAAGGGTGAGGAACTCAGCGTCGTCGAAGTCCAGTTGCGTCGTGTCGGCAACCGTAATCGCCCCAGTTTCAGAGTCAATCGCGAACGCCGCCTCGCCGTTGCCCCCTGTGATGCTGTAGGTCAGCGTGTCGATACCGGCATCCATCGCCGTGACAGTCCCGACAAGCGTGCCGCTGGGGCTGTTCTCGTCGATGGTGAATTCGGCGCCAGCTACCGTCGGCGCCACGTTGTTCACGGCCAGGTCAAACGTGGCGGTCGTCTCGCCGCCCTCCTCGTCAGTGGCCGTGACCGTCACCAGCGTGGTCGCCAAGTCGTCCAGTCCATCGTAGCTCCAGGTCCAATTGTCGCGGGAGCCGGAGATGGTACCGATCGTCGCGGCAACGCTCACCGTATCGGCCGGCACGTCGCTGGTGGTGATGGTCTTGCTGGTCGAGGAACCCTCGCCGATTATCACGGCGGTTGTGTCAACAGTCAGCGTCGGAGCCACGTTGTTGACGGTTACCGTCGTCGTGGCAGTGCCCGAAGATTGGCCATCGGAGACTTCGACAAGGACCGATCCGGCATAGTCATCGGGCCAGGTATATTCGGCCGTGGGGTCCGTTGAGTATGCGGTGTCCCATGTCCCGTCGCCGTCGAAGTCCCAGCGGTATTGCAGCGGATCATTGTCGGGATCGCTGGAAACGGAGGCGTCCAGCGTCAGCGGACGGCCTTCGCCAATAGCGTAGGGCCCACCCGCGTTTGCGATCGGCGGCGTGTTGGTGATCTCCAGGGCCGCGGAGAACTCGGAGGTGCTGCCGTCGGGGGCAGTAGCAGTCGCGGTGATGAACTCGCCGACCGTGCTGGCCGCGGCCAACAGGGCGTCGAAATCGACGTTGCCGAAGGCGTCGGTGTTGACGGTGGTCGAACCGAGCCAGCGCTCGCCTTCGCCGTAACCGGACGGATTGGGCGCCGTGTTGGCATAGAAGTCGAGGGTGAACGTGGTCTCGGCTGTGCTGTTTAGACTGCCTTGGACGCGGGTCATCGAACCGCTGCCGACCTGCGAAAGAACCGGGAAGTTCTGCAGGTTGTTCGCGCCCGTGTCGCTGTCGCCCGGATCGTTCGCCGTGACGCCGAGTGAGCCCAAATCGATCCCAAGCCCGCTGTTGGAACGGATCGAATTGTCCCGGATGCTGTTTTCGATTCCATTAGCAATCCAGATACCGGTCCCGTTGCCATACAGCGTACTTTGGACAACGCTGTTGTCAGAGGAATTGTAGATGTAAACGCCTGTGTCTCGATTGGCGATTGCGAGGTCTTCGATCGTGTTGCCCGAGCTGAAAATCAACTTAATGCCGCTTCCGGATGTGCCTGCTCCGGTCCACGAGAGGTCCAAACTGCTGAAGGACGAGTTGGTCACACTGGACAGAGTCAGGCCGATGCCCGCCACGGCGGTCACGTCGATGTCCATCTGCCCCGGTCCGGGATCCGGCGACACGGTGACCGCGTCGACGTACTGCAGCTCGATGCCATTGACGCTTCCGCTGAAGTCATTGCCCGAGATCTCAAATTGGTTGTCACCTGAGATTCGGAGGGCATAACCGCTTGCATCGGACAGGTCGTTGTTCAGATACCGGTTTCCTTGCCCTGAGAAGATGTAATACGGCGCGATGGCGTTGTTGCCGGCACCGGAAAGGACGTTGTGCTGAATCGTGTTGTCGCTGGAAGCCCCTGACAGAGTAATGCCATTCCTGCGGTTGGTGGCAATCACTCTCTCAATCGTGTTGTCCGAGCTGGCAAACAGATCCATGCCGCGCCCGGACGTTCCGTCTCCGGTCCACGAGAGGTCCAAATCGCTGACGCGCGAGTTGGTCACATACAACAGGTACAGGCCGTTGCCCGTCACGGTGCTCACATCGATGTCCGCCTGGCCTGGCCCGGAAGCCGGGGAGATGTCGACACCGTCGATATACTCCAACGCCAGACCATTAACGCTACCGCTGAAGTCATTGCCCGAGACCTCGAATTGCGTGTCACGAGAGATTCGGAGGGCATAACCGCCTGCACCGGACAGGTCGTTGTCCAGATACCGGTTTCCCTGCCCTGTGAATGCGTAATACGGCGTGATCGCGTGACTACCGGCGCCGGAAAGGTCGTTTTGCTGAATTGTGTTGCCGCCGGAAATGCCTGACAGACTAATGCCGGTCTCGCGGTTGGTGGCGATCACGTACTCAATCGTGTTATTGAGACTATCCACTAGGTCAACGCCGGTGCCGGTCGGATCGGCGCCGGTCCAGGAGAGGTCCAGGTCGGCGAGGAGGTTCCCGGAACCGCCCGACAATTCAATGGCCGCCACCGAGGCGTTGGTAACGGCGAGTCCTTGAACGGTGCTATCGCCTGCCGTGATTGTCAGTACGTAGCCGGCGACGGCCGTGCCGTCGACCTGGATCAGCGGCGTGCCCGCGTAGCCGGGCTGGGTCGTTCCGTCAATCGTCACGGGATCGGTGACGGTCGGGAGGGCGGCGGTCAGGGCGATGGTGTGCGGGCCTGTGCCCGGGATGGCGAAGATGATCTCTTCCTCGACGCCAACGGTTGAATTGGCCAGGTTGATCGCCTCACGCAAGCTGGTGTGCGCGGCATCGGCGACGCCGTCGTCCTCGTCGTCGGCCGCATTGACGACGATCGTTGGCACGGCCGACAGGAGAAACGTGTACGTCTCATCGACGAGAATGCTGGATGGGTCGGGCTGGCCGGCGGCGTCGACGGAGAACGCATGGCCGCCGAATCCGGAGACGTTTAGGGAGTAGTCGGCCTGGAGGCCTGGGACCAACACCACGTCGCGAACGCCGCCTGCGAGGGGAACACCCGTGTGGGAGACTGTGTAAGTGCCGGTATAGTCAGTGGGATCAATACGAATCGTGCTGTTGTTGAAAAACAGAGTGTCACCGACACCCTGCGCAGCATCGGACGTTGTACTCACATTCCCGGCAGCGTCCACGGCGAAGCGGAACAAACCTACTCCATTCAAACTCACCCTGTAGTCCCCCGGCACACCCGGCACTACGATGAAGTCGCGATATCCGCCAGCAAGCGGGGCACCCACGTAGGAGACTGCGTAGGTACCCGCGTACGCCTCCGGATCGACGTGGATGGTGCTATTGTTGAAATACAGCGTGTCGGCCGCGGCGTGAGCAGCGTCCGACGTTGTAGCCACATTCCCCGCCGCGTCGACGGCGAAGGGGAACACGCCCACTCCATTCAAACTCACCTTGTAGTCCGCCTGCAGACCCGGGACCACGACAAAGTCTTGATAACCGCCAGCAAGCGGAGCGCCCACGTACGAGACTGCGTAGGTACCGCCATACGCCCCCGGATCGACGTGAATCGTACTGTTATTGAAGTAAAGCGTGTCCCCTGCGGCATGGGCCGCCTCCGATGTCGTACTCACATCCCCGTCCGCGTCGACGGCGAAGGGAAAGTACCCCACTCCATTCAAAGCGACACTGTAGTTCGCCTGAAGACCTCCGACCAACGCGACGTCGCGAAGTCCGGTGTCGAGGGGGACGCCCGCCCAGGTGACCGTGTAGCTACCGCCATAGCTGCCCGGATCGACGTGGACCGTCTTGGTATTCAAGACAAGGGTGTTTCCAACACCCTGAGCGGCATCGGACGTCGTACTCACAAAACTGGCGGCGTCAACAGTGAAGGTGAAGCTACCGCCACTGATTCCATAGAGGGCCAAGGTATAGGTCCCCTCGTCCAGTGCAAAGTCCACCGCTCCACTGAACAGGCCGGCGGGTCCACCGACAATACTGTACTCGCCAGCGAACTCGCCCGGGTCGATGGTGACGTAGTCGACTTGGGAGAGCAGAAACGTGTACGCATCCTCTCCAACGGTCACAGGAATCTCGGACGGCACGGGTTCACCGTTGCCGTCGACGCTGAAGTCGTAGTTCCCGACACCCGTCACTCCGATCGTGTAGTTGTCCATGCCTGGAACGACGACCACGGAAGCCTCACCCGTTGTTTGCGGCAGCAGACTACCACCCTCGACGTAGTAACTGCCCGCATAGCCGCCTGGATCGATGGCGACGATCACATTCTTGAAGGTCAGTTTTCTGAGCGAGCCTTCCATGGCGTCAGGGCGCTGGCTCGTCACGTTGCCCGCTGCATCCACGTCAAACGACACAGGACGAGGTTCAAGCGAATTCAGGTAGAGATCGTAGGAACGCATTGCAGGAATGAGTACCAAGTCGCGCGCCCCGGAGGCGTACCCATCGTCGATACCGCCCTCAACCACGTACGTTCCCTGGTACTGGCCCGGGTCGATGGTG
This sequence comes from uncultured Pirellulaceae bacterium, assembly GCA_964409865.1. GTDB lineage: Bacteria > Planctomycetota > Planctomycetia > Pirellulales > Pirellulaceae > Anammoximicrobium. Next base: position 24,089 of record CAYPGE010000077.1, read on the forward strand.
ACGACCACATTCTTGAACGTGAGTTTCCCGGCCGAGCCTTCCATCGCATCGGGGTGATTGGTAGTCACATTGCCGTCTGCATCCACGTCAAACGACACAGGACGAGGTTCAAGCGAGTTCAGGTAGAGATCATAGGACTGCATTGCCGGGATGAGTACCAAGTCGCGGGCCCCGGACGCGTACCCATCGTCGATACCGCCCTCAACCACATACGTTCCCTGGTACTGGCCCGGGTCGATGGTGACGACCACATTCTTGAACGTCAGTTTCCCGGCCGAGCCTTCCATCGCATCAGGGTGACTTGTGGTGACATTGCCGTCCGCATCCACGTCAAAGGACACGGGACGCGGCGCAATCGAATTAAGATACAGTTCGTAGGACTGCATTGCCGGTATGAGTACCAAATCTCGGGCCCCGGACGCATAGCCGTTGTCAACCCCGCCCTCGATCACGAATGTTCCTTCGTAGGCGACGGGATCGATGGTGATCGTCGTCGTATTGAACGTCAGCGTATTTCCCAGGCCGACCGCCCGCGATGGATTTTGGCTGGTGACGATGTGGCCGGAGTCTATTTCAAACGTGATGTCGCTACTCGTGCCGCCGGCGGCGATGTTGATCATGTACGTTCCCGGATCGAGTTCCAGTGTCTCATATCCGGTAAATAAACCGACCCCTCCGATCGTATACGAGCCGGTAAAGCCATGGGGATCGATGTTCACGTGATTGACCTGGGACAGCAGGAACGTATGAAGCTCTCCCGAAACGTCCACGTCGATGCTGGAGGGAATGGGCTCACCGTTGGCGTCGACGCTGAAGTCGTAATTGCCGACACCCGTTACTCCAATCGTGTAGTTGTCCATGCCGGGCACGACGACTACGGAGGCCTCACCCGTTGTTTGCGGCAGCAGACTGCCACCCTCGACGTAGTAACTGCCCGTGTATTCGCCCGGATTGATGGCAATGATCCGGTTCTGGAAGGTCAGGATACTCCCCGATCCGCCCGCGGACTCGGGTCGGTCGCTGATCACGTTGCCGTCGGCGTCCACATCAAAGGTGAAGCCGGGGGTTGCTCCGCTGAGCCTCACGTCGTAGCTCTGCGTGTCGGGAACGGCCACAATCGTCTGTGTCCCCGGCGCCTGGGGCGTCAAGCTGATCACGTCGTAGCTACCCTGGTAGGCGGCCGGATCGATCGTGACACTCGTGTTGAGGAACGTCAGGGTACTGCCGGACGCCGTCACGGAGGTCGGACGACCGCTAACGACGTTGCCGCTGGCATCGACGTCGAAGGTGATTGCCGTGCTGACGCGCGAGAGCCGAAGATCGTAGGAAGTCACATCGGGAACCACGACTAGCGTCTGTACGCCCGGCACCTGCGGCGTCAGGCTGACCACGTCGTAGCTGCCTGCGTAAGCGGCGGGATCGATCGTGACACTCGTATTGAGGAACGTCAGCGTGCTGCCGGATGCCGTCACGGAGGTCGGACGATTGCTGGTCACGTTTCCACTGGCGTCGACGTCGAAGGTGATTGCCGTGCTGACGCGCGAGAGCCGAAGATCGTAAGACGTCACATCGGGAACCACGATCAGCGTCTGTATTCCGGGCGTCTGCGGCGTCAGCTCGACTACGTCGTAACTGCCTTCGTAGACGCCGGGGTCGATCGTGACACTCGTATTGAGGAACGTCAGAGTGTTGCCGAACGCCGTCACGGAAGTTGGACGATTGCTGATCACGTTTCCGCTGGCATCGACGTCGAAGGTGATTGTCGTGCTGACGCGTGACAACCGAAGATCATACGACGTCAGATTGGGAACCACCGCGACCGTTTGCACCCCCGGAACCTGCGCTGTCAGGCCGATCACGTCATAGG